>NZ_JBEXMT010000001.1:0-508379 GCF_040610675.1 Nonomuraea sp. NPDC003804
CCTGCACATGCTCCAGGTGCTGTTAGCCACCTGGAGCGGCCGATGCCCCACCTGCCATCAACGACCACCATGACGAACTAACAAAGTACTACTAGCGGCCTGTGACCGAATTGTCCGCGCTCTCTCCCGTCCCCTCGGCCGCCCGCGACGCCGTGCTGAAGTTCTACTTCGGCCCCATGGACTGCGGGAAGTCCACGCTGGCGCTGCAGATGAACTACAACCACGGGCGGCAGGGCAGACGCGGGCTGGTGCTGACCAAGCACGACAGGTCGGGCGGGCCCCAGGTCACCAGCAGGATCGGGCTCGGCCTCGACGCGATTGAGGTGGACGACGGGCTCGACCTGGTCGCGCTGGTGGTGGCGCACGACCGGATCGACTACCTGATCTGCGACGAGGCGTGCTTCTACACGGTGGCGCAGATCGAGCAGCTGGCCGACCTGGTCGACCACCACGGGATCGACGTCTACGCCTTCGGCCTGGCCTCCGACTTCCGCTCGCAGATGTTCCCCGCCGCCCAGCGCCTGTTCGAGCTGGCCGACGAGGTGTGCAGGCTGCAGGTGGAGGTGCTGTGCTGGTGCGGGCGCCCGGGCCTGCTGAACGCCCGCGTGGTGGGCGGGACGATGGCCCGCAGCGGCGAGCAGGTGGTGATCGGCGACACCGACGCCTCCCCGGTGCGCTACCAGGTGCTGTGCCGGCGCCACCACCGGTCGGGCCAGCTGGCGATGCCCGAGCCCAGCCTGTCGGCCTCCTGACCGCCGGCGAGAGTTCGTCCCGCCGGCGCGCCCGGCGTTACTGCGACTGCGCCAGAGCCCGCCGGCACACCCGGCGTGCCTGCCACTGCGCCAGAGCGCGCCGACACGCCCGGCGTGCCTACGACTGCGCGAGGGCGCGCAGCAGGTAGCGGCGCTGGCGGGTGGTCAACTCGCCGACGGTGGCGTCCGCGGCGATTCCGCCCCTGCTCAGCAGCCTGCCGACCGGGCGGTCGCGCCACTCCGGCACCGCCCGCAGCAGCCAGCCGACCGGCGTGGCGGCGGTGGTGGCGTCGGTGCGCCGCAGCAGCCCGGCCAGGTCCAGGCGACCGTCCGCCAGCCCCTGCCGCAGCTGCGCGCGGCTGAGAGCGGGCGCCGGTCCCGCGGACGGGGCGGGGAGCGCCTGCGGGGTGAGGAGGGTTCCGCCCGTCCGGCCGCCCGCCCGGCCGGTCGTCGCGTGCCCGGTGGTCTTGCGGGGGGTGCTCGCCTGGCCGGGGGTCGGCTGCTCCGCGGTCGCGCCGGGAGTGGCCGTCTGGACAGCGGCCTGCTGCCCTGTGGCCTCGCCGGGGACGGTCGCGTGCCCGTCCGCCCCGTGCTTCCCGGCCAGGCCGGTCGTCCCCTGCTCCCCGGTCGCCTGACTGGTCGTCCCCTGCTCCCCGGTCGCCTGGCCGGTGCTCTCCTGTCCGGGGCTCTGCCCCATGGTCTCCTGGCCGGTCGTCTCCTGGCCGGCTGTCGTCTGGTCGGTCGTCTCCTGGCCGGTCGTCTCCTGGCCGGTGCTCTCGGCGGAGGTGGCCGCCTGCTCTGCCTCCCTGCCGGTGGTCGTCTGGTCAGTGGTCGCCTGGCCGGTGGTCTGGTGGGGGGTGGTCGTGTGGCCGCTGATGGCGTTGGAGGTGGTGCCGAGGCCCAGGGGTGTGCGGCTGTCGTCGAGCGCGTACTGGGCGGCGACCAGCAGGGTCGTGGTCACCAGGACGGCGGCGCCGGTGATCGCCATGTGGCGGGCCGACAGCCGGCCGCCGCCCGCCGTACGGGCCAGCTTGAGACCGACGACGGCGGTCCGCAGCAGCACGCCGGTGATCATGCCGAGCAGCAGCGGCACGAGCGACGGCGGCAGGGGCGCGAGCACGGCCAGGACCACGCCGACCGCCGGACTCAGGCACGACGCCGCCAGCCAGGGCGTCAGGCGCCGGCGGGCCAGGTCGAGGAGGGCGGTCAGGGCCAGGCCCTCGCTGGCCGAGTGGATCATCAGGGCCGCCACGACCACCACCGAGGCGGCCAGGGCGAGGGTGGCGCCCTCGACGAGGCGGTGCACGGTGAGCGCCGCGGCGGTGCCGACCCCGCCGAACAGCGCGGCGCCGACGGCACGGGTGACGCGGCGGTGCAGGCCGGGGGCGTGCTGTCCGCGCCTGGGTTGGTCGTGGGCGTGGCCGCATCCCTTGCGGGTGAAGTAGGTGATGACCGCGAAGCCGAACACGGCCGACAGGCCGAGCAGCCACAGCGGGGTGCCGGTGTCGCCGGCTTCGTGCCAGGCGTCGGGCAGCAGCTCCACCAGGGCGGTGATGAGCATCAGCGCGGAGGCGACGGCCAGCCATAGCCCGATCCTGCCGATGTTGCGGCGCGCCAGCCACGCCCCGGCCAGCGTCGACAGCGACACCAGCAGCACCGCCAGCCAGGTGCCGGGCGGGGTCGCGGCGAGCCAGGCCGACGACCCGGCGGGTGGCCAGGCCGGTGGCCAGGTGGGGGCGGCCGGCTGGGGAAGGTCGGGTCCGAGGGCGTGGCGCAGGGTCAGGGCGAGTGCGGGCGCCGCTGATGGCACGGGCATGACGCCGCCTTTCTGATGCGGATGGTGAAGCGGTCAGGCGACGGACGAGTGCTGGGGGTGCCCGGCCGGTCCGGTGGCGGGATCGCGTCCCTGCGTGCCGTCCAGCAGGCGGCGCAGCTCGGCGAGATGGCCGGCGAGGCCGTCGGGCAGGTGCCCGCCGTGGGCGGCGGCCAGGCGGGCCAGCTGGTCGAGGTGGAACTCGGCCGACTGCCGGTAGGCGGCGCCGGCCCGCTCCAGGAGTGCGTTCGCGGACTGCTGCGCGCGGTCCTCGACGGTCCTGGCCCGTGCCCTCGCCTCGTCCTCGACCGCCTGCCCGCGTGCCTGCGCCTCGTCCTCGAGAGCACGCGCCCGCGCCCTGGCCTCGTCCTCGACGGCACGCGCCCGCGCCTGAGCCTCGTCCTCGACGGCCAGAGCCCGCGCCTGAGCCTCGACGAGGATCCGGCCGGCCCGCTCGTGGGCGGCGACCGGGCCGGCGGTCAGTTGCTCCCGCAGGCGGGCGTTGTCCTCCCACAGCAGGGCCAGGCCGGCCTCCACCCGCGCCAGGAAGGCGTCGACCTCGGCCAGGTCGTAGCCTTCGCGCAGCCGTACCACGGTGAAGACCTGGTGGTGGACCGCTGCGGGGGTCAGCCGATCGGCGCCCCCGTCCGAGGCCCGGCCGGGGCCGTGAGCGTGCACGTGCTCCATGCTCTCCATACGGAGAGTAATGGAGTCATTGCACTGCGTTTAAACGTGTGGCCAGATGTTCGGAAGTAAAGCCGGGAGGCCCCGGCGGCCAGGAGGTCCGACATGCCCGACCAGCATGCCCTCGCGGCCACGCCGTGAGCGGGTCACCCGGGCGGCCGGTCACGCCGATCGACGGGTGCGCCGCGCGCCTCGTGAACCCTGACAGCGTCGCGGCGACAGCCTCCCGCATACCCGCCGAGCCCGGCCTCGCCGGCACCGCCGACGTCCAACGCGGCCTCCCCGATCCGCTCGCCCGGCAAGCCACCCGAAAGCGACTTGCAACCAGATACCGGTACAAATCTCAGCGACAGCACACAGCGGAAGGGGCGGGGCCGTGGCGGGCCGCGTCCGCATCCGTCACGGGCGGACCGGCAGGCGCCGGCCGCCCACGGTCCCGGCGCGGCACATCAGGCCGCGGCGGCGGCAGATCCATGGCGGAGGAGCACGACGTCTCCTCGGCCGTCGCCGAGTCACCGGAAGAAACGAGATGGTCCTGTTCGTCCGAGGGGCCCGCGGCGGTGAACGCACCAGCCTGTCGCCCCGCGAGGCGGAGACCCTGCGCCACATCGCCGCCGGCTGCACCTACGCGCAGGCGGCGCGGCGCATGGGGGTCAGCATGCACACCATCGACACCTATCTCCGCAGGGTCAGGGCCAAGTTCGGGATCGCCGGCAAGGCCGAGCTCACCCGGCTGGCCGTCGAACTGGGGCTGTGAGGCCGCCGTACGGGATGGCCGGACCGGCCCTACGGGAGGGCCCAGCCCGCCGTAGGGGACGGGCCGCAGGCAGGGACGGGGCGCCGACAGGGACGGGGCGCGCCGTTCAGCCGGCCGTGCGCTGGGCGACCTCCTCCAGCGCGGCCAGGAAGGTGTCCTCCGGCTGCGCGCCCGACACCCCGAACCGCTCCTCGAACAGGAAGAACGGCACGCTGGTGATCCCCAGCTCGCGCGCCCTGGCCAGCTGCTCGCGCACCTGCGCGGCCGCCTCCCCGGTTTCGGTGACGCCCACCTCGGCCGCCAGCTTGGCCAGGACCTCGGGGTCGCCGATGTTGAGCCCGTCGGTGAAGTGCGCGGCGAACAGCCGGTCCGCCATCCGGGCGGCCAGGCCCTGGCCGGCGGCCAGCTCGATCAGCCGGTGCGCCTCGAAGGAGTTCGCGCTGATCGCCTGGCCGAAGCGCAGCTCCAGCCCTTCCTCGGCGCCGACGGCCGCGACGTGCTCGGTCATCTGCGCGGCCGAGCCGCCGAACTTGCGCCCGAGCGCCTCCAGCAGCGGCTCACCCTCGGCGGGGGCGTCGGGGTTGAGCTCGAAGGGGCGGTAGGTCACCTCGACCTCGCCCGCGAAACGCGCCGCGGCCCGGGCGAAGCGCCGGTGTCCGATGTAGCACCAGGGACAGACGACGTCGGAAAAGATCTCAACTTTCACGACATGGCGTAACGCTCAGCCCGCCGCGAGTTCTTCCAGCCTGTGGGGAAGATAACCCGACGCGTCCACCAGCGCCGACGCTCCGCGCCACCAGCCGAACCATTCGGCGCTGCGCCACATCCAGTCGACCCGCTCGATCGCGCCCACCACGTCGCCGACGTTCGACCAGCCCTCGCCGAGCTGCTCGCGTGTCGCGCCGTGGCCCAGCGCCCACCCGCGCAGGATGCGTACCGCGTCGTCGGGCACCGTCCGCGCGTAGGGGTCGGGCTCCTCGCCTGGCAGCGGATGCGGTCCGAGCCCCGCGGCCACGCCCCAGCTCCACTGCGCCTCGGCGGGCCTGGAGTAGCGCAGGGAGGAGAAGTCGAGGTTGGAGCCGAGTTCGCCGTCGGATCGCCTGGTCACCACGGCGTCCAGCCTGCCGCCGGCGTCGAAGTGGACCACGAGCCGGTCGCCCGCCTGGACGCCGCCGGGCAGTTCGACGCGGTCCTCGGCCTGCCACGAGTTGAGGTCGACCTCGGCCACCGGGCGTCCCCACAGCTCGTCGGCGGCGTCGTCGGCGATCCACGCGGCCAGCATCTCCAGCACCGTCAGGTCGGTCCACGGCTCGATCGCCGCGGCGGTGTGCAGCACCTCGACGGGGGCGGGCAGCTTGGCGCCCCGCTCGGACTCCCACCAGACCTCGCCCAGCTCCCGCCCGCCGACCACGAGCGCGGCGACGGCCGACAGCTCGGCCGAACGCCTGGTCAGCGACGCGCCGAGGGCCAGCTCGAGACATCGGGAGGTGCGGTCCTCGCCCAGGGTGGCGCGCGCTTCGGCGATCAGCGCGGCCGCCGTCGGCCGCTCCTGTCCGAGCAGGTTGTTGATGACTCGTCGGGCCTCGTTCCTTGCGTCTTCAGCGTGTGCCTCCCGCATACCAGCCACGCTACGCCGGGAGATCCTTTTCCAACAGCTTGTACGGCGAACCTGTATGACGATACGGTCACCCGCGTCAGCGGTTCCCACCTGCGAATGTTCCACTGTTGCCATCGGGCCATCGAACGAAGGAGGCACTGGTGCGCTTGACGCCGACCGAGCGGGACCGGCTCCTGCTCTTCACCGCCGCGCAGCTGGCCCGCGCCAGGCGGGCCCGTGGCCTGCGCCTGAACGTCCCCGAGGCGACCGCGTTGATCGCCGACACGGTGTGCGAGGCGGCCAGGGACGGGGCCCGGCTGGCCGAGGCCATCGCCGCGGGCCAGAGCGTCCTGGGCCCCGACGACGTGCTGCCGGGGGTGGCCGACATCGTCACCCAGGTGACGGTCGAGGCCGTCTTCGACGACGGCAGCAGGCTGGCGGTGGTCACCGACCCGCTGGGCGGCGGCTCGCTCGGCGCCGCCGCGCCGGGAGCCGTCGTGTCCAGGTCCACGTGGGAGCTGCCGCCGGCGGCCGTGCGCCTCGAGGTGCTCAACACCGCCGAGGTGCCGGTCTCCGTCACCTCCCACTTCCATTTCTTCGAGGCCAACCCGCGCCTGCGCTTTCCCAGGGAGGAGGCGTACGGCATGCGGCTCAACGTGCCCGCGGGCGCGACCGTGCGCTTCGACCCCGGCTCGACGGTGGAGGTGGAGCTGGTCGCGATCGGCGGCGCCCGTACCGCGGTCGGGTTCGCGGGCCTGGTCGACGGGCCGCTGGACGCGCCGGGCGCGAAGGAGGAGGCGCTGCGCCGGGCGCGCGCCTGCGGATACGAGGGGGCATAGGTGGACGACTACATCGGGGTGCACGGGCCGCGCCAGGGCGACCTGGTACGGCTCGGCGACACGGGCCTGGTCGTCGAGGTGGAGCACGACTCGCAGGAGCCGGGAGAGGAGTTCCTGGCCGGGTTCGCCAAGACGGCCCGCGACGGCCTGCACCTGAAGGCCGCCGCCATCCGCGAGACCTGCGACCTGGTCATCAGCAACGTGCTGGTGATCGACGCGCTGCTGGGCGTCAGGAAGGTGTCGATCGGCGTGCGCGGGGGCCGAATTCACGCGATCGGCCGCGCCGGCAACCCCGACACGCTCGACGGTGTGGACGTGGTGGTCGGCACCGGCACCACGATCGTCTCGGGCGAGGGGCTGATCGCCACGGCGGGCGCCATCGACACGCACGTCCACCTGATGTCGCCGCGGATCATGGAGGCGTCGCTGGCGTCGGGCGTGACGACGATCATCGGCCAGGAGTTCGGCCCGGTGTGGGGGGTGGGCGTCAACTCGCCGTGGGCGCTGCGCAACGCCTTCGCCGCGTTCGACGCCTGGCCGGTGAACATCGGCTTCCTGGCCCGAGGCTCGTCGTCGGTGGCCGACCCGCTGGTGGAGGCGCTGGTCGAGGGCGGCGCGTGCGGGTTCAAGGTGCACGAGGACATGGGCGCGCACACCAGGGCGCTCGACACCGCGCTGCGGGTGGCCGAGGAGCACGACGTGCAGGTGGCCCTGCACACCGACGGGCTCAACGAGTGCCTGTCGGTGGAGGACACGCTGGCCGTCCTGGACGGCAGGACCATCCACGCCTTCCACATCGAGGGCTGCGGCGGCGGCCACGTCCCCAACGTGCTGCGCATGGCGGGCGTCGCCAACGTGATCGGCTCGTCCACCAACCCCACGCTGCCCTTCGGCCGCGACGCGCTGGGCGAGCACTACGACATGATCGTGGCGGCGCACGGGCTCAAGCCCGACCTGCCCAGCGACCAGATCATCGCCCGCGAGCGCATCAGGGCGGGCACGATGGGCGCCGAGAACGTGCTGCACGACCTCGGCGTCATCGGCATCACCTCCTCCGACGCGCAGGGCATGGGCCGTGCGGGTGAGACCGTCCGCCGTACCTTCCAGCTGGCCTCCAGGTTCTCCTCGGGCGAGCCGGACAACGCGCGCGTGCTGCGCTACATCGCCAAGCTGACGATCAACCCGGCGATCGCGCACGGACTGTCGCACGAGGTCGGCTCGATCAGCGTCGGCAAGCTGGCCGACATCGTGCTGTGGGACCCGGCCTCGTTCGGCGCCAAGCCGTGGCTGGTGCTGAAGGCGGGCTTTCCCGCCTGGGGTGTCACCGGCGACCCGAACGCCTCCACCGACGGCTGCCAGCCGCTGGTGTACGGCCCGCAGTTCGGCGGGCACGGCGCCACCCCCGCCGAGCTGTCGGTCGCCTTCGTCAGCGGGGTGTCACAGACCCTGCCGACCAGGCGCCGCCAGGTGCCGGTGCGCGGCACGCGCGGGATCGGGCCCGCCTCGATGGTGCGCAACGACCGCCTGGGCGAGGTCAGGGTGGACCCCCGCACCGGGCAGGTCACGCTCGACGGCGAACTCGTCGGCGTCGGGCCCGCCACGTCGGTCCCGCTCAGCCGCCTGTACTTCCTCTAGCCCAAAGGACACGCCATGACTCCAGCCGCCGCCGGTTACCGGATGCCCGCCGAGTGGGAGCCGCACGCCCGCACGTGGATGGCCTTCCCCACCGCCAACCCGACCTTCACCGACCTCGAGGCCGCCCGCAGGGCGTGGGGCCAGGTGGCCGACACGATCGCCAGGTACGAGCCCGTGGTGATGGTCGCCAACACCGGGGAGAGCGCCGACGCCCGCTACTACCTCGACCCCGGCATCACCGTGGTCGAGCGGCCCATCGACGACGCGTGGCTGCGCGACAGCGGGCCGACCTTCCTGGTGGACGGCAAGGGCGGGCTCGCCACGGCGAACTGGGTCTTCAACGGCTGGGGTCAGCAGAGCTTCGCGCGCTGGGACAACGACTCCAAGGTGGGCACGCTCGTCTCGGAGATGGCCGAGGCGGTGCCGTACGCGTCGGAGATGGTCAACGAGGGCGGCGGCATCCACGTGGACGGCGAGGGGACGGTGCTGCTGACCGAGACGGTCCAGCTCGACCCGTTCCGCAACCCCGGCTGGACCCGCGAGCGGGTCGAGGCCGAGCTGAAGGCGTTCATCGGCGCCGAGAAGTGCCTGTGGATGCCGCGCGGCCTCACCGCCGACTACGGCCAGTACGGCACGCGCGGCCACATCGACGTCTTCGCCGCCTTCGCCCGCCCCGGCCTGGTGCTGGCGCACAGCCAGCCCGACCCGTCGCACCCCGACCACGAGGTGTGCCGCGAGAACATCGCCCTGCTGCGCTCGTTCACCGACGCCCGCGGCCGCGCCCTCGAGGTCGTCGAGGTGCTGGCGCCCACGGTGACCGAGGTGGACGGCGAGCCCGTCGACTACTCCTACATCAACCACTACCTGGCCAACGACGCCGTCGTGCTGTGCGCCTTCGACGACCCGCGCGACGAGGAGGCGGCCGCGCTGTTCGCCAAGGTGTTCCCCTCACGGGCGGTCGAGCTGGTGGACGCCAGGCAGATCTTCGCGGGCGGCGGCGGCATCCACTGCATCACCCAGCAGCAGCCCGCCGTCTCCCGCGCGCACGCCTAGCGGGGTCACGCCTAGCGGGGTCACGCCCAGCGGGGTCACGCCCAGCGGGGTCACGCCCAGCGGGGTCAACCCGTCACGGCCAGCAGCCTCCGGAGAGCCCCGGTGAGCACCTCAGGGTCCTTGAGCGCGGGGTCGGCCAGTGCCGAGGGCATGCCGAGGCCGTCGAGCAGCGCGAGCACCTGGCTGGCCAGCAGGACTGGGTCGTCGCCGGCGGCGAAACTGCCGTCGGCGGCACCGTCGGCGATCACCTCGGCCAGCAGTCCGCGCCACGCCTCGTAGTCGCGCAGGAACTCCCCCCGCCATTCGGCGTCACGCAGCGCCCACCGCCACGATTCCACCCAGACGCGCCAGCCGCCGCCCTCCTCGCCCGCCACGTGGCGGGCGATGTGCAGCAGCCGCTCCCAGGGGCTGCCCCGCAGCCCCTGCCTGGCCGTTTCGAGGTCGGTGGCCGCGGCGTGCCGGAAGGCGGCGACGAGCAGGTCCTCGCGGTTGCCGAAGTAGTACTGCAGGGTGCTGATCGGGACCCCCGACGCCTCGGCGACGTCGGCGAACCTGGTCGCCTCCGCGCCCCGCTCGGCGATCACCCGCGCGGCCCCCTCGAGCACGTCCTGCCTGCGCCGCCCGGCCCGTCTGCCCATGTCCCCCTATCTATCACGAGCCCGCACGGCGCGAGCACGCCCGCGGCGCGCGGGCCGTCACTGGCCGGATCTATCACGAGCCCGCATGGGCACGGGCAGCACGGACAGCCGCCCTCGTTCGTAGCGGCCGATCCAGCGGTCGGCGATCTCGTGGATGGGAACAGGGTTGAGGTAGTGCAGCTTCTCCCTGCCATGGCGCACGGTGCTGACCAGGTTGGCGGCCTCCAGCACCGCCAGGTGCTTGCTCACCGCCTGCCTGCTCATGCCGAGCCCCTGGGTCAGCTCGAGCAGCGTCTGCCCGTTGCGCTCGTTGAGGCGGTCGAGCAGCCTGCGGCGGCTCGTGTCGGCCAGCGCCTTGAACACCGCGTCCACACCCGGCAGAATAGGCAACCATATGGTTGCCTGTCTACTCGCGCAGGAGGTCCCCCAGGATCGCCACGCCCTCGCCGATCTCCGCGGCCGTCCGCGCGGCATAGCCCAGCACCAGCCCGGGCCGGCCGGGACGCTGGGCGTGCCACGACAGCGGCTGCACCTTCACCCCGTGGGCCAGCGCCGCCGCGGCCAGCTCCGTGTCGGCGGGCCCCGCCTCGTAGGTGACCGTCAGGTGCAGGCCGGCGGCCGCCCCGTGCACCACCGCCCCCGGCAGGTGCGCGGCGATCGCCTCGACCATGGCGTCCCTGCGCCGCCGGTGACGGGTGCGCACCAGGCGCAGGTGGCGTTCCATCGCCCCGCCGTCCATGAGGGCGGCCAGCACCAGCTGCGGCAGGACGGCGTTGCCGAGGTCGGCGAACCGCTTGGCCTCCACCAGCGCTTCCCGGTATCGCGCGGGCGCCAGCAGCCAGCCCAGGCGCAGGCGGGGGCGAGCAGCTTGGAGACGCTTCCGGCGTAGCAGACCTGCTCGGCCAGCACCGAGCGGACGGCGGGCACCGGGGCGCGGTCGTAGCGGTGCTCGGCGTCGTAGTCGTCCTCGACGATCAGGCCGCCCGCCTTCGCCCAGGCGGCCAGCGCCCGTCGCCGCCGCCCGGCGAGCACCACGCCGGTGGGGAACTGGTGGGCCGGGGTCAGCAGGACGGCGGGCGAGCCGAGGGCGCGCAGCTCGTCCACCCGCACGCCCTCGGCGTCGACGGTGACGGGCGGGGTGCGCACGCCCGCCGCGTTGAGGTGCTGGCGGGCGCCGAGCGAGCCCGGCTCCTCCACCGCCACCTCGTCGATCCCGTCGCCGCCGAGCACGTGGGCCAGCAGGCCGAGCGCCTGGGCGGTCCCCGACACGATCAGGACGTCGCCGGGGTCGGCGCTGATCCCCCTGGTGCGCGCCAGCCAGTGGGCGACGGCCGTGCGCAGGGCGGGCGCGCCCCTGGGATCTCCGTAGCCGAGGTCGGCGGCCGACAGGTGGGCCAGCACCGCCCGCTCGGCCCTCAGCCAGGCCGCGCGGGGAAAGGCGGCCAGGTCGGGCAGGCCGGGCGACAGGTCGATGCGGGCGGGGGCGGCGCGCAGCGCGTCGAAGACGTCGGCCGCCGGCTCGCCCGCGAACGGCACGCCCACCGGGGCCGGACGTGGCGGGCCGGGAGCGGGAGGCGTCGCGGGGACGGCGACGACGACCGTTCCGGCCCTGCCGCGGCCCGCCACGTGGCCCTCCTCCCGCAGCCGCTGGTAGGCCTCGGTGACCACGCCCCGCGAGACGCCCAGCTCGCCCGCCAGCACCCGGGTCGGTGGCAGCCTGCCGCCGACCGGCAGCCGGCCGTCGGCCATGGCCAGCCTGAGCCGCCCGGCCAGCCAGTCGGACAGCCCGCCCGGCGGCGCGTCGCCGGGGTCCAGGTGCTGGAAATCGGAGCCGACGGTTATGGACCTGTCAAAGCCGCCCTCTTTGGACCTGTTCATCAGGCCATTGTGGCGGCAGGGTGGACGGGTGAGTTTCGCGTTCTTGCTGACCACGCTCGTCGTGGTGGCCACACCGGGCACCGGCGTCGTCTATACGCTGTCGGCGGGTCTGTCCCACGGGCGGGGGGCGAGCGTCGTGGCCGCGCTCGGCTGCACGCTCGGCATCGTGCCGCACCTGCTGGCCACGATCACCGGGCTCGCCGCGCTGCTGCACGCCAGCCCGCCGGCCTTCCAGGTGCTGTGGCTGGGCGGGGTGTTCATGCTGGTCACGTTCGTCGTGTTCGCCGCGTACGGCGTGTGCGCCGCCTCGGTGCGCGACCAGGTGACCTCGCGGCCGAGGGTGATGGCCTGGATGGGGCGGGTCTTCGCCGCCTCCTTCGTCGCTCTCGGCGTCCGACTCGCCTTCGCCGACCTCTAGGGATCCTCATGCGTTTCCAGCATTCACCGTCGGTCTGGTCCGACTTCCCCGAGCTCGCGGTGGGAGTGGTCCGCGCCGACGGCATCACGCCCGACGCCGCGCCCGACCTGGACAGGTTCACCGCCGTCGCCAAGGAACGGCTCGCCTCGGGCACCGAGGCCGATCTTCCCGAGATCCAGGCGTGGCGCCGTGCCTTCTCCCGGATGGGGCTGAAGCCGACCCAGTACCGGTGCGCCTCGGAGTCGCTGCTGCGGCGCTTCCGGCGGGAGGGAGCGCTGCCGCGCCTCCACCCGCTGATCGACCTGTGCAACGCGATCTCGCTGGCCTACGCCATCCCCGTCGGGGTCTTCGATCTCGCCCGTGTCGCGGGCGACCTGGAGGTCCGCTACGCCGCCGGCGACGAGAGCTACCTCACCTTCGGCGGCGAGGTGGAGCGGCCCGAACCCGGCGAGGTGATCTTCGCCGACGACGAGGGGCGGGCGCACGCGCGCCGCTGGTCCAACCGGCAGAGTGGCCACTCCGCCGTCAGGGACGGCACGAGCGCCGTCCTGATCGTCGCCGAGGCGATGCACGCCACGGCGCGCGCCGACGTCGAGGACCTGACGGCGGTGCTGGCCGAGGAGCTGCGCCGCTTCTGGCCGGCCGACCCGCGGACCTCGATCAGGAGCCACTAGCGCCCCCGGCTCAGCGGCGGCCCGCGCGGCCCAGGACCCAGCCGATGGCGGCGCTGCCCAGGGCGATGCCCGCGCCCATGCCGAAGGCGGCCAGCATGACCCACGGACGGGTCTGCGCCTGCTCCTTCACCGGCTGCGGCCGTTCGAAGACCTGCCCCGTGGCCGCGGGTGCCGGAGCGGCTGTGAAAGCGGGCGCCGGAGCGGGCGAGCCGCCCCGCTGGCGCGGCAGGTCGAGGGCGGCCGCCGGCACGGCAGGGACCGGATGGCCGGGCGCGGCCACCGATCCGGCGAGGGCGGCCTGACCCGCCGCCACGTGGACCGGCACCCCGGCGACCAGGTGGGACTCGACGGCGCTGAAGAACTCGCTCGCCGTGCGCTTGGCGACCGAGCCCAGCATGCGCTGGCCCACCCCGCCGATCATGCCGCCGACCACGGCCTCGGCGTCGTAGTCGACGCGCGTGCCGCCCTCGACCTCGGCCAGCCGTACCTCCACGGTGGCGTCGACGGTGCCGGGCGCGCCCTGCCCGCGCGCCCGCAGCACGAAACGCTCGGGCGGCAGCGGCTCCGACAGCGCCACCTCCCCCTGGTAGACGCCCTTGATCGAGGCGACGCCGGCGCTGACCGTCATCCGGTAGGTGCCGGGGCCCGTCTCCTCCAGGCGCTCACAGCCCGGGATGGTGCGCACCAGCACCGCCGGGTCCTGGAGCGCGGCCCACACACGATCTCTGCCGATGCCGAGCACCGCACTGCCTGCGACCTTCACACAGGCCACTCTAGGCAGCACCGCGCCCCTTCCTCATGGCAACTCACGCCGAGAATGGCACATGATCCATGGCAGGATGGGGCCCACGGTCACGGGGCGACCGGCGGCAACGTGCCTGGTGCGCGCGCCGGCCGGGATCGCGGCCGGCGAGGTCGCGCCGCCCCCCACCGGGTCGTCGCTCGATCGCACGCGACGCGCGGTGGTCTTCCCGGCCGTCGACGACGACGATCCCGACGTATGTCCCCGGGCGGCGCTCCGCCGGGCGGCGTAGGGGAGGATCAGCCGCACGGGTGACGCGCGGCACCGCCCCGACCGGCCATTGTTGACCTCGGAGGGGGAACTCCAGGGGGCTCTCGAGGGGTGCGAGGTGTGCGGCCTCGCACCCCTCGAGTCATGTCTGTGACGAAGATCGCAGCGCTCCCCCGTCGCATTGCTCTACAAGCCGTAGTACTACTTCTAGTAGAACTACAGCTCGTAGAGCTCCAAGCCCGCTGAGGGGAAGATGGACGCGCTTGACCTGGCACGGTGGCAGTTCGGGGTGACCACCGTCTACCACTTTCTGTTCGTACCGTTGACGATCGGGCTCGGCGTCTTCGTCGCCGGACTCCAGACCGCCTGGCACCGCACCGGCAAGGAGCACTACCTGCGCCTGACGAAGTTCTTCGGGAAGCTGTTCCTGATCAACTTCGCGATGGGCGTGGTGACGGGCATCGTGCAGGAGTTCCAGTTCGGGATGAACTGGAGCGAGTACTCCGTGTTCGTGGGCGACGTGTTCGGCGCCCCCCTGGCCCTGGAGGCGCTGGTCGCCTTCTTCATGGAGTCGACGTTCCTCGGCCTGTGGATCTTCGGCTGGGACAAGCTGCCGAAACGAGTCCATCTGGCGACCATCTGGGCGGCGGTGATCGGCTCGAACATCTCCGCCTACTTCATCCTCGCCGCCAACGCGTGGATGAAGCACCCCGTGGGATACGAGGTGGTGGACGGCAAGGCCAGGATGACCGACCTGTGGGCCGTGCTGACCAACTCCACCGCGCTCGCCCAGGTGCCGCACGTGGTCGCGGCCAGCTTCATCGTCGCCGGCGGGTTCGTGCTGGCGGTCAGCGGCTACCGGCTGCTCAAGGGCGACACGACCTTCCGCGGCCCGCTGCGCGGCGCCCTGGTCATGACCGCGATCGCCGGGGCCGTGGTCGCCGGCACCGGCGACATGTCGGCCAAGCTGATGTACGAGCAGCAGCCGATGAAGCTGGCCGCCGCCGAGGGCCTGACGCACGACACCAAGGGCGCGCCGTTCCACGTCGTGCCGGGCATCGAGATCCCCAAGCTGCTCAGCTTCCTGTCGGCCGGCGACACCGAGGCCGTCGTCCAGGGCACCGAGGACGTCCAGCGCCGCCTGGAGCAGCGGTTCGGCCCCGGCGACTACCGCCCGGACCAGCAGGTCGTCTTCTGGTCCTACCGGGTGATGCTCGGCTTCGGCCTGTCGACCGTGGGCCTGTCGCTGCTCGGCCTGTGGCTGACCCGCAGGCGCAGGCAGGTGCCGTCCTGGTACGCCAGGGCGCTGGTGCTGGCGCTCCCGCTGCCGCTGCTCGCGATCATCGCCGGATGGTTGCTCAGCGAGATCGGGCGGCAGCCATGGACGGTCGCGGGCGAACTGCTGACCGCCTCCAGCGTCTCGCCCGGCGTGTCGCTGGCCGAGGTGGCCACGTCGCTGACGCTGTTCACCCTCTTGTACGGCCTGCTGGCGGTGGCCGAGGGCGTCCTGCTGGTCAGGAACGTCAAGAAGGGTCCCGAACCGCTTCCCGCGCCGGTCCGCGAGCCGGTGCGCGAGCCGTCGCTGATGTACTGAGGAGAGCACCGTGATCGATCTGTGGTTCGTCATCATCGCCTTCCTCTGGACCGGCTACTTCGTCCTCGAGGGCTTCGACTTCGGGGTGGGCATGCTGTCGCCGTTCCTCGGCCGCAACGAGGGGCAGCGCAAGCAGATCCTGCAGACCATCGGCCCGGTGTGGGACGGCAACGAGGTCTGGCTGATCACCGCCGTGGGCGCGATGTTCGCCGCCTTCCCCGCCTGGTACGCGGGCCTGCTCAGCACCTTCTACCTGCCGCTGACGCTGGTCCTGGTCGGGCTGATCGTGCGCGGGGTCGCGCTGGAGTGGCGCGGCAAGCTGGAGCACGCCGCCGACCGGGCGTGGGCCGACGCGGGCATCCTGGCCGGCAGCGCGCTGCCCGCCTTCCTGTGGGGCGCCGTCTTCGCCGACGTGCTGCTGGACAGCGGCGTGGCCGCGCTGATCGGCGGCGCCTTCTCCCTGGCCGTCACCCTGCTGCACGGCGCGGTGTTCCTGGCGCTCAAGACCGAGGGCCGGGTACGGCAGCGCGCCCGCGCCGTCGCGACGGGCGCCACCGTCGCCGTCATCCCGCTGGCGATCGTGGCCCTGTCGTCCATCCCCGGCGAGGGCGACCTGGCGGTGTGGGTCGCCGCGGTGAGCGCGATGGCGCTGCTGGCCGCGGGCGGCTCGCTGATCTGGCGGCGCAGGGAGGGCTGGGCGTTCGCCGCCACGGCGGGAGCGATCGTCCTGACCTCCGCCGCGGTGTTCGGGATGCTGGCGCAGCGGCCGCTGCCCGGGCTGACCCTGGCCGAGGCCGCGTCCGGCCCCTACACGCTGGGCGTGCTGACGTGGATCGGCCTGGCGGTCCTGCCGTTCGTGCTGGGTTACCAGGGCTGGACGTACTGGGTGTTCAGGAAGCGGATCGCAGCCCCCGGGCGCGCCGCCCGGGTGGAGGGCGCCCCGGCGGGTATCGGCCACTAGGCCGCCGCGCCCCGCACGGCGGCCGATACCGCGGCGCCGGTGGCCCACGTCCGCCGACCGGACCGGGCGGGGAGCCTGCCCGCGCGGTCTGGTTGGATACCGCAGATGGGTCTCTTACGGCATCGCGGTTTCCTCCTGCTGTTCGGCGCGGACACCATCAGCCAGGTCGGCACGCAGGTCAGCATGGTGGCGCTGCCACTGGTGGCGGTCGTGGCGCTGCGCGCCTCGCCGTTCGAGATGGGGTTGCTGGTCGCGGCGGAGACCGCGGCGTTCCTGCTCATCGGGCTGCCGGCCGGGGTGTGGGTGGACCGGCTGCGCCGCCGGCCGATCCTGATCACCGGCGACCTGGCGCGGGCGGCCCTGCTGGCCTCGGTGCCGGTGGCGTGGTGGCTGGGCGTGCTGTCAATGCCGCAGCTGTACGTGGTGGGCCTGTGCGTCAGCGTGGCGACGGTCTTCTTCGACGTCGCCTACCAGAGCTACCTGCCGTCGCTGGTCGAGCGCGACCGGATCGTCGAGGGCAACGCCAAGCTGGAGATCGTCCGTTCGGGCGCGCAGGTGGCCGGTCCCGGCGCGGCCGGATGGCTGGTGCATCTCGTCACGGCGCCGGTGGCGATCCTGGTCGACGCGGTCAGCTTCCTGCTGTCGGGACTGCTGCTGGCGGGCATCAAGGGCGACAGCGACACCCCTGCCCGTGACGAGCGGCGCGGCCTGGTGAGGGAGATCGGCGAGGGCCTGGCGTTCGTGCTGCGGCACCCGATCCTGCGGATGATCGCCGCCTGTACGGCCTCGGCCAACCTGGCCAACGCCATGAACAACGCGCTCGCCGTGCTCTTCCTCATCAACGTCGTCGGCGTCAGCCCGGGCGTGATGGGGTTGCTGTTCTCGGCCGCGGGCGTGGGCGGTCTGGCGGGCGCGGCGCTGGTGGGCCCGGTGTCGAGGTGGGCGGGCTCGGCCCGGACGATCTGGCTGTCGGCCCTGCTCACCTCGCCGTTCATGCTGCTGGTGCCGCTCGCGGCGCAGGGGTGGCGGCTGGGCCTGTACGTGCTCGCCTGGTTCGTGGTCAGCGCCGGCATCGTGGTCTACAACGTGTCGCAGCTCAGCTTCCGCCAGGCGATCACCCCCGATCATCTGCTGGGCAGGATGAACGCGACCATGCGCTTCATCGTGTGGGGCACGCTGCCGCTGGGGGCGCTCATCGGCGGTGTGCTCGGCGAGCGCCTGGGCGTGGTGGCGGCGCTGTGGATCGCCTGCGCACTGTCGCCGCTGTCGGTCATCCCGCTGCTGCTGTCGCCGCTGCGGACGATGCGCGACCTGCCGCAGCAGCCGCCCGGCCGCTGATCAGCTCCTGACGCGGTGGTCCTTCAGGTGCGGGTCGCCGCCGCGCCCTCGGCCCGCGCCGTTCAGCGCAGCACGACGCAGCCGCGCGCCCGCAGGTCCCGCAGGACGGCGGTGCCGCCGTCGAGCTTGTTCCACCGCAGGTCCAGCTTCTCCAGCGCGGGCAGCTCGCCCAGCCAGGACGGCACCGCGCGCAGCCGGTTGTTGCGCAGGTCGAGGTGCGTCAGCGCGGCCAGGTTCCCGAGGAAGGGGATCTCGGGGAGATGGTTGTCGCGCAGGTCGAGCAGGCGCAGCCCGGCCGGCAGCGCGGGCAGCCGGGTCAGCCGGTTGCCCCGCAGGTGCAGCTCGCGCAGCTCGCCCAGGCCGCCGACCGTCCCGGGCAGCGTGGCCAGCCTGTTGCCTGACAGCCGCAGCTCCTTGAGCGCCGCCATCCCGCCGATCGTGTCAGGAAGCTCGGCGATGGCGTTGTCGGCCAGGTTGAGGTAGGCCAGGCGGGTCAGCTTGCCCAGCGTCTCGGGCACCGAGGTGAAGGCGTTGTCGCCGAGGTAGAGGTAGTCGGTCAGGTCGAGCTCGCCGATGGCCGGCGGGATCTCGCGCAGCTCGTTGTGGGCCAGGTCCAGCATCCGGAGGCGGCCCAGGCCGCCGATCGCCTCCGGCAGGCGGGTGAGCCGGTTCTCGGCGAGGTTGAGTGATTCGAGACGCTCCAGGCGCCACACCGCGGCGGGCACCTCCGTCAGCCGGTTGCCGCCGGCCGCCAGGTGTCTGAGCGGGCCGAGCTCGGCGGGCAGGCTCGTCAGGGCGTTGCCGTACACGAACAGGGCCTCCAGCGCCGGCGGGCACGCGGGCAGCCGGGTCAGCCGGTTGCCGTCGACGTGCAGCGCCCTGAGCGAGGACGGCAGCGCGGGCAGCGAGGCGAGCCGGTTGCCGTCGAGCCGCAGCTCCTCCAGCAGTGCCAGCTCGCCCACCCGGGCGGGCAGCTCGGTCAGCGCGTTCCAGGCCAGGTCGATCAGCCGGACGTCGGCGGGCACGGCGGGCAGCTCGGTCAGGCCCGCCGCGGGTGCTCGTAGTTCGCTCACCCGCCGGATCTTAGATGGAACAGCTCCGACGGCGAGATCGGCATCCGGTCGACGGCCAGTCCTTCGGCGTCCTCGACCGCGCCGGCGATCACCGCGGCCACCGGGATGACACCCGCCTCGCCTGCGCCCTTGATGCCCAGCGGGTTGAGCGGGGAGGGCGTCTCGAGATGGTCGGTCTCGATGCGCGGGATCTCCGTGGCGTACGGCATGAGGAAGTCCATGAAGGAGGCGTTGAGCAGCTGGCCGTGCGAGTCGTAGACCATCCGCTCGTACAGCGCGCCGCCCACGCCCTGGGCGACGCCGCCGTGGATCTGGCCCTCGACGATCATCGGGTTGATGAGCCTGCCGCAGTCGTGGACGACGGCGTAGCGCAGGATGCGGATCTCGGCGGTGTCCTTGTCGGTCTCGACGATCGCGGCGTGCATGCCGGCGGCGAAGGTGGAGCGCAGCGGCGAGTAGTAGTCGCGGCCCTCCAGCCCCGGCTCGTCGCCCTCGGCGACGGGCGGCTTGTCGAAGGACCCGGTGCCGGAGAACTGCGTCGCCTTGGCGGTCTCGGCGTCGAAGGAGTAGCGCAGCGGGTTGGACAGCACCGCCACCGTCGACAGCGGGATGGCGGCCGTCGGGGCGCCCACGACGTGGACGACGCCGTCGGTGATCTCCAGGTCGCGCGGGTCGGCCTCCAGCGCGTCGGCCGCGATGCGCAGCGCCTTCTCGCGCACCTTCCGGCAGGCCAGGGCGATGGCGTTGCCGCTCATGACGGCCGCCCGGGAGGCGAAGGTGCCCACGGCGTACCCGAACCTGCGGGTGTCGCCGGTGACCACGGACACCCGCTCGATCGGCACGCCGAGTTCGGTGGCGGCGATCTGCGCGAACACCGTCTCGTGGCCCTGCCCCTGCGAGGTGAGGCCGGTCGAGACGTGCACGCGCCCGTCGGAGGTGACCTGCACGTGCCCGCCTTCGTACGGCCCGACGCCGGTGCCCTCGACGTAGCAGCCGACGCCGATGCCGAGGCCCGGCCGCCTCTCGAAGTCGTCCCAGCCGATGAGCCGCTTCAGCATGGCGAGCATGGCGGGGTAGTCGCCGCTGTCGTAGATCAGCGGCCGGCCGTCCTGGAAGATCATGCCCTGGTCGTAGGGGAAGTCCTCGGGCTGGATGAAGTTGGCCGAGCGCACCTCGGTGCGGTCCTTGCCGAGGTACTGGGCGATCTTGTCCATGGTCCGCTCCATGCAGAACACGCCCTGCGGGCGGCCCGCGCCCCGGTACGGCGTGACCTGCACGGTGTTGGTGTAGATCGAGCTGAACGCGACCCGGTAGGCGCCGATCTTGTAGGGGCCGAGCAGCTGCGTCGAGGTGATGATCGGCACGATGATCCCGTACGGCGTGTAGGCGCCGTGGTCGTGCAGGATCGTCACGTCCAGGCCGAGCACCCGGCCCTCGTCGTCGAAGCCGACCCGCACGTGCTGGACCTGGCCGCGCTCGTGCGCCGAGGAGATGAAGTGCTCGCGCCGGTCCTCGGTCCACTTCAGCTCGCGGCCCAGCAGCATCGCCGCCCAGGGCACCAGGATCTCCTCGGGCCACGGGTGCACGATCTTCACGCCGAAGCCGCCGCCGACGTCGGGCGCGATCACCTCGACGTGCGGCAGGGGCAGGCCGAGCTTGGCGGCGATCGCCATCCGCACGCTGGTGGAGGTCTGGGTGGAGGAATGGACGCGCAGGTCGGTGCCGTCCCAGCGGGCGTGGACGCCGCGGCCCTCCAGCGGGATGCTGGCACTGCGCTCGATGTCGAGCCGGAAGGCGAGGGTGTGCGGCGCGGCCTCGATCGCCTCGCGGGCGCTCCTCCCCTCCCTGGAGGGCACCTCCTGCACGAGGTGCGCGCCGATGTTGCCGGGCACGTCGTCGTGGACGAGGGCGGCGCCCTGGGCCGCCTCCTCGATGCCGACGACCGGCTTGAGCAGCTCGTAGTGGACGTGGATGCGGGCGCAGGCGTCCTCGGCCAGGTAGCGGTCCTCGGCGACGACCATGACGACGGGCTCGCCGACGTGCCGGACGAACTCCTTGGCCAGCGGGTAGGCGGTACGGCCGTGGGTGAGCGCGGGGTGCGGGATGAGCAGCGGCAGCGGCTCGGCGACGCGGCCCGGCAGGTCCTCCCAGGTGTAGACGGCGACCAGGCCCTCGACGTCGAGCGCGCCGGAGACGTCGATGTCGAGGATGCGGGCGTGCGCGTGCGGGGAGCGGACGAAGGCGACGGCCAGGGCGTCGCGGCCCAGGTCGTCCAGGAAGCGGCCCTGCCCGGTCAGCAGGCGGGGGTCCTCCTTGCGCTGGATCCGCTCTCCGAACAGCCGCGTCGTCATCTGCTCTCCTCCTCCTCGATCAGCTCGGCCGCCCGGTGGACGGACTTGACGATGTTCTGGTAGCCGGTGCACCTGCACAGGTTCCCGGAGATCCCGTCCACGATCTCCTCGTCGGTGGGCGAAGGGTTCTCCTCCAGCAGCGCGGTGACCGTGCAGAGGAACCCCGGGGTGCAGAAGCCGCACTGCAGCCCGTGGCACTCGGCGAAGGCGCGCTGCACGGGCGAGAGCCCGTCGGGCCCGGCCAGTCCCTCGACGGTGGTGATCCGCCTGCCGTCGACGGTGACCGCGAAGGTCAGGCACGAGCGCACCGGCTCGCCGTCGAGCAGCACCGTGCAGCAGCCGCACACCCCGTGCTCGCAGCCCACGTGGGTGCCGGTCAGCCCGAGGTCGTGGCGCAGGCAGTCGGACAGCAGGCGGCGCGCGGGCACGCTGACCCGCCGGGTGACGCCGTTGACGACCAGCGTGATGTCATGCCGCATTTCTCGCCGCCTCCGTCAGTGCCCGCACGGCCAGCACCCCGACCAGGTGCCTGCGGTACTCGGCGGTCGCGTGGATGTCCGCCTCCGGTTCGGTCCCGTCCTGTACGGCACGCGCCACGCCCGCCCAGTCGACGGTCGAGGCGGGACGGCGCTCGCACTCCTCGCTCACGTCGGCCACCATCGGGACGGGCCCGACGCCGACGCAGGCGACCTTCGCGGTGGCCACCCGCAGGTCGTCGTCGAGCCGGACCAGGGCGGCGACGCCGGCCAGCGCGTAGTCGCCGTGCCGCCTGGCCACCTCGACGAAGGCCGTGCCGGCCCGTTCGGGCAGCGCGGGGAAGTAGGCCGAGACGGCCAGCTCGCCCGCTTCCAGGGCCGATTCGAGCGGCCCGGTGAAGAACTCGCTCGCCGGCACGTCGCGTTCGACGTCGACGCGGGCCAGCCGTACCGTGCCCTCGAGCAGCGCCAGGACGGCGGGCAGCTCGGCGGCGGGGTCGGCGTGCACCAGGCTGCCGACGACGGTGCCGCGGTTGCGGATCACCGGGTGCGCGACCAGCTTGAGCGCCTGGCGCAGCAGCGGCTGCGCCCGCGCGACCTCGGCCGAGCGCTCGACCTGGGAATGGCGGGCCAGCGCGCCGACGCGCACGCCCGCCCCCTCGATCCCGAAGGGTTCGAGGGCGGCGACGCGGTTGATGTCGACCAGCTGCTCGGGCGCGGCCAGGCGCATGTTGAGCAGCGGGATCAGGCTCTGGCCCCCGGCCAGCACCTTGCCGTGCGCCCCCGCCTCGGCCAGGACCGCCATGGCCTCGTCGAGGTCGCGTGGGGCGTGGTAGACGAACGGGGCCGGCTTCACCCGGTGTGCTCCCTCGCCGGTGTCCGGCCCGCTATCACGCGCAGCAGGTGATAGCCGCCCACCACCACGATGGTGCCGAGCGCGATGCCCTCCAGGGTGAAGTCGCTGGTGATCATGTGTTTGACCGGTCCGATCGCCATGATGATGCCCGCCCCGATGGGGACCATGTTGACGGGGTCGGAGAAGTCGACCCTGTTCTCGACCCAGATCTTGGCGCCGAGAAGACCGATCATGCCGTAGAGGATCACGGTGACACCGCCCAGCACGCCGCCCGGCGTGGCGGCCACCAGCGCGCCGAACTTCGGGCACAGCCCGAACAGGATGGCGATGATGCCGGCGATGTAGTAGGCGGCGGTGGAGTAGACGCGGGTGGCGGCCATGACGCCGATGTTCTCGGCGTAGGTGGTGGTGGGCGAGCCGCCGACCGCGCTGGTGACCATCGTGCCGATGCCGTCGGCGGCGACCGCGCGGCCCATGTAGGGGTCGACGTCGGTGCCGGTCATCTGGCCGACCGCCTTGACATGGCCGATGTTCTCGGCGATCAGCGCGATCACCGCGGGCAGCACCAGCAGGGCGGCCGAGAACCTGATGTCGGGCAGGTGCATGTTGGGCAGCCCGATCCAGGGGGCGTCGGCGATGGCGCTCAGGTTGAGCCGGGGATGGGTGTCGATCTTGCTGGTGGCGGCGTTCAAGGCGGTGATGTCGCCGAAGATCCGGTCGGCCGCCCAGGACAGCGCGAACCCCGCGATCAGCCCGATGAGGATGCCGATGCGGCCGATGAACCCCTTGAAGGCGACGATCACCACGAAGGTGATCACCATCGTGATCATCGCGATCCACTGGTCCTGCGGCCAGTAGACGTCGGCGACGACGAACGCCAGCCCGAAGCCGATCAGCATGACCACCCCGCCGGTGACCACCGGCGGGAAGATCTTGTGGATGATCTCCACGCCCAGCACGTGGATCGCCACGCCCGCGAGGAACAGCACGAACCCGGCGACGAGGATGGCGCCGGTCACGATGGCGTCGACGGCCGGCGTGTCGCCGCCGAAGGCCGCCCTGATGGCCAGCACGCCGCCGACGAAGGAGGCGCTGGTGCCGAGGTAGCTGGGGATCTTCCCCTTGACGATCAGCAGGAAGAGGATCGTCGCGACACCGGACATCATGATCGCGACGTTCGGGTCGAGGCCCATGACCAGCGGGAACACGAACGTCGCGCCGAACATCGCGATCACGTGCTGCGCGCCGAACCCCACCATGCGGGGCCAGGAGAGGCGCTCGTCAGGCTTGACGACCTCTCCGGGGCCCAGATGCTTGCCGTCTCCGTGTTTGGTCCAACCCAAAACCATGAGAGCCCCTCTGTTTCGCGCTCCATCGGTTCGGTGGCCGCCCCGCAGGCCGTTGCGGGCACATTAGGACGTCTCCGGCGGGCGTTCACCGGCATGATCTGCCAACGTTCCGGATCTCGTACGGCAAGCCGGGTCATGCGCCGCCGATGACCGACCGCTACCGCACGCCGTACCCCGCGGCACAGACCCCCACCCCCGACCAGGGCGGTCAGTTCCTGTTGACGGCGCGCAGCGCGTGGTAGCCGGCCAGCACGACGACGGTGCCGAGGGCGATGCCGCTGAGGGCGAAGGTGCCGGTCACGGGGAAGGCCACGGGCCCGATCGCGCAGATGACGCCGGCGCCGACCGGCACCAGGTTGACGGGGTCGTCGAGGTCGACCTTGTTCTCGATCCAGATCTTGGCGCCGAGCAGGCCGATCATGCCGTACAGGATGGTCGTCACGCCGCCGAGCACGCCGCCGGGCGTGGCGGCGACCAGCGCGCCGAACTTCGGGCACAGCCCGAACAGGATCGCGATCACCGCCGCGACGTAGTAGGCGGCCGTGGAGTAGACCCTGGTCGCCGCCATGACGCCGATGTTCTCCGCGTAGGTGGTGGTGGCCGGGCCGCCGACCGCGGTCGAGACCACCGTGCCGACGCCGTCGGCCATGACCGCCCGCCCCAGGTAGGGGTCGACGTCGGTGCCGGTCATCTCGCCCACCGCCTTGACGTGGCCGACGTTCTCGGCGATCAGGGCGATGACCACCGGCAGCACCAGCACGATCGCCGACACCTCGAACACGGGGCCGTGCAGCGTCGGCAGCCCGATCCAGTCGGCCGCGGCGACCTGGTCGAAGCTCACCCTGAAGTGCTCGGTGACCTTCCCGTCGCCGCCGGGCGAGGTGATCGGCCCGCCCACGCGGTCCCACACCCAGGACAGGACGAACCCGAAGACCAGCCCGAGCAGCACGCCGATCCGGCCGAGGAAGCCGCGCAGGACGCCGACGAACACGAACGTGGCGATCATCGTGATGAGGGCCACCCACGGGTCCTGCGGCCAGTAGACGTCGGCCGCCACGTAGGCCATGCCGAACCCGATCAGCATGACCACCCCGCCGGTGACGACCGGGGGGAAGACCCTGTTGATGATCCGCACGCCCAGCAGGTGGATCGCCAGGCCCGCCAGCCCGAGCACCACGCCGACCGCCAGCAGCGCGCCGGTCACGGTGCCGTCGCCGCCGCCCGCGGCCCTGATGGCCACCACCGCGCCGACGAACGACGCGCTCGATCCGACGTAGCTCGGGATCCGTCCCTTCACGATCAGCAGGAAGAGGATCGTCGCGACCCCCGACATCATGACGGCGAGGTTCGCGTCCAGGCCCATCACCAGCGGGAAGACGAACGTCGCGCCGAACATCGCGATCACGTGCTGCGCGCCGAACCCCACCATGCGCGGCCACGTCAGCCGCTCGCCCGGCCTGACCACCTCACCGGCCGCCGGCGCCTTCCCCTCGCCGTGCAGCTTCCATCCCAATGCCATCGGACCACTTCCCAACCTGCGGTTACGTCTCCTACGTGATGTCGGAGAGAACCTTAGAGGCAGTGGGAAGCCGGGCGGTCATCAGGCGACGTGGATGCTGAACCCCTCGCCGCTGACCACCTGACCGGGCCTGATCTTGCAGGTCTTGCGGAGCTCCACCTCTCCGTCGACCAACACCATGCCCTCGGCGATCAGGTGCTTGGCCATCCCGCCGGTCTCGGTGACGCCGCAGTACTTCAGCAGGTCGCACAGCGGGATGTAGTCGGAGTTGAGCTCGAAGTCCAGATCCACGCACCCCAGCCTAGATGCCCCGCATGCGCAGCACGTGCAGGGCCAGGGTCAGGTTGAGGCGCAGGTGGGGGTCCTCGGTGAAGTTGCCGAGGAGGCGTTCGAGCTTGCCGATGCGGTAGCGCAGCGTGTTGTAGTGGAAGTGCAGCCGCCTGGCCGTCTCGGCGACGTTCAGGTTCGTCTCCAGCAGCACCTGCAGCGTCCTGCGCAGGTCGGCGTTGTCGCTGTCGTCGTCGGTGGCCAGCGCTCCGAGCGTCTCGCGCACGAAGGCGTGCAGCTCGGCGGTGTCGTTGACCAGCGACAGCAGGCGGTAGACGCCGAGCTGGTCGAAGTGCGCGATCGCGCCGGGGCCGTGCAGCTGGCGGCCGACCCTGGCCGCCTTCAGCGCCTGGCTGTAGGCCTCGGGCAGGCTGTCGGCGCCTGGGCAGGTACGGCTGGTGCCGGTGGAGAAGGTCCCGGCGGAGATGGCGTCGGCGAAGGACGCGGCCGCGTCCCTGGCCACCCGCGCGCTGTCCACGGCGGCGTCGACGACGGCGACCACCTCGTGGGAGAAGCCGGCGACCGCGCCGTTCGGGTCGTGCCGGCGCATGGCGGAGGTCCACGAGGTGACCAGCCGGTCCTGCGCGGTGCGCTCGTCGCCTTCCGGGTCGAGCTCGGCGACCAGGACGGTCACGGGGCGTTCGAGGTCCCAGCCGAAGGCGCGCGACCGGTTGGCGATCCGCTCGGCCGAGCCCGCCCTGCCGGTCAGGACGTCGCGCAGGAAATCGGCGCGGTACTTGCTCTCGACCGCGTTGACCGCGTCCTGCCGGGTGATGACGAGCGCGGCGACGGTGGCGGCACGTTCCAGGATGCCGATGTCGCTGTCGCGGATCACGCCCGCGGGGCTGTGGGCGAGGATCCTGCCGTGGTGGTGGCCGCCCGCCACGACAGGGACGGAGGCGTAGTGGCCGCTACGGCCCGCGGGATCGGCGCCCCTGGCACGGCCCGCCGGATCGTCCCCGGTACGGCCCGCGGGGTCGGACAGCCGGCGCAGGGCGGCCACGTGCTCGGGCGGCCCCGCGGCGGCCAGCAGCCTGCCCGCGCAGTCGACGGCGACCACGGCCACGTCCAGCAGCCCCGCGACCTCGGCGGTGACCTCGCCGAGGCCGCCGCCGGCCAGCACCACCTGCACCAGCGCCCGGTGCGCCTCCTCCGCGCGGACGAGCACGGCCGCCTGCCGGTTGAGGATGTCGGTGAGCACCTGGTTGAGGATGTCGTCGAAGCCGACGTCGTTGGGCAGCAGGATCAGCGGGAAGCCGAGCCTGTCGGCCTGGGCGACCATCTCGTCGGGCAGCTCGTCCAGGTAGCGGCCGAGCTTGATGGCCAGCGCGGCCAGGCCGCGCTCGTCGAGGTCGGCGACCAGGCGGTCGAGCGACTGGGGGGTGTTGCGCAGCGGGTAGCCGGTGGTGAGCAGCAACTCGTGCGGCTTGACCCAGGCCAGGACGTCGGGGACCTCCATCACGTTGAGCCGCTGGACGATCCGGTCGAGGCCCGCCTTCCCCGCGATCAGTCTGGCCTTCGCCAGCGTGGAGACGCCCAGCACCTCGCCCACCGAAACGCCGTGGATGATCGTTCCGGTGCTGGCCAGGCGGACAGGTGGCTCCATGAGGCGATTGTTACCGATGACCCTGTGTGTCAGGAAGAGCCAACCTTTTGATGGAGTGTTGGCACATTTCTCCGTACGGAGGTGTGGGGGGCCGCTCTACCGTCGGGTCCATGACGCTCGGCACGCAGAGACGGGTCCAGCCGCGCATCCACCTCACCGGGGCGGCCAGCGCGGCCGTGCGCCCTGTGCTGGAGTCGGCCAGGATGCCCGCCCGCGTGCTGGCGACGGTGCCGGTGGGGGTGTACCTGGAGGTGCGGACCCAGCTGGAGCCCTCGGTGATCGCGATGGTGACCGGCGAGGCGACCAGGCTGCCGAACGCGGTGGTGCTGGCCGGCGAGCTGCCCCGGGTGAGCGTGGGCGACGAGGCGGTCGTGGGTGACGGGGTCATCGAGGTCGGCCGCTACCGGGTGAAGGCGCGGCGCTGGTGGGATCCGGCGCCTCCGCTGCCGCCCGTGGAGCTCGCACGGCTGGCCGGGGCCGTACCCGCGATGTCGCCGCAGACGGCCAGAAGGCCCGGGCTGGAGGGCAACGCCGCCATCTCCCAGCTGGCGGCCGGCTGCGCGCAGGCGTCGCTGGTGCGCGCGGTCACCGCGGCCGAGCAGCTGGTGGGGCTCGGCCCCGGCCTCACGCCGAGCGGCGACGACGTGCTGGCCGGCCTGCTGGTGGCGCTGCGCCACCTGGGCGCGGCCGCGCGGGTCGGGCGGGCGGTGTGGCTGGCCGACTGGCTGGCCGCCGCCGTCACCTTCGACGCCGGCACCCGTACCACGCCGATCTCGGCGACCCTCCTGCACTGCGCCGCCAGAGGCGAGGCCAGCCCCGAGGTGACGGGCGTCCTGCGCGGCATCGCCGGCCTGCAGCCGATCGAGCCCGCGCTGAGGCGGCTGCTGCGCCTGGGGCACACCTCGGGCGCCGATCTGGCCCAGGGCGTGCGCATCGGCCTGGACGCGGTGCTGGCCCTCGGAGCGGCCCCATGAACACCCTGGTGAAACTGGTCGCCGGCGTCTACCACGACTCGGTGAGCCTGATGCGGGTCAGCCAGTCGCTGTCGGCCATGCCGGGCGTGGACGTGGCCGTCATCGCGATGGCCACACCCCTCAACCTCGACCTGGCCAGGGAGCTGGGCTTCGAGGTTCCCGCCGCCGCGCCGGCCGCGGCCGAGCTGCTGGTGGCGATCAGGGCCCAGGACGTGACGGCCGCGTCAGGCGAGCTCGACCGCCTGCTGACGGAGCTGTCGGGCCGCTTGCCCGCCCACGCCTCCGACGTCCCGCCGCGCACGACCCGCTCGGCGATCAGGGCGGGCGCGGCCGACCTCGTGCTGGTCTCGGTGCCGGGCGAGCACGCCTTCGCCGAGGCGCTCGACGCCGTCGAGGCCGGCGTGCCGGTGATGATCTTCAGCGACAACGTGCCGGCGGAGCAGGAGGTGCTGCTCAAGCGGCTGGCCGAGGAGCGCGGTGGACTGGTCATGGGTCCCGACTGCGGCACCGCGGTGATCGGCGGGGCGGGGCTCGGATTCGCCAACGTGCTGCGCCCCGGGCCCGTCGGCGTCGTGGCCGCCTCCGGCACCGGGGCCCAGCAGGTGACCTCCCTGCTCGATCTGGCGGGCGTGGGCGTCAGCCACGTGCTCGGGGTGGGCAGCCGGGACCTGTCGGCCCAGGTGGGCGGGTTGTCGGCGATGCGGGCGCTGCGCCGGCTGGACGACGATCCGGCCACCGAGCTGATCGTGCTCGTCTCCAAGCCGCCCGCGCCCGAGGTGGCGCGGGCCGTCCAGGAGGTCGTGGAGAAGCTGCGCACGCCCGTCGTCCAGGCGCTGCTGGGCACCTCGGGCGGCGACCTCACCTCGGCCGCGGAGAGCGCGCTGGAGGCGCTCGGCCGCACGCCGCCCGCCTGGCCGTCCTGGAGCAGACCGGTCGCGCGCGGCCCGGTGAGGGGCCTGTACTCCGGCGGCACGCTGTGCACCGAGGCGTCGCTGATCACGCCCGGCGGCTTCGTCGACTACGGCGACGACGTCTTCACGCGGGGCAGGGCGCACCCGATGATCGACCCGACGCTCAGGCTGGAAGCCCTCGCCAAGGTGCGGCCCGGTGAGGTGGCGCTGATGGACGTGGTGCTCGGCCACGGCGCCGACCCCGACCCGGCGCTGCGGCTCGCCCCGGCGATCGAGGCCGCGGTGGGCAGGGGCGTCCAGGTGGTGGTCGCCCTGGTCGGCACCGAGAACGACCCGCAGGGGCTGCTCCGCCAGGCCGCGGCGCTGCACGAGGCGGGCGCGTCGGTCTTCACCTCCAACGCCCACGCCGCCCGGCACGCCGCAGGGAGCGACACGTGAGCCTGCTGCCCGTCGATCCGCACGTCGTCACTGTCGGCGCCGACCTGCTCGGCCAGGCGCTGGACGCCCAGGCCGTGCCCAGGACCGCCGTCGACTGGCGGCCGCCGCTGCCCGGCACCGCCGACGCGCTGGCCAGGGTGCTGGCCGACCCGCGCAGGGCCGCCGCCAACGAGGCGGCCGTCGCCCGCCTGCTGAGCGCCCGCCCCCAGCTGGTCGACGTACGGCCGGCCGCCGACGCGCTGGGCCTGCCCCGCGGGACCTTCCTGCACGCGGGGCCGCCCATCACCTGGGAGCGCGCCTCGGGCCCGCTGCGCGGCGCGCTGATCGGCGCGATGCTCCTGGAGGGCCTGGCCGCCACGGTGGAGGAGGCCGAGCGCAGCCTCGCGGCCGGCGAGGTCACCCTCGACTCCTGCCACCACCACCGCACGGTCGGCCCGATGGCGGGCGTGGTCAGCCCGTCGATGTGGCTGTTCGAGGTGCGTGACGCCGAGCACGGCGGCACCGCCTACTGCTCCCTCAACGAGGGCCTGGGCAAGGTGCTCCGCTACGGCGCCTACGGCCCCGAGGTGCTCGACCGGCTGCGCTGGATGGGCGAGGTGCTCGGCCCCGCCCTGCGCGACGCGCTGCGGATCAGCGGCCCCGTCGACCTGCGCGCGATGATCGCGCAGGCGCTGCAGATGGGCGACGAGCTGCACAACCGCAACCGCGCCGCCACCTCGCTGTTCCTGCGCGAGCTGGCGCCCGCGCTGGTCGAGGCGGCCCCCGCGCGCGCCGCCGAGGTGCTGCGCTTCGCCGCCGGCAACGACCACTTCTTCCTCAACCCGGCCATGGCCGCCGGCAAGGTCAGCACCGACGCCGCCCGCGGCGTGCCCGGCTCGTCGCTGGTGGTGGCCATGGCCCGCAACGGCACCGACTTCGGCGTGCAGGTCTCCGGGCTGGGCGACCGCTGGTTCACCGGGCCCGCGGGCGTCCCCGACGGCCTCTACCTCGGCGCGTACGGCCCCGACGACGCCAACCCCGACATCGGCGACTCGACGATCACCGAGACCTCGGGCCTGGGCGGCTTCGCCATGGCCGCGGCGCCCGCCATCGTCCGGTTCGTCGGCGGCGAGGTGGGCGACGCGATCACGGCCACCCGCTCGATGTACGAGATCACGCTCGCCGAGCATCCCGCCTACCAGATCCCCGGGCTCGGCTTCCGCGGCACGCCCGTCGGCATCGACGTGGTCCTGGTGGCCAGGACCGGGCTGCTGCCCGTCGTCAACACCGGTATCGCCGGCAGGGTCGCGGGAACGGGACAGGTCGGCGCGGGGCTGGTGAGCCCGCCCGCCGAAGCCTTCATTGCCGCGCTCAACGCACTCGCATTCGATAAGTGATCAATTAGCAGTTTCCGTATTCTCGCTGGCCACCCGCCCATTGCCGGCCGTTTGATTACGTTGATCGCGTGTCGACTTCCGTTTACTAATCGCATGCCGATATGGTGGCGAACCTCGCAATTCGGCGTAGGGGAAATAGGTAGGGGGCGGGAGATGTCTGACCGCTTGCTCGGAAAGGTCCCTGCCGAGGGACCTGGTGCGCCGGGGGGCGCCGAGAGCCAGGGTCGTCTCATCGGTCGCAGGTACAAGCTGCTGTCACCCGTGGGCAGAGGCGGCATGGGCATGGTGTGGCACGCGCACGACGTGCTGCTCGACCGGCCCGTCGCGGTGAAGGAGCTGATCCTTCCCTACGGGCTCGACCAGGCCGGCAAGCAGGTGGCGCACCGGCGCATGATGCGCGAGGCCCGCTCGGCCGCGCGGCTCGGCCACCCCGGGATCGTGACCGTCCACGACGTGGTCGAGGAGGACGGCCGGCCGTGGATCGTGATGGAACTGGTCCGCGCGTGGTCGCTGGAGCAGGCCGTACGGCAGAGCGGCCCGCTGCCCGTCGTCCAAGCCGCCGAGATCGGCATCAGGGTGCTCGACGCGCTCCGGCACGCGCACGCGGCCGGGATCCTGCACCGCGACGTCAAACCCGGCAACGTCCTGCTCACCGCCGACCGGGTCGTGCTGACCGACTTCGGCATCGCGGCCATCGAAGGCGACGTGTCCATCACGCAGACCGGCCTGCTCATGGGCTCGCCCGCCTACGTCCCGCCGGAACGGCTGTCGGGACAGCCCATCACGCAGGCGGCCGACCTGTGGTCCTTCGGCGCCACCCTCTACGCGGCCGTGGAGGGGCGGCCGCCGTACGAGGGGCCCGACGCTATCGCCGTGCTCGGCGCGGTGCTGACGCACGAGCCGGTCAAGCCGCAGCGGGCCGGGGCCATGCTGCCGGTCATCGAGGGGCTGCTGCGCAAGAACCCCGCCGAGCGGATGAACGCGGCCCAGGTCGCCGGCCTGCTCGAACGGATCCTGGCCAGTCACGGCGGCGGGGCCGCGCGATCGGCGGGGCCCATCCCGACGCCGTCGGACTCGACTCCCGCGCACCTGCTGCCGCCGCTCGACCCGCCATCGGGGCCGTTGCCCTCGCGGATCGTCGAGACGCCCTCGGGGCCGGTGCGGGTTCCCTACGACCCGGCGGTGGACGGCCCGCCGGGCGGTTCGAGCAGTGGTTCCGATGTGAAGAGTGGTTTTGACTCGATGAGCGGCTACGACTCGACGAGCGGTTTCGATTCGATGGGCGGTTTCGACGCGGCGGGCGGTCAGGGACCGTACGACTCGCCGGGCGGGCCGGGCGGCCACGACTCCCTGGGCGGCCCCTCGGGACCGCACCGGTTCGACACGCAGGGCGGCGCGTCAGGCCCCCACCGGTACGACGCGCTGAGCCACCCTGCAGGGGCGCCCGGGTACGACGCGCTCGGCGGACCTGCGCAGTCACCCGGGTACGACGCGCTCGGCGGACGTGCGGAGTCACCCGGCTACGACGCACTGGGCGGACCTGCAGGGTCGCCCGGATACAGCTCGTCGAACGGGCCCTCGGGGTCGCAGGGGTACGGCTCGTTGGGCGGGCCCTCGGGGTCGGACAGGTACGACTCCCTGGGAGGTGCCTCAGGACCGCACCGGTACGACTCCCTGGGCGGCGCGCCGGGATCGCGGGGGTACGACGCGCCGCGGAGCTCGTCGAACCCCCGCGGCCATGAGGTACCGCGCGGTTCCTCCGATCCCTACCCCACCCCGCCCCCGTCGGGGTCCGGCACGTCGCCCACCCCGGGCTCGGGCGCGCATCAGGCATCGGCGTCCGGCGGCTTCCCCACCTCAGGTTCAGGTGGGTTTCCCATCTCAGGATCAGGCGGCTTCCCCACCTCAGAATCGGGCGGCTTCCCCACCTCAGGATCAGGCGGCTTCCCCACCTCAGGATCAGGCGGCTTCCCCACCTCAGGATCAGGCGGGTTCGCGGTCTCCGGGTCGGGCGGGGCTCCGAACTCGGGGTCGGGCGGGTTTCCGGCGTCGGCCGCTCCGGCGAGCGGTGGCGCGGAGCCGCCGCCGATCCTGCCGCTGACCGACGGCCTGCGCCCCGACTCGGCCGCCCAGGCCCCGTGGCCGCTGTCCCAGGACGAGAAGCCCCGCCCCGGCGCCCGCGACCGCCGCGACCGCCCGGCCACCGGCCGCAGGAGGAGCACCGACGGCGGCGGGTGGATGCGCGGTGGGCGTCCCACCCCGCGCCTGATCCTCACCGTCGTCGCCACCCTCGGCGTCGCCGCGGCCACGGTCTTCTTCCTCACCTCGGGCGGCTCCCCGTCCGAGCCTGGCGTCGCCAATGCCACCCCGGCCGCCTCCGAGCCGGTCAAGCAGCCGATGGCGGCCGTGGCCGTACCCGACGGGTTCAAGGAGCACACCCCCGAGGGCTTCACCGCAGCCGTACCCGAGGCGTGGAAGCTGTCCGCGTCGGGCGGGGAGGCGATCTTCACCGGCCCCAAGGACTCCGGCATGAAGATCGCCGTCGAGCAGGTCTCGCCGCAGGAGGACGGCGGCCTGGCCGAGCTGACCGGCGAGGAGGCCGACGGCGGGGTCGACGGATACATCCAGGTCCAGCTGCAGCAGGTGAAGTACCGCTCGTGGAAGGCGGCCGACTGGGAGTACCAGTACACGCAGGGCAACGGGGTGCCGATGCAGGCGCTGACCCGCTACGTCACGCTGGACGACAGGGACGCCTTCAAGATCACCTTCACCATGCCGCAGCTGCAGTGGGACGACCAGGCCCAGACCCGCAGGATCTTCCTGGACACCTTCCGCCCCACCTCCTGACCCGCCCCCACCCCGGGGGCTGCTGTCCCGACAGACGGCCCCGTGCTCCCGGGCCCGGAGACAGCGGGGCCCGGAGCGAGCAGGGCCCAGGGTGAGCAGGGCCCGGAGTGAGCAGGCCCCCGAGCCGCTGTCCCGGCAGACGGCCCCGCGCTCCCGGGCCCGGAGACAGCGGGGCCTCCCCTGCTGCTGCCCGACCCGCGCAGCGGCAGGGGCGGGCACCGTGGCGCGTCCGCCGGTGCGCTACCGTCACGCCATGAAGCTGGCGAGCATCCATTTCTATCCGGTCAAGTCCACCCGAGGCCACGATGTCACCGAGGCCGAGGTGGAGCCATGGGGTCTGAAGGACGACCGCCGCTACATGGTCGCCACCCCCGACGGAGGGATGTTGACCGCCAGGGAGGAGCCCAGGCTGCTGGCGTGCAGGGCCGAGCTGTCCGGCGGCCGCCTCACGCTCACCGGCCCCCACCGCCCGCCGTTGCTGGTGACCCCCACCGCCGAGCTGAGCGACACGCAGGTGTGGCGCACCCGCGTCAAGCTCACCGACTGCGGCGACGACGCGGCCGCGTGGCTGTCGGCGCTGGTGGACAGGCCCGTGCGGCTCATGTGGCTGGACGATCCGACCCGCCGTCCGGTGAACCCCGAGTACGGCACGCCCGAGGACCGGGTCTCCCTCGCCGACGGCTACCCGTTGCTGCTGGCCTCGATCGCCTCCCTCGGCCAGCTGAACGACTGGATCGCCGAAGGGGCCGTCGAACGCGGCGAGGAGCCGCCCGCGCCGTTGCCCATGACCAGGTTCCGGCCGAACGTGGTCGTCTCGGGTGCCGAGGCGCCGTTCGTCGAGGACGGCTGGAAGCGGGTGCGCATCGGCGAGGTGGACTTCCGCGTGACCAAGCCGTGCGCCAGGTGCGTCCTGACCACGATCGACCCCGACACCATGGAGAAGGGCAAGGAGCCGCTGCGCACGCTCGGTAAGCATCGCAAGATCGACAGGAAGCTGCTGTTCGCGGTCAACCTCATACCCGACGGTCCCGGCACGATCCGCGCCGGCGACCCCGTGACCGCCTCCTGATCGCCTCCCGACCGCCTCCGGACTGCCCGGTCACCTCCCGGCCGACCCGCGGCCGACCACCTCCCGCCCCGCCCGCGGCCGGGCGTCCCGGCCCTCCGCCCCACCAGAGCGTCCGCTTTGGGATGATGTTGGAGGTTATGCGACACTTCACCGGTGACCACCAGCCCGACAAAACCGTCAGTGTCGTCAGTACAGGGCGTGCAGCGCCGTACCCTCGCCGTGCTCTCCGCCGCCCAGATCACCGGAGGCGTCGGCGTGGCCGTCGGGCTGGCGCTCAGCTCGCTCGTCGTCTTCCGGCTGTCGGGCTCCGAGGCGGTCAGCGGACTGGCCGGCACGGCCACCGTCCTCGGCGCGGCGCTGCTGGCGCTTCCGGCGGCGAAGGTGTCGGGCAAGGGCGGGCGCAGGGCCGGGCTCGGCCTCGCGTACCTGGCGGCGCTGACCGGGTGCCTGATCTCGGTGCTGGCGATCACCGTCGGCTCGTGGCCGCTGCTGCTCGCGGGGCTGGTCCTGGTCGGCGGCGGCAGCGCGGGCAACCTCGCCGCCCGCTACTCGGCCACCGACCTTTCACCGCAGGGGCACGCCGCCCGGCACCTGTCGCTGGTGGTGTGGGCCGCGACGATCGGCTCGGTGGCCGGTCCCAACCTGGCCGGGCCGGCCGACTCGATCGGCAGGGACCTGGGGCTGGTGCCCGCGGCAGGGCCGTTCGCGGTCGCCGCGCTCTCCTTCGCCGTGGCGCTGCTGATCGTCGTGGTGGGTCTGCGCCCCGACCCGCTGACGCTCGCCAGGCAGCTGAGCGGCACCGAGACGGCGTCCATGGCGGGATCCAGGACGATCAGGGACGCCTGGGACACCCTGCGCGCCACCCCCACCGCGCGCAGGGCGCTGCTCGCGATCGCCGTCAGCCACACCGCGATGGTGTCGGTGATGTCGATGACGCCCGTCCACCTGGACCACGGGGGCGCCGACCTGGAGGTCATCGGGCTGGTGCTCAGCCTGCACATCGCGGGCATGTTCATGCTGTCGCCGGTGGTCGGCTGGCTCGCCGACCGGCTGGGCAAGGTGCCCGTGCTGGTGCTCGGCATGGCGCTGCTGCTGGCCGCGGCGGCACTCGCCGGTACGGCGGGCCGGCACGGCGTCGGCCAGGTCACCGTGGGGCTCGTCCTGCTGGGGGTGGGCTGGTCGTGCGGGCTGGTGGCGGGCTCGGCCATGCTGTCGGAGTCGGTGGCGATCGAACGCCGTCCGGCCGTGCAGGGCCTGTCGGACCTGCTGATGAACGTCTGCGGCGCGACCGGCACGATCGTCGCGGGCGCGATCGTGGGGGCGCTGTCGTACGGCGTGCTCGGTCTGGTCGTCGGCGTCATGGTCACGATCACGGGCGGCTGGCTGGTGCTGCGCGGACGGCCGGGTCAGGCGGCACCCGCGGCCTGACCGCTCACTTGGCGTCGGCGTAGCAGGAGACGGTCACCGTCTCCATCGGGAAGCGCACCGGCGTCGCCCCGAACAGCAGCCGTGTCGCCTCGGCGGCGGCCGCGGCCACGGCGGCGCTCACCTGCTCGGCCTGGTCGAGCGGGCAGTGCACCATCACCTCGTCGTGCTGGAAGAACACCAGCCTGGCCGGCTCCGGCAGCAGCCCGCGCAGCACCGCCAGCAGGGCCAGCGCCCACTCGGCCGCCGTGGCCTGGACGACGAAGTTGCGGGTGAAGCGCCCCCGGTCGCGGGCCGCCCGCGCCCCGTCTGGCCCCGAGACGAGCTGCTTCCAGCGCTGGGACGGCGGCGGGCTGGTACGGCCCAGCCACGACCTGACGAGCTTGCCCTCCTCCCCCGCCTTGGCCGCGTCCTCCACGAACCGGTAGGCGAGCGGGAAGCGCTCCCGCATCACGGCCAGCAGCTTGGGCGCGTCGCCGCTGGTGCCGCCGTACATGGCGGACAGCATCGCGATCTTGGCGTGGTCGCGCTCGCCGCCGAAGGCCTTGGCCAGCGCGGAGTAGAGGTCGATCTCGCCGGCGGCGGCGGCCAGGCCCCTGTCGCCCGCCATGGCGGCCAGCACCCGCGGCTCCAGCTGGGCGGCGTCGGCCACGATCAGCGCCCACCCCTCGTCGGCCAGCACGACCCTGCGCATCACCTTGGGGATCTGCAGCGCCCCTCCGCCGCTGGTGGCCCAGCGGCCGGAGACCACGCCGCCCACGACGTACTCGGCCCTGAAACGCCCGTCGCGCACCCACTGGTCGGCCCACGCCCAGCCGTGGAAGCTGTGGAGCCTGGCCAGCTCCTTATAGGCCAGCAGCGGCGCGACGGCGGAATGCTCGATCTTCTTGAGCTCCCCCGACCTGGTGGTCTTGACCGCCACGCCCGCCGTCTTGAACGCCTTGACCAGCTGCTGCACGGAGTCGGGGTTGACCGGATGGCCGAAGGCGGCCGACACCTGGTCGGCCAGCGCCTGCAGCTTGGCGGGCCGCATGCCGTGGACGGGCCGCGGGCCGAGCAGTTCGGTGAGCAGGTCGTCGTGCACGTCTCTGCGCCACGGCATGCCGTCGTGGCCGAGCTCGGCGGCGACCAGCGCCCCTGCCGACTCGGCGGCGACCAGCAGCCGGAAGCGGCCGGGGTCGGGCAGCGCCTCGATCCTGGCCAGCTGGTCGTGCAGCACCTCGGCCAGCGCGTCGGCGCCGAGCTCGGCCCGCTCCGGCTCGAACAGGGTGTCCTGCCTGGCCGCGGGCCCGCCGCCGTCGTCGGGCACCGGGAGCCCGTGGAGCCTGGCGTGGGCGGCCTCGGCCGAGCGCGGCTCGCCGTACCTGCCCTCGTGGGCGAGCAGCAGCCCCTCGGTCAGCGCCAGGTCGTGGCAGCGCGCCACCCGCACGCCCGCCGCCAGCAGCGCCGGGTAGACCTGCCGCGCGTCGGCCCAGACCCAGCGGGGGCGGCCCGGCTCCAGCTCGCCGACGGCGGCGGCGAGGTCGGCGACGCGGCGGGCCCGGCCCTCGATCGGGCGCAGCGTCCCGCCGCCCGAGGAGTCAGTGGTCAGGGCGACGTACACGCCTCCAGCCTGCCAGGCCGTACCGACAGTTCTCCCGCGCCTCCCAGGGGGTCACGAGGTCTCGGTCACAAGGCCAGGAGGTCGGGGTCACGGGGTCGCAGAAGGTCACCGGGTCGCGGGGATCATGGGGTCGCGGGGAGTCAGGGGGGTAGTGGGGGTCACGGGGTCAGGGGGATGGTCACCTCGTCCTCCAGCGGCGGGTCGAGCTCCTGCGGCAGGCACCCCGTGGCCGCGAAGCAGCGCAGCGTCAGCGCCTCGGGCGTCACGTCCAGGTGCAGGAAGCTCTTGAAGAACGGCGGGGTGTCCCAGTCGGACAGCTCCGACAGCGACCGGTGGAAGGTCCTGCCCACCGGCAGCCGCAGCGGCATCGGCCAGGCGCCGAGCACGCGCGCCGCCCACCGCATCCGCCGGGTGATCGTCACCTCGGGGCGGATCGGCCTGACCGGGGTGTTCTTGACGCGGTCGGCCATGATGCAGGCCGCCTCGGCCGGGGTCAGGTACAGCCACCGCATGCGCAGCCGCCTGGCGTACAGCTGGCTGTAGAACGACAGCGAGTCGCCCCGCAGCGGGTAGCACCTGAAGTCGTCCTCGTGCACGCCGGCCACGTGCACGCGCTCGATGGTGTGGGTGGCGTGCATGAACGCGCCCGACCCGCCCGCGACGACGTACTGGATCACCCGGTCCCCCACCCTGACCGGGTAGCGCTGGTAGTTGTGCACGTCGCCGCCGATGGCCGCGACGTAGCGGTGCGCGGGGTCGCGGACGATGTCGTCGATCGTCCCGCCGCCTTCCAGCGGCGAGGGCTTGTGGACGTTGCGGGTGTAGATCGGCTTGCCGGTGACCAGGATCTTGGGCCGGGGGTCCAGGGAGGTCCTGCGCAGCCACGCGACCTGGTCCTTGTCGATCAGTCCGCGGATCCCGGTGTCGATCCCGACGATCAGCAGGCTCTCGCTCTCGATCGCCCAGTAGGAGGCCGGCTGGAGGGCCTGCTGCTCCGGCGCGCCGCGCAGCCGGCGGGCCGCGGCCAGCGCCGCCTCGTCGATCGGCTCGGGCTTGCGCCACAGCAGGCCGCGCAGTCCCCGGTCCGGCCGGGGCTTCAGCGGCGGCGCGTCGCAGAAGACGCGCATGAACCCGCCCAGGCCGTCGTACCAGTCGTGGTTGCCGGGAACGGCGTAGACGGGCGCCGGGTAGTCCTTGTAGGGCTGGAAGAACTTGTTGGGGTACTCGTTGCCCGCGCCCGTCGGATAGATCACGTCGCTGGCGATGACGGCGAAGGAGGTGTCCCGGCCGACCTCGAGCATCCCCGGCACCACCGCGTACTGGGAGGCGTCGCCCTCGCCGGGATCACCTAAGAGCAGGAAGCCGAAGCGCCTGCCGAGCCCCGGCCTGATCCTGAGGTCGGCGTCGACGCCCCGCCGCCGCTGCGCCTCGACCCAGCGCCGCCGCACCTCTCCCGAGGGGTCGCCGAACAGGCCGGCGAGGATCTCGTTGCGCGAACGCCAGAGGGTCCGGGGGTTGAGCCAGGAGAAGGTGTCGTTGTCCGGGCGCAGGTCACGGTAGGTTCCGATCTGCTGGCACCGCCATCCGGCGCCCTCCTCCGAGGTGCGGGAGGAGGACCGCTTTCCGCGCTCTGCGGCGACGTCGACCATGGTCATATGTTTACCTGATCTCATGAAGCTGTCATCAGGCGACCACGTGCGGTAGCCTTCACCCCCAAGCAAGCGGTTGTCGATGCTGCGGGGGGCTGGGGATGGCCCGCACCGGTTCAGGGGATGGGATCAGCGCCGACGCCGTCGAGGGCCTGCTCGCCTATGCCGCGACGCAGCGGGGGTTCGGCGGCGCGGCGATGAGGACGACGGAAAGGGCGATCGCGGGCGCGCGCGTACTGGCGGCCCGCGATCCCGTCACGTACACGGGGCTGCTGGTCAGGGCGCTACGGGCGGGCTGCGGGCTGCTGATGTCGCGCGGCCGGCCGGCCAGGGCGCTGCCACTGGCGGAGGAGGCGCTGGAGCTGGCCAGGAGCCTCGGCGGCGCGCCGCTGGTCATGGCGCTGGGCTGCACCGCCGAGGTGCTGACGGCGCTCGGCCGGAAGGAGGAGGCGTTCATCCTGCTGGTCGAGGCGGAGAAGGAATGAGCACGCCGGGGTTCATGATCCCGGCGGGGTCGAGGCGTTCCTTGACCGCGCGCAGGATCTCCACGCCGAGCGGGCCGATCTCCTCCGCGTAGGCCTCCCGGTGGTCCCTGCCGACGCCGTGGTGGTGCGAGATGGTGCCGCCGGCGGCGACGATCGCGGCGTTGACCTCCCGCTTGGCGCTCTCCCATGCGGCCAGGCCGTGGCCGGTCACCACGGTGAAGTACAGCGACGCGCCGGTCTCGTAGACGTGCGAGATGTGGCACATGACCAGCGGCGTGCCGAGCGCGCCGAGCAGCGCCAGCCGTACCGCGTCGTAGAGCCTGGGCAGGTTCGCCCAGAAGGTCGCGGTCTCCAGCGTCTCGACGGTGGCGCCGGCGGCCAGGAGCGAGTCCCGCAGGTACGGCGCGGCGAAGCGGCCGTGCGCCCAGGCCTGCCCCGGCTCGGCGCCCAGGTAGGTGCCGCCCGCCTGGGCCAGCACGGCCGCCGCAGGCTGCCGGTCCTTCTCGTGGCCGGCGATCAGCAGGCAGCCCGCGTCGCCGGAGCCGATGGCCTCGGGCTTGGCCAGGCCGATCATCGTCTCGGTCTCGTCCGACAGCCGCAGCACGGTGGGCAGCGACCCCGCCTGCGCGAGGGCGCGCATCGCCGCCGAGCCGGCGGCGAACGACTCGAACCGCCAGCCCTCGTAGACCGTCTCGGCCGGGATCCTGCGCACCCGCAGCCGCAGCGAGGTGATGACGCCGAAGGCGCCCTCCGAGCCGAGGACCAGCTGGCGCAGGTCGGGGCCCGCGCCGGACTTGGGCGCCCGGCCGAGGTCGAGCGTCCCGGCGGGGGTGGCCACTGTCATGCCCACGACCATGTCGTCGAAGCGCCCGTACCCGGCCGAGGCCTGCCCGCTGGACCTGGCTGCGGCGAAGCCGCCGAGCGTGGCGTACTCGTAGGACTGGGGGAAGTGCCCCAGCGTGAGCCCGTGCTCGCCCAGCAGCCGCTCGGCGTCGGGCGCGCGCAGGCCGGGCTCCAGCTCGGCGACCATCGACTCGGTGTCGACCGACACCAGCCGGTCGAGCCTGGCCAGGTCGAGGGCGATCACGCCGCCGCCCGTCACGTCACTCGTCACGCCGCCGACGACGGAGGTGCCGCCGCCGAAGGGGACGACCGCCACGCCGTGGCGCCCGCACACCTCGAGGACGCGCAGCACCTCCTCGTGCGAGCCAGGCAGGACGACCGCGCCGGGGGCGTCCGAGCCGTCGCCGGCCCGTATGCGCAGCAGGTCGGGGGTGGACTTGCCACGGGTGTGCCGGACCCTGGCCTCGTGGTCGTCGCGCACGTGGGCCGCGCCCACCGCCTCCCGCAGCTCGGCCAGCGCCACGCCGGGCAGCGGGGCGGGCGGGAGCTTCACCTCGTCGATGGCCACGGCGGGCGCGGGCGCGCTCACCCCCATGAGGTCGTGCAGGAGCCTGCGGATCTGGTCGGGCAGCTCGCGGGCCTTGGCGGGGTCGCCCCAGCCGCTCCACAGCATCGGTTCGTTCTCCACGCCTTACACTGTGACACATGACGGCAATTCGTCACAATGACGTCGTACTGGACGCCGCCCGTGCCTGCGTGCTGGCCTACGGGGTGCGGCGCACGACGCTGACCGACGTGGCCCGGCGGGCCGGGGTGTCGCGGATGACCATCTATCGCGGCTGGCCCGACGTGGGCAGCCTGGTGGCGGATCTGATGACCCGCGAGTGGCTGCGCGTGGTGGCCGAGCTTGACCTGAGCGATCCCGTGCCGGCCGTGGTCAAGGGCGTGCGGACGCTGCGGGAGCACCCGCTGTGGCGGAAGATCGTCGAGGTCGACCCCGAACTGCTGCTGCCGTACCTGACCGTGCGCAGGGGCGCCAGCCACGACGCGATCCTCGAGGTCCTGGAGCGGAGCATGAGCCCGGCGCGGGCCCGCGCCGTGCTGCTGACCGCCCAGTCGTTCCTGCTGTCGGCCCACACCATGGGCGACCCCGACGCCCTCGACGCCGAACTGACGACCCTCCTGGAGAGGTATCTGGCATGACACCCGCGACGAACACCTCCCTGACCGCCGCGCGCAGGCTCGCCGAGCTGGAGCGGGTCCGCCACGAGACCGTCGACGTGCTGGTCGTGGGGCTCGGCGCCACGGGGGCGGGCGTGGCGCTCGACGCCGCCTCCCGCGGGCTCACGGTGGCCGCGATCGACGCCCACGACCTGGCCTTCGGCACCTCGAGGTGGAGCTCGAAGATGATCCACGGCGGGCTGCGCTACCTCGCCAAGGGCCAGGTGGCGGTGGCCCGCGAGAGCGCGGTCGAGCGCGGCATCCTGCTCACCCGCACCGCGCCGCATCTGGTCAGGGCCGCGCCGTACCTGCTGCCGCTCACCCCGGCGGTCTCGCGGGCGCAGGCCGCGCTGGTCATGACCGGCTACCGGATGGGCGACGCGCTGCGCGTGGCCGCGCGCACGCCGCGCGGGCTGCTGCCGGGGCCGTCACGGCTGCCCTCCGCCAAGGCGCGGGAGCTGGCGCCGCCCCTGCGCGGCGACGGCCTGCGCGGGGCGCTGCTGTCGTGGGACGGCAGGCTGGTCGACGACGCCCGCCTGGTGGTGGCGATCGCCCGGACGGCGGCCGGCCACGGCGCCCGGATCCTGACCAGGTGCAGGGCCATGGAACTGCACGGCGACGGCGCCGAGGTGCGCGACGAGCTGACCGGCGAGACGTTCACGATCAGGGCCCGCGCGGTGATCAACGCGGCGGGCGTGTGGGCCGGCCTGCTCAACCCCGACCTCAGGCTGCGCCCCTCGCGCGGCACCCATCTGGTGCTGCGCGGCGAGACGCTGCCCGGGCTGCGCGCCGGGCTTCACGTGCCCATACCCGGCGAGAGCAACCGGTTCGCCCTGGTCCTCCCCCAGCACGACGGGCGGGTCTACGTCGGTCTCACCGACGAGCCGGTGGACGGCCCGGTCCCCGACGTGCCGGAGGTGCCCGACGAGGACGTCACGGCACTGCTGAGCGTGCTGAACACGGTCCTGGAGGTCCCCGTGGACCGCGGCGCGGTGGCGGGCGCCTACGCGGGTCTCAGGCCGCTCCTGGAGGCCGAGGGACGCACCGCCGACCTGTCCCGCCGGCACGCGGTGCTGACGTCGGCGGACGGGGTGGTCACCGTCACCGGCGGCAAGCTGACCACCTACCGGCGGATGGCGCAGGACGCCGTGGACCGGGCCGTCTCGCGGCGGGCGCTGCCGGCGGGCCCGTGCGTGTCGGATCGGCTGCCGCTGGTGGGCGCCCGGCTCGCGGGCGGCCCCGCGGACCTCGTCGCCCGGTACGGCGGCGAGGCGCCAGCCGTCCACGAGCTGGTGAAGCGGCATCCCGAGCCGGTGGGCGCGGGCCGTACGCTCGGCGAACTGGTGTGGGCGGTGCGGTACGAGGGCGCACTGGACGAGGCCGACCTGCTCGACCGGCGCACCAGGATCGGGCTGGTCCCCGAGGACCGGGCGGCGGCGCTCGCGGCGGCCCGGCACGCCCTGACCCTCTGAGCGCGTGTCGGCCGCATGCACACTCCCCAAACCGTTAGGTTAGTCTTACCTAAGGAAGAAGGATCAAGGGGAAGGTGGGCATGGCCAAGGGGTGCGACCATCCGGTCGGCTGTCACACGGGCGACGTGCCGACCCTCGCCAGCGCGACGGTCGGCGCCCGCCTGTGGCTGCTCATCGAGCACGAGGGCCCGTGGGCCTCGCACCTGGAAAACTGTGAACTTCCTGAAGAGATCGCGGAACTCGTGCGAAGAGCCGCCGAACGCGGTATCAGACCCCAGCTCATCCGCCGCCCAGGGCGCCGAACCCGGCAGCGGGACCAGCGCATCCGTGTGCTAGTCGGCTATGCGGCAGGCGAGAACCCCTGGCTGGCCAGCGGTGTCATCGCAGGTCCTGACGATCTTGACTTGGACGCCGTGGTGGCCGGAGTGGTCCCAGAGTCCTGCATACTTGAAGACGAGCCGGTATTTCTGGTCTGCACGCACGCCAAGCGCAATGCGTGCTGCGCCCGCATTGGACTACCCCTCGCTCGACGGCTGGCAGAAGTTTTGCCGGACAGAGTGTGGGAAACCTCACATGTTGGCGGCGATCGCTACGCCGCCAACCTCGTGTGCTTGCCACACGGAATTTTCTACGGCAGCATGTCTCAGGCTGCTGCGATCGCAGCAGTCAATGCGTACCGGTCCGGCGAGGTGATTCTCGACCGTTACCGGGGACGCGCAGGCATCCCTGAGCCATTGCAGGCCGCCGAGCATTTCGCCCGTGCCCACACGGGTGAACTGTCGGTCGGCGAAGTGGCCGTGGAATCCTCCAGGTCGGACGGCGACGTCACCGAGGCCCTCGTGCGCTGCGGTGACGTCCGGTTCCAGGTTGTGGTTGAGCCAGCGGTGTTCCCAACACCGTGTGGTACGGCTTGCGCCGAGACGATCACGACCTACCGGCTGGTCTCGCTGGACAGGCTCACGCCTGTGCGGTACGCCACGCCCGCTCTCGCCTGATCACGGGAACATCACGGCACACCCCTGCGTTGGAACAGTGACGCCGAAAGCGTCCAATGCGGCTCAATCACTGAAATACCTCTCACGAAGGTGGTTTTCTCATGTCTCAGGTACGTCGGCAGATCGCCCGCCCGCGCCCCAGCTGGGGTTGGCAGGATGATGCCGCGTGCCGAGGTGAGGACCTCGTGCTCTTCTTCGGTCCCGACGGCGAGCGGCAGCCCGAGCGTGACGTTCGCGAGCGGAAGGCCAAGGCGATCTGCGCCCAGTGCCCCGTTCGCGCCGAGTGCCTTGACTACGCGCTGTCCCGGCCCGAGAAGTACGGCACGTGGGGCGGTCTTAACGAGGACGAGCGCGCCTCCGAGCGCCGCCGTCGCATGCGCCGCGCGGCCAGCGCAGGCATCTCCGCCGCCTGAGGTCCACCCCCGGCAGCGTCCAGCAGCAGCGTGATCACGCAGTTGTCCCGATGACCACCTCGAACCCGGTCGGGACAACTGCCTGATCAAGCACCATCAAGCACCACGGGCGTCGCCGGCAGCACATCCCCCCTTCCAACAGAGGGCGCGCGACTCCCCCCGTCGAGGGCAGCGTGACGATGCCGCGCCTCAGGCGATCAGGTCGTCGAACTCCCCGTCCTTCGCGCCCAGCACGAACGCGGTCATCTCCGCCTTGGTGTAGATGAGCGCGGGATCGTCGGGGAAGCGGGAGTTCCGCACCGCGTACTGGCCCGTCGGCAGGGCGGCCACCTCCACGCAGTTGCCGTTCGGATTACTGCGCCTGCCCTTGCGCCAGGCCACCGCGAGTCTGCTCGCGGCGATGCCGTTGGGAATCTCCCCCATGGTTCCTCCTCGTGCGTGCGAATGCACGTGCATCGGTGCTTGCAGGCCACGAGGATACGCGAACTAGAAGATCTTGCGCAGTCGCTCCAGAAAGCGCCGGCTTTCGGCGGGAGTGTCCGCTTGCACGCTGAGCCGGTCCATGACCTTCATGTAGTGCTCGGACTCACCCAGCTTGTCCAGGTAGAGCGCGCTCGACAGCTGCTCCATGTAGACGACGTCGGGCAGCTCGGGCTCGGGAAAGCGCAGGATGGAGAAGGCGCCGCCGGCCGCCGCGTGCCCGCCCCGCTCGAACGGCATGACCTGCACCGTCACGTTCGGCAGGTCGGCGACCTCGATGAGGTGCCCGATCTGGCCGCGCATGGTCTCGTTCCCGCCCAGCGCGCGGCGCAGCACCGCCTCGTCGAGCACCGCCCACAGCGCGACCGGCCGCTCGCCCCCGAGGCGTTCCTGCCTGGTCATCCGGAGCGTGACGCGGCGCTCCATCTCGCTCTTCGGCGCCCTGTCGTGGGCCAGCGAGATCACCGCCCGCGCGTAGTCGGGCGTCTGCAGCAGGCCGGGGACGAACTGGTTCTCGTAGGTGCGGATGATCGAGGCCGCCCCCTCCAGGCCGATGTAGACCTCGAACCAGTTAGGCAGCAGGTCGTTGTACTTGTGCCACCAGCCCGGCTGGTTGGCCTGCCTGGCCAGGTCGAGCAGGCGCGCCCGGTCGCCGGGGTCGGTCACGCCGTACATGGTGAGCAGGTCGGCGACGTCGCGCTCCTTGAAGCTCACCTGGCCCAGCTCGAGTCGGCTGATCTTGGCGTGCGAGGCCCTGATGGCGTAGCCGGCGTCCTCCCTGGAGATCCCCTTGGCGGTGCGCAGCCTCCTGAGCTGGGCACCGAGCAGGATGCGCAGAACCGTCGGGCCGCCACCCTTGGCAGAGCTCAGGGGTCGCACGTTCTCCGCCGCTTCCACGCGCTGTCTCCTCTCGAGTAAAGATCACAGTGTGACACGGATCCGGGGCGGGCATCACCCTTCACGCACGTGCATTTGCGATTTGCATCGGTAAAACACGGAAAGTCTTGCATCTGTAAGCTCTCGCCGTAAATATGGTCACTTGGACCGCGCGAAGTATCCGAGCCCCGGGGACCTCCATGACCACTTCCGCAGCACCATCAGCACCATGGCACGCCGCCACGGGCACCGCACCGCCCGACTGGCTCAGCACCCTGCTGTCCGGCAGCCCGCCCGGCGACCAGGCGGTGGTGCTCGACTTCGCCATGCCCGCGGACCCGGCCGTCGTGGGGGTGGCCAGGTCGTTCGTGCGCACCACCTTCGCGGGATGGGAGTCCTGTGACGCGGTGTTCGACGCGCAGCTCGTCGTCTCGGAACTGGTGACCAACGCCATCAGGCACGGCGGGGGCGCCAGGTCACTCAGGCTGGTGTGCTCGCAGCGCCGGCTCGGATGCGCGGTCCGCGACTTCAGCGGCGCGGTGCCGATGACCGCGACAACCGGTTTCCTGGCCGAGTTCGGCAGGGGGCTGCCGCTCATCGAGGCGCTCACGACCGCCTGGGGGTGGCTTCATCCGGCCGGCGGCGGCAAGCTCGTCTGGGCCGCGCTCAACTGAGGCGGCCCACGTCACTGCTGGGCCAGCAGCGCCAGCACGTCGGCGTCGGTCAGCTGCTCGAAGCTTCCGTACCACTGCCCGACCGCGTGGAAGTCGGGCGGCGTGGCCAGCACGACCAGCTCGTCGGCCTCGCCGCGCAACGCCCTGACCGTCTGCGGCGCCCCGACCGGCACAGCCAGGGTGAGCCTGCCCGGCTTGGCCGCCTCGACCGCCCTGAGCGCCGCCCTCGCCGTACCGCCGGTGGCGAGCCCGTCGTCGACGACCACCACGTCCCGGCCCGTCAGGTACGGCAGCTTCCGGTCCCCCCGGTAGACCCGCACCCTGCGGCGCAGCTCCTCGCGCTCCCGCTCGACCACCTTCTCCAGGCCGGAGCGGGTCAGGCCGAGACCGGCCATCAGCCGCTCGTCGAAGACCGGCTCCCCGCCCTCGGCGATGGCGCCCACGCCCAGCTCGGGCTGGGCGGGGTAGCCGATCTTCCTGGTGACGAGGATGTCCAGCACGCCGCCGATCCTGCGGACCACGGGCACCGCCACGGCGACCCCGCCGCGTGGCAACGCCAGCACGACAGGGTCCTTCAGCCCGCGCAGGCGCTCGGCCAGCAGGGCACCTGCCTCGGCTCTGTCGGCGAACAGCGGCCCCATGCCCGAGTCATACCCGTACCGGTGCCGCGCATCCCTGCGCCGGCTAGGGCCGATTACGCCCTGACCTGCGCATCTCCTTGTGGATGATCTTCCACTTCTGCTGTTGTTCCTTGCGCAGCCTGGCGTCGGTCCTGCCGGCCATCCACGCGGCCTCCCGCTGGAGCTTGAACCAGCTCTCCAGCCTGCGCTCGGGCAGCAGACCCGAATCCAGGGCCGCCTGCACGGCGCAGTCAGGCTCGCCGTTGTGGGAGCAGTCGCCGAACCTGCACGAGCGGGCCAGGTCCTCGATGTCGGCGAAGACGAGGTCGACCCCGTCGGTCATCTCGTAGAGGCCGACCCGCCTGATGCCGGGCGTGTCGATGATCAGCCCGCCGCCGGGCAGCGGGATGAGCTCCCGGTGCACGGTGGTGTGCCGGCCCCTGCCGTCGGCGGCGCGGACCTGCTGAGTGTCCATCACCCCCTCCTCGGCCAGCGCGTTGACCAGCGTGGACTTGCCCGCTCCCGAAGGACCGAGCACCACGGCCGTGCGCGAGCCGGCGAGATGCTCGCGCACCGGCGCGACACCCTCGCCGAGCAGGGAGGAGACGGCGTGCACCGGCACGCCGGGCGCCGCCGCCGAGACGTCGGCCAGCAGCTGGTCGAGCCCCAGCTCGAACAGGTCGGACTTGGTGATGAGCACGACGGGCGTGCCGCCGCTCTCCCACGCCAGGGCGACCAGCCGCTCGATGCGTCCGAGGTCGGCGAAGTCGGTGGCGTGCATGGACGGCTCGGCCACGAAGACGACGTCGACGTTGGCGGCGAGCACCTGCCCCTGTCCGTCGCCGGACAGTCCCCCGCGCGAGACGCGGCTGACGCCGCCCCTCACGAAGGCGGTACGGCGGGGCAGTACCTCGTCGAGCTCGTAGCGGCCCTCGGGCAGCGCCCGCAGCGCCACCCAGTCGCCCACGCAGGGCAGTGCGACCGGGTCACCGGCCGCGGCCCTGCGCACGCGGGCGCCGTATTTGACGTGGTGATGGCCGTCGGAGGCGATGACCTCCGCGGCTCCGCGGTCGACCCGCGCCACGCGCGCGGGAACGGTGTCCGCGGGAAGCTCGGCGGCCAGCGAGCCGGTCCAGCCGAGCAGGGACAGATCGTGTGTGGTCACGCTTGGGTACCCTTCGGAAGCCAGGCCCCGCGGCGTGAAAGGTCAGGCGGGCACCCGGAGGTTTTCGGACAGCGAGCAGCTCAGAAAGACCCGCATAGTCCTCACCTCCCATGTGTCGTGGCCGTCTGCCAAGCCGAACAGTATCACTCCCGCAGATCACGTGCGTCGTGAGCGGTCACGCGGGCTCGCGGACCAGGGCCAGCCAGCGGTCGGTGATCCCGCCCCACAGGTCGCGCAGCGCCGGCTCGGCCGCGGCGACGCCGTCCAGCATGGCGGGCACGTCCAGGCCGAGCTCGGCCAGCTGCGGCGACTCCCCCGAGGCCCACGCGGTGGCCGAGGCGAGCAGCACCTCGGGATGGAACTGCACACCCCACGCGCGCCGGCCCAGGCGGAAGGCCTGGTGCGGGAAGGCATCGTCGCGCAGGAGGGAGACGGCCCCTGGCGGCAGCTCCGCGATCTCGTCCCAGTGCCACTGGACGGCCTGGCCGTCGGCGGGGAAGCCGGAGAACAGCTCGTCGTCGTCGGCCGCCGGGTAGGCGCCGAGCGGGAAGAGGCCGACCTGGGCGGCGGCGGCGACGGTGACGGTCCCGCCGCAGGCCTGGGCGAGCAGCTGGCCGCCGAGGCAGACCCCCAGGACGGGGACCTCGTCGCGGACCGCCTCCCGCAGCAGCGCCTCCACGGCGGGCAGCCACGGGGCCAGGCCGACGTCGCCGGTTCCCGGGGTGCCGCCGAGCACGACCAGGCCGTCGTGTCCCGACAGGTCGGGGGGCAGGGGTTCGCCCAGGTACGGGTGGCGCAGGTCGAGCTTGTGCCCGGCCCGCTCGATCCGCTCCCCGATCAGGCCGGGGCCGGTGCCGTGTTCGTGCTGGATGCCGAGGATCACAGGCGTCCCGCCTCGATGATGGACTTCAGGAACATGCGCGTACGCTCCTCGTGTGGTTCGGTGAAGATCTGTTCGGGCGGCCCCTCCTCCAGCAGGCAGCCCTGGTGCAGGAAGCACACCCGGCTCGCCACCTCGCGGGCGAAGCCCATCTCGTGGGTGGCCAGCAGCATGGTCAGTCCCTCGGCCGCCAGGTCACGGACGATGCCGAGGACCTCGGCGACGAGCTCGGGGTCGAGCGCCGAGGTGATCTCGTCCAGCAGCAGCACGCGAGGCCCCATGGCGAGGGTCCTGACGATCGCGACCCGCTGCTGCTGCCCGCCGGACAGCCGGTCGGGGTAGGCGTCGGCGCGTTCCTCCAGGCCCACCCTGCGCAGCAGCTCCAGCGCGCGGGCACGGGCCTGCTCACGCGGCAGGCCGCCGAGCCTGACCGGCGCCAGCGTGATGTTGTCCAGCACGCTCATGTGCGGGAACAGGTTGTAGCTCTGGAAGACCATGCCGATGTCTTTGCGCAGCAGGTTGACGTCCACGCCCGCTCCGGAGACCACCTCGCCGTCCAGGCGGACGGTGCCGGCGTCGATGGACTCCAGCGCGTTGACACAGCGCAGCAGGGTGGACTTGCCGCTGCCCGAGGCGCCGATCAGGCAGATCACCTCGTGCCGCTCCACGGACAGGTCGATGCCCTTGAGCACCTCGTGGCCGCCGTAGCTCTTGCGCAGCCCTTCGAGCTCCAGGAAGGCCATCACGTGCTCCGTTCGCGGGTGAGGAGACGGTCGACGAGCCGGGCCTGCGGGATGGTGATGAGGATGAACAGCACCGCCACGACCGTGACCGAGGAGAGGTTGAAGTTGTTGGCGGCCAGGATCTTGGCCTGGTTGAAGGCGTCGATGCTGCCGATGACGTTCACCAGCGCGGTGTCCTTCTGCAGGCTGATGAAGTCGTTCAGCAGCGGCGGGATCACCCGGCGCGTGGCCTGCGGCACCACCACGTGCCGCATGGTCGCCAGGTAGGAGAAGCCGAGCGAGCGCGAGGCCGCGATCTGGCTGGGGTGGATGCTCTCGATGCCGGCGCGGAAGACCTCGGCGACGTAGGCGCCGTAGACCACGGTGAGCGCCAGGATCGCGTACCAGGTCTGGTTGAGCCCGCTGAGCAGCGGAACCTCGGCCAGCGGCAGGCCGAAGCCGATCAGGTAGATCACGATGATCGCGGGAACGGCGCGGACGGCGTCGATGTAGAAGGTCGCCAGCCGCCTGATCGGCCGCCCCGCCCGGCCGGGCGCGAGCCTGGCCAGGGCCAGGACCAGGGCCCAGACCAGCACGAGCGCCTGCGCCACCACGGCGATGACCAGGTTGGTGGCGAAGGCGCGGGCGATGTCGGGGAAGCTCGCCCACATCAGGGCGCCGTCGAGGAAGGTCTTCTGCACCGCCGCGTCGTTGGCGAGCACGAAGACGATCGCGCCCAGCGCGCACAGGACGGCCAGCGCCGCGCCGAGCGCCGTCCAGGCCGACTCGCGCACGCGCGCGGCCAGGCGGCGCGCCGCCACGACGTCGGTCTCCTCCAGCGCGGCGGCGCAGGCACGCGAGGCTCGCCAGGCGTCCCACGCGGGCCGGAACACCGCCAGGACGGCCAGCGCGCCCGCGACCGCGACGGCGCCGAGCGCCCAGCGCCAGGGCCCGGCGGTGGCCGCCCCGACGAGGTCGGCGGCCACGGCCCAGGTGGCGGCGGTGGCGAGCGCCGCTCCCGTCATGCCGGCCGCCGCGAAGCCGCGTGCCGGCGCGGGGACGGGCTGGGCGCGCTCCGGCGCGGCCGAGGCGCCCCCGAGGAGCGTCTGCTGGGCGGTCACGACGCCTGCCAGAGCGGGACGGAGGCCGGGTCGCCGCCGAACACCTTGGCCAGGTGGTCGGCCGACAGCTTGTCGAACGTCCCGTCGGACTTCATCTGCTCGATGATCGCGTCGAGGGTGGCGGCGTTGGGCGAGCCCTTGGGGTAGAGCGCGCCGTACGACTCGCCGGTCGAGTACTGGCCGACGACGGTCAGCGCGCCCTGCGAGTTGGCGGCGGTGCCCAGCATGATGGCCACGTCCTGGAGCCCGGCGTCGATCTGCCCGGCCTTGACGGCGGCGGCCATCTCGGGGTCGTTGGGGAAGACCTTGGGCTGCTGCTCGGGCTTGAGGACGTTGGCCACGAAGTCGGCGCCGGTGGTTCCCTGCTTGACGCCCAGGCGCAGCGTGCGCAGGTTGCCGGCGGTCACGTCGGCGCCCTTCTTGGTCATCACCCCGATGTTGGAGGCGAAGTAGGGCGCCGAGAAGGTCACCACCTTCTTGCGCGCCTCGGTGATGGAGATCTCGGCCAGGGCCAGGTCGAAGTCCTTGGTGTGGCCGGCGACCAGCGCGTCGAAGGGCGCGTTCTCGACGGCCAGCTTGGACAGCCCCGCGCGGTAGGCGATGGTGGCCGCCATGCAGTACTCGAAGCCGTCCTTGATGTCGGCCACCGTGTCGCCGTTCCACCAGCCCTTGGAGGGCAGGTCGCCCTGCACCGTCAGGGTGTCCTCGGTCACGGTCGCGAGCTTGAACTCGCCCCGCTTGCCGGTCACGGTGCAGTTGCCGTAGGCGGTGCCGCTGGCCTCGGTGGTGCTGGAGGTGGAGGATCCGCAACCTGCCGCAAGCAGCAGGACGGTGAGACCGGCGGCGGCGAGGCCGGAGCGGGTTCGGGTCATGGCTCACTCCTGAGTCGTTCTGGGGTACGCCACGGTTGCAAAAACGCTTTGGCTTGGTCAATGGGTGTTGCCAAAACGTTTTCTCAAACGCCGATAGGATCATTCCATGAGCTCACGCGCCGGCATCCGCGACGTCGCCACCGCCACCGGGCTGTCTATCACGACGGTGTCCCACGCCCTCAGCGGCAAGGGCCGCGTCTCCGCCAAGACCAGGGCGATGGTCCTGGCCGCCGCGGAGGAGCTCGGCTACCGGCCCGACCCGATCGCCGCGGGCCTGGCCTCCGGCCGGGTGGGCGTGATCGGCGTGCCCGTCGTCCACCTCGACTCGCGGCACTGGGGCCACACCTACCGGCCCTACTACGCCGCGTTCACGGCCGGCGCCACCATGCTGGCCGTCGAGCGCGAGCACGCCCTGGTCGTCGTGCCGGCCGCACCCGGTTCGGGGATGATCCGCAGGGTCCCGCTGGACGGCGTCATCGTGGTCGACCCCGAGCCGAACGACGCCATCCTGGCCGACTGCCTGCGCAGGGCGATCCCCGTGGTCGCCGACGGGGCGCCCCTCGACCCCGGGCACGCGACCGTCCCCGTCATCCACAGCGACGCCGACGACGTGCTGCGCACGCTGCTCGACCGGCTGCGCGCCACGGGCTCGCGCCGCATCGCGCTGCTGACCGGCACCGAGGCCGACTCCTACACGATCGACACCGACCGCGCCTACCGCGCCTGGTGCGCGGCCACCGGCAACCCGCCGATCGTCGAGGCGCTGCAGCCCGACGAGGTCCCCGAGGTTGCCGCCAAGCGGCTGCTGTCGCGGGCCGACCGGCCCGACGCCGTCCACGGCCTCAACGAGACCTACGGCGAGGCGCTGCTGGCCGCCGCCAGGCGGCTGGGCCTGTCCATCCCCGGCGCCCTGCGCGTGTCGATGATGTGCGAGACCTCGGAGGACAAGCGCTGGGAGGTGCCCCTCACCGTGATCAGCCTGGAGGCCGCCGAGCGCGGCGCGATCGCGGCGGCGGCGCTGATCGACGTTCTGGCCGGGAAAGCGGCCGACCGGCTGCACGTCCCGACCCGCCTGGTCATCCGCGCCTCGACGGGCTGACACGCCGACGGGCTGACACGCCACCGCCCCGCCACGACGTGCGCGGCGGGGCGGGATGGGCTGGACGGTCTAGGACAGGCCCGGCGCGGGGAAGCGCGCGGTCAGCTCGGAGACCTCGTGGTGCACGCGGGTGATCACGTCCTCGGCGTCACCCTTGGCCAGCGCGGTGACGACCTCGTCCATCCACGCGCCGATCTGCCGCATCTCGGCCTCCTTCATGCCGCGCGAGGTGACCGACGGCGTGCCGATGCGGATGCCGGACGGGTCGAACGGCTTGCGGGTGTCGAACGGCACCGTGTTGTAGTTGGTCTCCAGGCCCGCCCGGTCGAGCGCCTGCGCGGCAGGCTTGCCGCCGATGCCCTTGGGCGTCAGGTCGAGCAGGATCAGGTGGTTGTCCGTGCCGCCGGAGACCAGGTCGAAGCCGCGGCTCGACAGTTCCTCGGCCAGCGCCTTGGCGTTGGCGACGACCTGAGCGGCGTACTCGCGGAAGGCCGGCTGGGCCGCCTCGTGCAGGGCCACCGCGATCGCGGCGGTCGTGTGGTTGTGCGGGCCGCCCTGCAGGCCGGGGAAGACGGCCTTGTTCAGCGCCGTGGCGTGCTCGTCGGAGGAGGCCATCAGCATCGCGCCGCGCGGGCCGCGCAGCGTCTTGTGCGTAGTGGTGGAGATCACGTCGGCGTGGCCGACGGGCGAGGGGTGGGCGCCGCCGGCGATGAGGCCGGCGATGTGCGCGATGTCGGCGGCCAGGACCGCGCCGACCTCGCGGGCGATCGAGGCGAAGCCCTCGAAGTCGATCGTGCGCGGGATCGCGGTGCCGCCGCAGAAGATCAGCTTCGGCCGGTGCTCCAGGGCCAGCTCCCTGACCTGGTCGAGGTCGACGCGGCCGGTGTCCTGGCGGACGCCGTAGCGGACCGGGTTGAACCACTTGCCGGTGGCGCTGACCGACCAGCCGTGGGTCAGGTGGCCGCCGAACGGCAGGCCCATGCCCATGACGGTGTCGCCCGGGTTGAGGAAGGCCATGTAGATGGCCAGGTTGGCGGGCGAGCCCGAGTAGGGCTGGACGTTGGCGTGCTCGACCCCGAACACCGCCTTGGCCCGGTCGACGGCCAGCGTCTCGATCTGGTCGATGACCTGCTGGCCCTCGTAGTAGCGCTTGCCCGCGTAACCCTCGGAGTACTTGTTGGTGAGAACGGTGCCGGTGGCCTCGAGGACCGCCTTGGACACGTAGTTCTCGGACGCGATGAGCTTGACGGTGTCGGCCTGACGGCGTTCCTCGGCCTTGATGAGCTCGGCGAGCTGCGGGTCGACGTTGGCGAGAGAACTCATGACTCCCCTGTCATCATTGACATTGCGCGAAGACCCAGGCGCTCGGCCTTCGCCCCTTCCGCTCCCCGGTGGTCAACCACCTAATGCGCCAGTCGCGACGCCCTAGACGATATCGGATGTCCATCGGCTGTCAGCCTGCCGTACGGCCGGCCCTGCCCCCGGTCGTCCCCTCCCCCGGCCACAGCCGGTCGACCTCGGCGTTCAGGATGGCACCGATGAGCACGGCCAGCGCGGTGATGTACAGCCACAGCAGCACGGCGATGGGCGCGGCGAGCGAGCCGTACACCGAGACGGGCGAGAACCAGGAGGCGAGGACCGTGCGCAGCACCATCGCGCACACCAGCCACAGGAACAGCGCCAGGACCGCGCCGGGCAGTTCGCGGAACCACCGGGTCCGCACGGGCACGCTGACGTGGTAGAGCAGGGTCAGGAACAGCACCGAGCCGATGATGACGACGGGCCAGTACAGCACGTCGACCAGCACCGCGTAGTCCTTGATCGCCGATCTGAGCAGGTCGGGCCCGATGAGCATGACCGGCATGACGACGACGCCGATGAGCAGGGCGATGAGGTAGAGGCCGAAGGACATCAGCCGGGTGCGGATGATGCCGCGTTCCTCGCCCAGGCCGTAGGCCACCGAGATGAGGTCCACGTACACGTACAGCGCGCGTGAGCCCGACCAGAGCGCCAGCAGGAAGCCGACCGAGATCAGCGGCACCGTGTTGCCGCTGCTGAGCACGTCGTCCAGCAGGGGCTTGATCACCTGGTCGATGGCGTTGTCGGTGAAGATGAACTGCGCCTGCTTCTCCACCTCGACGCGCACGGTCTGGACGGTGTCGGGGCCCAGCACGAAGCTCAGCTGGGCCAGCACGGCGATGAGCCCGAGCACGAACGGCGGCAGCGACAGCAGGGCGAAGAAGGCGGCCTCGCCGGCCAGACCGGTGACGCGGTAGTTGACGCCGGCGTCCACGGACGCGCGAACGATGGCCCACGACCGGGTGTCCAGCACCCAGCTGAGCCGCTCCCTCGCGCGGCTCATGCTGAGCCGCGGCCCGCGGCGCTTCGCGCCGGGCGGTGCGTCGGTGGACGTCATGGCAACCAAGGTATTCGCTGTCCGAGGTCAGCTTCCCCGCATGACCTGTGACAATCCGATCTCGTGTCAGGTTTCGACGATACGCGCGCCGAGGGGCAGGAGCGAGACGGGGATGAGTTTGATGTTGGCCACCCCCAGCGGGATGCCGATGATCGAGATGAACAGCGGGATCGCGGTGATGATGTGGCCGAGCGCCAGCCACCAGCCCGCGAAGATGATCCAGATGACGTTGCCGATGGTCGACATCGCGCCGGCGTCGGGATCGCGCACGACGGTCCTGCCGAAGGGCCACAGCGCATAGCCGGCGATCCTGAACGAGGCGATGCCGAAGGGGATCGTGATGATCAGGATGCAGCAGATGACGCCGGCGATCACGTAGCCGATCGCCAGCCAGAGGCCGGCCAGGACCAGCCAGATCACGTTCAGAATGGTGCGCATATGTTCAGCTTGTCAGCACATATACCAAACGATCATCCGGAATCGCCCTGAATCACCCCTGACGGGCCCCTGCCCTTCCCCGGCGGGCCCGCGAACGCCTGCGCGACCGCCGTCCACGCCCGCGCCGTCTCGCCCGTCACCTCCAGGCGCAGGTCGTCCAGGTGCCGCCGCTGGGTCACCAGCAGGCAGAAGTCGAGCATCGGCCCGCGCACCACGTCCCGCGCTCCCGCGGGCCCGGCCGTCCACGGCGCGCCGTCCGGCAGCGTCAGCTCCACCCGCACCGGGTCGGCGGGCACCGGCCTGCCCCTGACCGCGAAGCCGTACGGCATGGCCCGCACCCCCAGCGTGGCCACGTGCCTGAGCCTGGCGGTGGGAGTCCTGACCACGCCCAGCGCGTCGGCCACGTCCTGGCCGTGGGCCCAGGTCTCCATCAGCCTGGCGGTGACGAAGGAGGCGGCCGACATGGGCGGGCCGTACCAGGGGACGCGCCGCCTGGGATCGAGCGTGGCGAACACCTCCAGCATGCGGGCGCGGGCCGTACGGAACCACGCGCGCACCTCGGCGGCGGGCAGCGCGCGGGCCTCGGCCACCAGGTCGTCGACGAAGGTCTCGGCCACCTCGCCGGCCCGCAGGGAGCCGGGGTCGGTGACGGCTCTGACCGCCGCCTCGTCGAACCACGCCAGGTGGCCGACCTGGTCGCGGATCAGCCACCCCTCGGCCGGCGTGGGGAGCTCCCAGTCGGCGCCCTCCAGGAGCGACTCGAGGTCGGCGGTCTCGTCGCGCAGGTCGATGAGCAGGGCCGGGAAGAAGTCCACGATGAATAATCAAGTGGTGATCTGCGAGAAGTGCAAGGAGAAGCATCACGAGGAGTGCAGGGGCGGTTCGTGGTGCGACTGCCAGCACCAGAGCGAGGACACGCCCAAGGAGTCGGAACTCGACTGGCCCAGGCAGGGCTGAAGATCGTCCAGACTCTGGACCACTGTTGGACATGGCAGACCGCCAAGGTATGGTCTGAGGTATGCCAGCGGACCCGATGCTCGTCGTGCGACGTCACGTCGACCTTCAGCGTGTCCGCAGCGCCATCTGTTAGCGACGCCCGCTCTCCTTTCCGTTTTCTTTCTGGAACGACGCGCGCGTCGCACACCCCGGTCCCCTGCACTCGACGATGAGGCAGGAGGAGGCCGGCGCGCGCCCATGACTCAAAGGACGCGCTATGACCACCCCTGCCAGCCGGCATCACAAGCGCCCGCGCGGCGAAGGTCAGTGGGCTCTCGGCTACCGCGAGCCGCTGAACAAGAACGAGGAGAACAAGAAGAACGATGACGGGCTGAACGTACGCCAGCGCATCATCGACATCTACTCCAAGCGCGGCTTCGACTCCATCGACCCGGCCGACCTGCGTGGACGCATGCGGTGGTACGGCCTGTACACTCAGCGCAAGCCCGGCATCGACGGCGGCAAGACCGCCGTCCTCGAGCCGGAGGAGCTGGACGACCGCTACTTCATGCTGCGCGTCCGCATCGACGGCGGGCAGCTGAGCGTCGAGCAGCTGCGGGTGCTGGCCGACATCTCCAACCAGTACGGCCGGGGCACCGCCGACGTCACCGACCGGCAGAACATCCAGTACCACTGGATCGAGATCGAGGCGGTGCCCGACATCTGGCAGCGCCTGGAGGCCGTCGGCCTGTCGACGACCGAGGCCTGCGGCGACACGCCGCGCGTCATCCTCGGCTGCCCGCTGGCCGGCATCGACTCCGAGGAGGTGCTCGACGCCACCGAGGCGATCCGCGAGGTGCACGAGCGCTTCATCGGCGACCCGGCCTACTCCAACCTGCCGCGCAAGTTCAAGTCGGCCATCTCCGGCTGCCCGGCCCACTGCACGGTGCACGAGATCAACGACGTGGCCTTCGTCGGGGTCGTCAACGAGCAGGGCGAGAAGGGCTTCGACCTGTGGGTGGGCGGCGGCCTGTCCACCAACCCGATGTTCGGCAAGCGGCTCGGCGTGTTCGTCCGCCCCGACCAGGTGGGCGACGTCTACGGCGGCGTGATCGGTATCTTCCGCGACTACGGCTACCGCAGGCTCAGGCACCGCGCCAGGATCAAGTTCCTGGTCAACGACTGGGGCCCGGAGAAGTTCCGCGAGGTGCTGCAGACGGAGTACCTCAAGGAGGACCTGCCCGACGGCCCCGCGCCCGAGCAGCCGCGCAACAGCCGCCGCGACCACGTGGGCGTCCACCCGCAGCAGGACGGCAACTTCTACGTCGGCTTCGCGCCCAAGGTCGGCCGGCTCGACGGCGACACGCTGCACGTGATCGCCGACCTGGCCGAGCGGCACGGCTCGGCCCGGGTCCGCACCACCGTCGAGCAGAAGATGGTCATCCTCGACGTCGCGCCCGACCAGGTCGACTCGCTGGTGGCGGCGCTGGAGGCGCACGACCTGCAGGTCACGCCCTCCACCTTCCGCCGCCAGACGATGGCTTGCACCGGCATCGAGTACTGCAAGCTGGCCATCGTCGAGACCAAGGCCACCGCCTCCCACCTGATCGACGAGCTGGAGAAGCGGCTGCCGGCCTTCGCCGAGCCGCTGACCATCAACGTCAACGGCTGCCCGAACTCCTGCGCCCGCATCCAGGTCGCCGACATCGGCCTGAAGGGCCAGCTGGTCGTCAACGACAAGGGCGAGCAGGTCGAGGGCTTCCAGATCCACCTCGGCGGCTCGCTCGGCGTCAACGCGGGCTTCGGCCGCAAGGTGCGCGGCCTGAAGACCACGGCCGAGGAGCTGCCCGACTACGTCGAGCGGGTCCTGACCCACTTCGAGGACCAGAAGAAAGAGGGCGAGTCGTTCGCCGACTGGGTCCAGCGAGCGGACGAGGCGGACCTCAGATGAGCGAACGCGCGGTTCCCTTCCACTGCCCGTACTGCGGTGAGGAGGACCTGGAGCCCTACGAGGGCGACGGCGGCTGGTACTGCCGGGCCTGCGCCCGCGCCTTCAAGCTCAAGTTTCTCGGGATCGGAGTGAGGATATGACGCTGGTTGACATCGAGGTGACGTTAAGAGAACAGCGCGGCACGCTCGACCTGCAGTCCATTGTCGAGTCCGCCGCCGTGTTCCTGGAGGGCGCGCCCGCCAGGGAGATCATCCGGTGGGCGGCCGCCACGTTCGGCGACCGGTTGTGCCTGACCTCCTCCATGAGCGACGCCCTGCTGATCGACCTGGTGAGCAGGGTGAAGCCGGGTGTTGACGTCCTCTTCATCGACACGGGCTACCACTTCGCCGAGACGATCGGCACCCGTGACGCGGTACGGCAGGTCTATGACGTCAACGTGATCGATGTGAAGCCGTCGCGGACGGTGGAGGAACAGGAGCGCGACCTCGGTCCGCGGCTGTTCGGCCGCAATCCCGACCTGTGCTGCTACCTGCGCAAGGTGGAGCCGCTCAACCGGGCGCTCGAGCCGTACCTGGCGTGGCTCTCCGGCATCCGCCGCGACGAGTCGCCGACGCGCACGGGCACCAAGGTCGTGGAGTGGGACGCCAAGCGCCAGATGGTCAAGGTCAACCCGATCGCCGCGTGGACCCAGGACGACGTCGACAACTACATGGCCGACAACGGCGTCCTGATCAACCCGCTGCACTACGACAACTACCCGTCCATCGGCTGCGCGCCCTGCACGCGACAGGTGGCCGAGGGCGAGGATCCGCGCAGCGGCCGCTGGGCGGGCATGGGGAAGACCGAATGCGGCATTCACCTCTGAGCCGGGAAGCGCTGACCCAGGAAGCGCTGACGCGGGAAACGCCGGCTCCGGCGGGTGAGGGAGCGCGCCTTGGCAGGGGCGCGATCCCGTTGGTCGCGGTGGCGCACGGGTCACGCGACCCGCGCGCCGCCGCGGCCGTGGAGGCCCTGCTCGACCGGGTCCGCCGGCGGCGGCCCGGCCTGGAGGTCCGCTCGGCCTACCTCGACCACGGCCCGCCGACGCTCGGCCAGGCGCTGCACGGCCTGCGCGAGGCGGTCGTGCTGCCGCTGCTGCTGACCGAGGCCTACCACAGCAGGGTCGACCTGCCGGCCGCGCTGGCTGAGGCGCGCGCCCGTGACGCCCGCCTGCGCGTGCGCTACGGCACGACGCTGGGCCCGCACCCGCTGCTGCTCGACGCCCTCGACCGCCGCCTGGCGGAGGCGGGGGTCGCCACCGGCGATCCCGGCACGGCCGTCGTGCTGGTCTCGGCCGGCTCGAGCGACGCCCGCGCCAACGCCGTCGTCGCGGCTCTGGCCCGCGACTGGGGCCGCCGGTCCGGCTGGTGGGCCGTCACGCCCGCCTACGCCTCCGCGGCCGGGCCCACCCCCGCCGAGGCGGTCGCGGCCCTGCGTGCCGCGGGAGCACCGCGGGTGGCCGTCGCGCCGTACCTGCTGGCGCCCGGCTTCTTCGCCGACAAGGTACGGCGCGGCGCGGGCGCCGACGTCGTGTCGGACGTGCTCGGTCCGGCCCCCGAGCTGGTCGAGGTGCTGCTCGAACGCTACGAGCTCGCGCTGCGGGCCGAACCCGCCGCGGTCCCGGCCTGATCGGGGCGGCCCGGTTCCGCGCGGTCCGAACCCGGCGTGGTCGGCCCGCCTGATCGGGGCGGCCCGATCAGGCCCGGTCCGGGCCCGGCGTGGTCGGCCCGGCCCGGTCCTGCGGGGTCAGTCGCGGTCGAGCTGCCGCCGCTCGCCGCTCCACAGCTGCTCGTGGGACAGGCCGAGGTGCTCGCGCCAGGCGGCCCAGCCTCGCTTGATCGGCTTGGCCCGCGAGTCGCCGATGACCTTCACGTCGCCCATGACCGCGTAGGCGTGCACGCGCACCACGGGCACGTTCATGCCGGGCGCGGCCTCCAGCACGTCGACCTTCTTGTCGCCCATGACGGCCATGCCGTCGAGGTCGACGTCCACGCCGTCCGGAACGATGATCTTCACATCGCCCATCACGGAGACGGCCGTGACGTCGATGGTGTTGGTGCGGACCTCGGCCTCGCGCAGGTCGAGCAGCACGTCGCCCATCACCGCGACGGCGCCGAGCTCCTGGTCGATCCGCCACTTGCCGCGGCGCTTGGAGTCACCCATGATCGCCACGAACCACCGCCGGCGACGTGAGGGCGGCGCGGCGGGCAGGGGTGCCGCGATGCCGGCGGCCGGCAGGTCCTGGGTGATCAGGGCCAGCTGGGCGTGCGTGGTCGCCTGGTAGGCGGCCTCCGTCCGGTCGGTCAGCTCGACCAGCGTCAACCGGCCCTCGACCGAGGCTTCTCGCAGCCGCTCGACGACGGCCTCTCGCTCGGCGTCTGAGGCGCGCAGGTCCCCCGGTTCATTCATAAACGCAACATATCGCGTTTTGACGGGCTTGCGGAGCCCGAGATCGCCGAGCCGCACGAGCCTGGGCCGAGACGGAAGACGCTAGGGTCCTGTCATGCATGAGGAACAGCTCTACAGGGCGGCGTTGACCGGCGACCTGGAGACCGTGGGCGAGCTGCTGGCCGCGGGCGCCGACCCCAAGGTGGTCAGCCAGGGCGAGGAGGAGGGCCTCCCGTTGTGCGCGGCGGCCGCGTGGGACCGCGTGGCCGTGGCACAGGCGCTGCTGGCCGGGGGCGCCGACGTCGACGGCGCCGAGAGCGGCGGCTGGCGGGCGCTGGCGTGGGCGGCGGCCAACGGCCATGCCGAGACCGCCCAGGTGCTCATCGAGGCGGGCGCGGACGTGAACGCGGCCAACGACGACGGCGACACGCCGCTGACGCTGGCCGCCAGGCGTGGCGCGCTCGGCGTGGTCAGGGTGCTGCTCGACGCGGGCGCCGACATCGAGAAGTACGACGCCGACGGCGACACGCCGCTCGACATCGCGGTCGACTGGGTGGGCGTCCACCTGGAGAGCGCGCTGCTCGACCAGATCGAGCAGGAGGGCTGGGAGTACGTCGTGGGCCGCCAGTACGCCAAGGACGGCACCGAGCTGGTCACGGTGGCCGGCCAGTCCCCCGACGGCGAGGAGCGCGAGCAGGTCCAGGCCCAGCGCGGCCACGCGGCGATCGCCACCCTCCTGGAGGAGGCCGACGGCATCCACACCCCCGTCGACCAGCTCGTGGCCAGGGCGGTGGCGCACCGCGACACCGACGAGGACGCCGAGACGTGGTGGATCGTCGCCGACACCCTCGGCAAGCGCGCCGACGAGGAGACCTACGAGGCACTGTCCCGGCTGTGCGTCAGCGAGGACGCCCGCGAGCGGGAGTTCGGCGTCGACGCCATCGCGCAGTTCGGGGTCACCGAGGGCGGCGACAAGCCGTACCGGGAGCGGACCCTGCCGTTGCTGCGCAAGATGGCCACGACCGAGGGCGACCCGCAGGTGCTGCGGTCGGTGCTGGCGGCGCTCGGCCACCAGGGCGACCCGAGGGCGCTGCCCCAGGTGCTCGGCATCATCGGCCGCCCCGGGCACAAGCGCACCATGACGGACGCGATCGCGCTGGCCGACGTGCTGCCGGGCGATGCCGAACAGCTGGGCGGCGAGGAGGGCGGGCTCTGGAGCGAAGGCCTGGCGCTGCTGGTCGAGATGTCGGCCGACGACGAGGACGAGGTCCGCGACTGGGCCACCACGGGTCTGGCCAACCTCGACGCCGACACCCCGCAGATCCGTGAGGCGCTGGCGAACAGGCTGGCCGACAGCGACCTGCGCACCGTCGCCGAGGCCTCCCGCGGGCTCGCGCTGCGCAAGGACGACAGGGCCAGGGCCGGGTTCGAGCGGGTGCTGGCCGGCAGCGACGACGACTACGCCCGCGAGGTGGCCGAGGAGGCCCGCAGGTCCCTGGAGGGCTGAGCGCGCAGGCCGCGTGACTCCCGACGTGCCGCGCGGGAGTCACGCGGCGACTTTGGCGAGAAGGTGGTGTAACACAGCGCAGTCACACGCTAACGTTCCGTTCGTCATCAGCCTCCGACGTTAGGACCGTGCGTGCACATCGGACTCGCCGCCGCGATCACCCTCCTGGCCGCCTGCCTGCCCGCCTCGGCGGGCCATGCCGCCGCCGACCCGACCGACCAGTGCGCGCTCGACAGCGACAGCGCGATAGAGGCGCAGCTGGCCCGCCATCCCGGCGGCACCAGGGTCGACACCAACACCGTCAGCTACGACGACGGCGCGCTGAGCGTCCACGTCTTCCCGTCCACGTGCGCGAGTCTCGACGGGCAGGGCGACTGCGACTCGGGCGTGGCCTGCTTCTGGGAGCGGTCGCGCTACCGCGGCAACCAGTGGGTGCTCAGCGGTAAGGGCAAGTGGGTCGACCTGCGGATCGACCGGTTCGGCTCGGTGCACAACAACCACCGCACCGCCCAGCTGCTGCTGCGCCGCACCCGTGACACCCCCACCGTGAAGGTCTACGGGTCCTACCTGGGCAGCCCCAACACGTTGCCCTCGGGCGCGCGCCGCCAGGCCGGCACGCTCGGCTGGGCCTGCCTGAGCACGCGCGGCTCGGGCGGCTGCGACTGACCGCCCGCCCGCCGTCGACGCGACCCCGCGACCCCGCGGCGGGTGCGGGCGATCATCGACGACCAGCGGGATATGTTGGGGTTTTCCAGCGAAAGGACATCGCCATGGCGACCACCCGTACCGCGACCACGCAGTGGAAGGGCGCGCTCCTCGACGGTTCCGGCCAGGTCTCGCTCGACACCTCGGGCGTCGGCACCTTCGACGTCTCCTGGCCCTCCAGGGCCGAGGCGGCCAACGGCAAGACCTCTCCCGAGGAGCTCATCGCGGCCGCGCACTCCTCGTGCTTCTCGATGGCCCTGTCCCACGGGCTGGCGCAGGCAGGCACCCCGCCGCAGACGATCGAGACCAAGGCCGACGTGACCTTCCAGCCGGGCGAGGGCATCACGGGCATCGTGCTGAGCGTGCGCGCGCAGGTGCCCATCACCGCCGAGCAGTTCCAGGAGGCGGCCGAGACGGCCAAGGCCAACTGCCCGGTGAGCAAGGCGCTGGCGGGCACCATCATTTCGCTCAACGCCGAACTGCTCGGCTGAGGCCCGCCGGTCGGCGCGGGCCCGGCGCCGCCGCTCGACGCGGGGCCCGCGACGCGACATCTTCCCCGCCCCTGACGGGACGGCGACACGCCGCGGGAGCGAGAACCCCTCAAGGGTTCGTACTCTCGTCATAGCGACGGAAAGGCGGACACGTGCGACAATCGGGCCACATGCGAGAGGTCTGGCCGGGTGAGCCCTATCCCCTCGGCGCCACCTGGGATGGCGTAGGCACCAGTTTCGCGGTGTTCTCCGAGGTCGCCGAGCGGGTCGAGCTGTGCCTGTTCGACGACGACGGCGCCGAGGAGCGCATCGAGCTGCCCGAGGTCGACGGCTTCGTCTGGCACGGCTACCTGCCCGGCATCATGCCGGGCCAGCGGTACGGCTACCGCGTGCACGGCCCCTACGACCCGCCGCGCGGCTACCGCTGCAACCCCGCCAAGCTGACGCTCGACCCCTACGCCAAGGCCATCGAGGGCGAGCTGCGGTGGAACGAGGCGGTCTTCTCCTACCACTTCACCGACCCCTCCAAGATCAACACCGTCGACAGCGCCCCCTACATGCCGAAGAGCGTGGTCATCAACCCGTTCTTCGAGTGGGGCAACGACCGGCCGCCGCACACGCCGTACCACCAGACGGTCATCTACGAGGCGCACGTGCGCGGGCTGACCATGCGCCACCCCGCGGTCCCCGAGGAGCAGCGCGGCACCTACGCGGCCATCGGGCACCCGGCGATCATCGACCACCTGCTCTCGCTCGGGGTCACCGCGGTCGAGCTCATGCCGGTGCACCACTTCGTGCCCGAGCACTTCCTGGTCGCCCGCGGGCTGACCAACTACTGGGGCTACAACACGATGGCCTACCTGGCGCCGCACGGCGCCTACTCCAGCGCCGGCCAGCGCGGCGAGCAGGTGCTGGAGTTCAAGGCGATGGTGCGGGCGCTGCACGAGGCGGGCATCGAGGTGATCCTCGACGTCGTCTACAACCACACCGCCGAGGGCGACCACATGGGCCCGACGCTCGGCTTCCGCGGCATCGACAACAGCGCCTACTACCGCCTGCACGACGGCGACCGGCGCTACTACCTCGACTACACCGGCTGCGGAAACAGCCTCAACGTGCGCTCCCCCCACGCGCTGCAGCTCATCATGGACTCCCTGCGCTACTGGGTGCTCGAGATGCACGTCGACGGGTTCCGCTTCGACCTGGCCGCCGCTCTGGCCCGCGAGCTGCACGACGTCGACCGGCTGAGCGCCTTCTTCGACCTCATCCAGCAGGACCCGGTGATCTCCCAGGTCAAGCTGATCGCCGAGCCGTGGGACGTCGGTCCGGGCGGCTACCAGGTCGGCAACTTCCCGCCGCTGTGGACCGAGTGGAACGGCAAGTACCGCGACTCGGTGCGCGACTTCTGGCGCGGCACCGGGTCGGCGCTGCCCGAGTTCGCCTCCCGCCTGGCCGGCTCCGCCGACCTGTACGCCACCTCAGGCCGCCGCCCGGTGGCCTCCATCAACTTCGTCACCTGCCACGACGGCTTCACACTCGCCGACCTGGTCTCCTACAACCGCAAGCACAACGAGGAGAACGGCGAGGACAACCGCGACGGCACCGACGACAACCGCTCGTGGAACTGCGGCGCCGAGGGGCCCGTCGAGGATCCGGAGATCGTCCGGCTGCGGCACCGCCAGCGCCGTAACTTCCTGACCACGCTGTTCCTGTCGCAGGGGGTGCCCATGCTCTCCCACGGCGACGAGCTGGGCCGCACCCAGCGCGGCAACAACAACGCCTACTGCCAGGACAACGAGGTCGCCTGGGTCGACTGGTCGATGGCCCGCACCGAGGAGGGCCTGCTCGACTTCGTCCGCGCGTTGTCGCGGTTGCGCCGCGAGCATCCGGTCTTCCAGCGCCGCCGCTTCTTCCGCGGCCACACCCCGGAGGACGGCAAGCGCGACCTGGTCTGGCTCACCCCCGCGGGGGCGGAGATGACGGCGAGCGACTGGCACACCGGCTACGCCAAGTCGATGTCGGTCTACCTCAACGGCGAGGCCATCACCGAGCCTGGGCCGCGCGGCGAGCGCATCGTGGACGACTCCTTCCTGCTGCTGATCAACGCCCACCACGAGGACATGACGTTCACGCTGCCCGGCGCGGAGTTCGCCGACTCGTGGACCGCCGTGCTGGACACCGACGACGAGACGCCGCGCGAGGAGTCCCTGGACGATCAGCGGTCGCCGGGCGCGCTGGTGCCGGTCGCGGCCCACAGCATGCAGGTCCTGCGCCACGCGCGGCCGGCGTCCCAGCTCTAGACGGGTGCCGAGGTCGCCGGCACCACCGCGAGCCTGCCGCGCGTCCCCGCGCCTTCGAGCAGTGGGCGCGCATGCCGCGTGCCGGCACCGGACGGTGAGCGGCCGTCCGCGGCGCGGTCGGGCGCTAGGCCGCGCACAGGAGGGCGGTGACCTCGATCTCGATGCGCATCCGCGGGTCGGCCAGGCGGCAGGCGATCATCGTGGCGGCCGGCCGTACCCGCGCGAAGGCCGCGCGGAGCACCGGCCAGCAGGGCTCGAAGTCGTCGGGGTCGGGGAGCATGTAGGTGACCCTGACGACGTCGGCGAGTGACGCGCCCGCGCGGTCGAGGGCGTCGCCGATGTTGCGCAGGCACTGGGCGGCCTGCTCGGTCACGTCGTCGGAGATGGTCATCGTCCGGTAGTCGAAGCCGGTCGTGCCGGAGACGAAGACCCAGCCGTCCTGGACGACGGCGCGGGAGTAGCCGATGGCCTCCTCGAAGGTCGACCCGCTGGAGATGAGCGTGCGTGCTGTCATGGCAGGCATCCTCACAGCGGCACGGGCGATATGTCCAAGACGCGGCGCGGACATGCCTGATATCCCTTGAGATATGGAACGCCCGGAGCTGGACCTCAGGCAGCTGCACGCCTTCGTGGTGCTGGCCGAGGAGCTGCACTTCGGGCGGGCCGCCGAGCGCCTCGGCGTCGCGCAGCCGCCGTTCAGCCAGCAGATCAGGCGGCTCGAGGAGCGGGTGGGGCATCCACTGTTCGACCGGGCCGCCCGCGAGCTGACCGCCGTGGGCGCGCAGCTGCTGCCAGCCGCGCGGCGGGCGCTGGAGGAGGTCGCCGACGGCCTGGAGGCCGCCAGGCGGGCCGGGCGAGGAGAGGCGGGACGGCTGCGCGTCGGCTTCGCCGCCTCCCTCGCGCTGACCGTCGTACCCGATCTGATCGCCGCCTTCGGCCGGGCGCGGCCGGCGGTGCGGGTGGAGATGCACGAGATGACCACGACGCGGCAGCTGGCGGCGCTGCGCGACGAGGTGATCGACGTGGGACTGGTGCGCGAGGTGGAGCAGGAGCCGGGGCTCGAACTGCGGCCGCTGCGGGCCGAGGAGGTGGTGGCCGTGCTGCCCTCGGGCCATCGCCTGGCGGCGCGGCGCCGGATCGAGGTGGCCGACCTGGCCGCCGAGCCGTTCGTGTTCTTCCCTCGCGAGCACGGCCCCGGCTTCCACGACCGGCTGCTGGGGCTGGCCAGGGCGGCGGGCTTCGAGCCGCGGATGGCGCAGCGGGCGGTGGAGTGGCAGACGGTGGCGGGCCTGGTCGCGGCCGGACTCGGCGTCAGCCTGGCCCCCGCCGCGGCGGGCATGGTACGGCCGGCGGGCGTGGTCTACCGGCGGCTGGCGGGCGCACCGACGACGAGCGTCGCGCTGGCCTGGCGGGCGGACACCAGGGACCCGCTGGTGGACGCCTTCGCCACCCTGGCCGCCACCCTGGCCGCGACCCTCGCCCCGCCCGCGCCGCGCGGCCGACCCTGAGCCGCGACCACCCGCCCAGCCCGCGCCGCGGCTCAGCTGATCGACGACGCGGACAGCAGGACCAGGACGAAGGTGGTCACGCCCACCACGCCGTGCGCCAGCACCGCCAGCAGCGGGAAGCGCTGCTCGGCGCCCCGCGCGTGGCGTCCGGCGCCGAGCCATCTGGTGAACATCGTGAAGCCCAGCAGCGCCGCCACCGACAGCACCGCGAAGGCCAGCCACGCCAGCGCCCGCTGCCCGGTGACCAGGTATCCCACCCAGCAGGCCAGCGCGGAGCACGCCAGCACCGGATGGGAGAAGATCAGCGCCACGGGGAAGCGGGTGACCTTCGTCGCCTGTTGCCGCAGCCCGCCGCCCGACAGCCACAGGTACAGCAGGTAGCCGCCGATCAGAGCGTTGAGCACCCACGACGCGACCGTGACCACGCCCACCCGGCCTCCTCCGAAGCAGCAGCCCTGCCGCCACGTTATGCACAAACGGCTACGTACGTCTCCTGTTACACCAAACTGCTAATAACGCCCCTCGCCCCGGTTCGTCGGTGCTGTGTGCCAAGGTAGAGGGGTGCGTCGCATCCATCCCGACACAGCAGACGATCCAGACATCCCACAGGCCTACGCCTACCCCGAGCGGCGGCCATGGCTGCGCGTCAACATGGTCGCCAGCGCCGACGGCGGCTCGTGGGTGAAGGGCCTGTCGGGGGGCCTGTCCAGCAAGGGTGACCGGCGGATCTTCGGGGTCCTGCGCGGCCTGGCCGACGTCGTGATGGCGGGCGCGGCCACCGTCAGGACCGAGGGCTACGGCCCGGCCAGACCGAGGCAGTCGTGGCAGCCGCTGCGCGAGGGCCGCCCTCCCGCACCGCCCATCGCCGTGGTGACCCGCCGGCTCGACCTCGACCTGGGCAGCCCGCTGTTCACCGAGGCGGCGCCGTACGCGCGGACGATCGTGATCACCTGCGAGGCCGCGCCGAAGGACCGCCGCGCGGAGGCGGCCGAGCTCGCCGACGTGATCGTGGCGGGCGCCGACCGGGTCGATCTCGGCCTGGCCGTCGAGGCGCTGCACGACCGGGGGCTCGGCGGCATCCTGTGCGAGGGCGGGCCGCGGCTCAACGCCCAGCTGGCCGCCGCCGGGCTGGTCGACGAGCTGTGCCTGTCGATCAGCCCGATGCTGATCGGCGGCGGCGCCGCGCGCATCCTGAACGGCGAGGCGAACCAGACCGGCCTGGGCCTGGCGCACGTGCTGGAGGAGGAGGGCTTCCTCTTCTGCAGATACATCAGGGAGTAGCCATGGACGACGAGCTCGATCCCCAGCTCGACCTGCCGGTACGGCCGCCGGTGGCGCCGATGCTGGCCAAGGCGGTCAAGGGCATGCCCAAGCAGGACGGCACGCTGTTCTACGAGCCGAAGTGGGACGGCTTCCGCTGCATCATCTTCCGTGACGGCGAGCAGGTGTTCCTGGGCAGCCGCAACGAGCGGCCCTTCACGCGCTACTTCCCCGAACTGGTCGAGGCGGTCAGGTCGGAGCTGCCCGACAAGTGCGTGGTCGACGGCGAGATCGTGCTGCGCAGGGGGCAGGAGCTCGACTTCGAGGCGCTGCAGCAGCGCATCCATCCGGCCGCCTCCAGGGTGCGGATGCTCGCCGAGCAGACGCCCGCCTCGTTCGTCGCCTTCGACCTGCTGGCGCTGGGGTCGCGCTCGCTGATGGAGGCGCCGTTCGCCGAGCGGCGGGCGCGGCTGGAGGAGCTCTTCCCCGAGGCCGGCGAGTCGATCAGGCTGACCCCGGTGACCACGAACGACGAGCAGGCGTCGGAGTGGTTCGAGATGTTCGAGGGGGCGGGGCTCGACGGCATCATCGTCAAGCCTGGCGACCAGCCGTACGTCCCCGACAAGCGCACCATGTTCAAGGTCAAGCACGAGCGCACCGCCGACGTGGTGATCGCCGGCTACCGCGAGCACAAGACGGGGCCGATCGTGGGGTCGCTGCTGCTCGGCCTCTACGGCCCCGACGGCAGGCTGCACCATGTCGGGGTGGCCGCCTCCTTCCCCATGGCGCGCAGGGCCGAGCTGGTCGAGGAGCTCAAGCCGTACCTCGCCGGGCTGGGCGAGCATCCCTGGGGCGAGTGGGCCGACCAGGCGCTGCTGCGCGCGGGCCTGCCCGCGGCGACCCCGTCGAGCGGCGGCCAGCGGATGCCGGGCGCGGTGTCGCGCTGGAACGCCAAGAAGGACCTGTCGTTCATCCCGCTCAGGCCGGAGCTGGTGATCGAGGTGGCCTACGACGCCATGGAGGGCGACAGGTTCCGCCACACCGCGCAGTTCCGGCGGTGGCGGCCGGATCGGACGCCCGAATCCTGCACCTATGAGCAGCTGGAAAGGCCGGTTTCGTACAACCTTGATGACATTCTTGCCCGCTGAGCGCAAGATACGTTATATCTCGATCTATGACGTCAACTCCTGGCGATGAACTGCGTGCGGCCGTCGCGGCGCGCCGCGACCTCGGGCCCGACTTCGAGGACTCCCTCGTCGAGTCCTTCCTCGACAAGATCGGCAAGGAGGTCGACCGGCGCGTGGACGAACGCGTGGCCGCCGAGTCGGGCACCGCGTGGCACACGCTGAAGCAGCAGCAGAGCATCACGGGCATGCGGCTGGCGCTGGCGATCGTCTCGCTGGTGATGGGCACGATCGCGACCATCGCGATCACCGTCGGCGACGCGGGGCTGCTCACCTACCTGGTCGTCTGGGGCGGCGTCGTCCTGGTGAACGTCGCCTTCACACTGGGGTCGTCGCGCCGCTAGCCTCGCCGAGCAAGCAAGCATATGCTTGGTTGCGTGATGGAGTATCGCAACCTCATCGGCGGCAGGCTCGTCAGCGCGGCCGACGGCCGCACCCTCGACTCGGTCAACCCGGCCACCGGCGAGGTGTGGGCGCGGATCCCCGCCGGCGGGAAGGCCGACGCCGACGCCGCCGTGGCGGCCGCCCGGGCGGCACTGCCGGCGTGGTCGGCGATGCCCGCCCTGGGCAGGGCCCAGTACCTGCGCAAGGTCGCGGCGGTCTTCGCCGAGCACGCCGAGGAGCTGGCCAGGATCGAGACCCGCGACAACGGCCGCATCCTGCGTGACACCCTGCACAAGGACCTGCCCGGCATGCGCTTCCTCTGGGAGCTGGCCGCGGGCCAGGTGCTCGACGCGGTCAAGGGCGACACCGTCATCCTCGGTCCCGACAGCCTGGGGCTGACCAGGCGGGAGCCGTACGGCGTGGCGCTGGCGATCATCCCGTGGAACTCCCCCGTCTCGACGTTCTCCGCCAAGGCGGCCTTCGCCCTGGCCGCGGGCAACACCGTGATCGTCAAGCCGGCCGAGCAGGCCAGCGCCTCGGTGCTGCGCCTGGGCGAGCTGCTGGCCGAGGTGCTGCCGCCGGGCGTGCTCAACCTCGTCTCCGGCATGGGCGAGGACGTCGGCGAGGCGCTGGTCCGGCACCGCGGGGTCAACAAGATCAGCCTGACCGGCTCCACCCAGACCGGCATCGCGATCACCCAGGCGGCCGGGATCAAGCCGCTCACCTTCGAACTGGGCGGCAAGTCGCCCAACATCGTCTTCCCCGACGCCGACCTCGACGCGGCCACCCAGGGCGTCACGGTGAACTCCGTCTTCACCGGCAACGCCGGCCAGGTCTGCGTGGCCGGCTCGCGCATCCTCATCCACCGCGACATCTGGGACGAGATGCTGGAGCGGATCCGCGCGACCGCGGCCGGCATCGTACTCGGCGACCCGCTCGACCTGGGCACCACGATGGGCCCCATCGTGTCGGCGGGCCAGTACGAGAGGGTCGCCTCCTACCTGGAGATCGCCGAGAAGGAGGGCGCCGAGCTGGTCTTCGGCGGGACGACCGGCGCCGAGGTGGTGCCCGGCCTGCCCGGCGGCTACTGGGTCGCGCCGACGCTCTACACCGCCACCGACAACGCGCTGCGCGTCTGCCAGGAGGAGATCTTCGGGCCGGTCGCGGTGGCTCTGCCGTTCGGCAGTGACGAGGAGGCGCTGGCCATCGCCAACGACTCGGTCTACGGGCTGGCGGCGGGCGTGTGGACGCGCGATCTGGGCCGGGCCCACCGGTTCGTGCGCGACCTGGACAGCGGCGCGGTGTGGGTCAACACCTTCCGGCAGATGCCGCCCGGCCTGCCGTTCGGCGGGGTGAAGGACAGCGGCTACGGTCACGACGCGGTGCTGGAGTACACCAGGGAGAAGGCCGCGATCATCAACCTGTGACGGGCCCCGGCCGGCTGAGCGCGCTCGGCCTTCCCCGCGATCCCTGATCCGGGTCCGCGCCACCCAGGTCCGCGCCGCCCGGGTGCGCGTCAGGACCCGGGGTGGTAGGCGTGGGCGAGGTGCGCGTAGACGATGGTGTTGTCCCGGTAGCTGTGCGCCTTCCTGTCGAAGGCGCCACCGCACGTCACCAGGCGCAGCCCCGCGTACGTCACCTTGCCGAACACCTTCCTGCTCGGGAAGGCGCTCTTGGCCACCTGCTCGACCCGGTCGACCACGAAGATGGCCACCGACCGGTCGGCCCGCATCACCTGCACCTGGTCACCCGCCTTGATGGAGCGGAGGTTGGCGAACACCGCGGGGCCGGTGCGCGTGTCGAGGTGACCGGTGATGACCGCCGCGCCCCGCGCGCCCGGCACCGGCGCGTACCGGTACCAGCCCGCCACGTTGGGATGGTCGAGCGGCGGGTTCTCGATGGCGCCCCTGGCGTCGAGCCCGAGCTCCATGAGCGGGGCCGACACGCCGAGCTTGGGGATGTACACCGCCGTCGGCCTGGCGGTTCTCATGGGCGCGGCCACCCTGCCGACCAGCGCCTCGGGCGGCTCGGTCAGCGCCGGCGCGCCGCCGGCCTCGGGCAGCGCCGTGCCGGTCGTGGCGGACGCCGGCGCGCTCTCGGGCGCGCCTGCCATGCCGGTGATCCCGAACCAGATCAGCGCGAGCCCGGCGAGCGACACCAGCACGGCCCCTACCATGATCGGCTTGTGCCCGGGCGGCTTAGCCACTCCGCCGTTCCGCGGCGCCGCGCCGTACGGCGAAGCCCGCGAGACCCGCGCCGGCCAGCAGGGCGGCGCCGCCCGCGGCGAAGGGCCACATCGGGTCGGCGGGAGCGAGCCCGCCCGCGCCGGTCTGCGGCGGCCCGTCGGGGATGCGGTGCCTTTCCTCGTCCGCCGGCTTCCACGGCGCCTCAGGCCGCGGCGGCTCGGCGGGGCCCGAGGACCAGGTCTCCTGGGGGGCGGGGCCGCTGGACCAGGTGTCCTGCGGCGCGGGCGCGTTCGACCAGGTGTCGCGGGGGACGGGGACGTCGGACCAGACGTCGTCGGGGACCGGCAGGTGCGGCGGCCGCACCTCGGGCTGCCACGGATCTCCCGGGTCGCCACCCTGGACCGGATCGTCCTCGCATGCCAGGACGAGCAGCTTGCAGTCGGCGGCCATGGCGGTGCCCACACCCGCCGCCATGGTCACGCCGCCGACGATGAAGGCCGTCACCGCTCCAGCGGCGGCGAGCCGTCGTGCTGATGCCAGAGCCATAGTCCGAGAGCCTCCCGAACTATTGGACCGGGCGTCAAGTAATGTGATTCAAGTGATACACGTCACTCGCCCCTGGCCTTGCTGGGCTGCACCCGCTTCGGCTCGCCCGGCATCTTGGGATAGTTCGGCGGGTACGGCAGGTCGCCGCGATCGTCCTTGGCGTACCAGTCCAGGAGCGTCTCGATCGAGTGCGCGCGTTCGTCGATGTCGCGGTGCACGTCGCCGATCCGCGCGAAACGCTCGGGCATGGTCCTGATGTCGAAGTCGCCCGGCTCGGCGTCGGCCAGCTCGTCCCAGGTGAGCGGCGCGGAGACGGGCGCGTGCGGCTGGGCGCGCACCGCGTAGGCGCTGACGACGGTCCTGTCCCTGGCGTTCTGGTTGTAGTCGATGAACACCCGCTCGCCGCGCTCCTCCTTCCACCAGGCCGTCGTCACCAGGGCGGGGTCGCGCTCCTCGACCGCCCTGGCCAGCGCGATGCCCGCGTGCCGTACCTCGACGAAGTCCCAGCGGGGCTCGATCCTGACCGCGATGTGCACGCCCCTGTTGCCGGAGGTCTTCACGAAACCGGTCAGGCCGGCCTCCGCCAGCACCTCGCGGGCCAGGAAGGCGGCCCGGCGGGCCGCGTCGAACCCCAGGCCGGGCTGCGGGTCGATGTCGATGCGCAGCTCGTCGGGGTGCTCGACGTCGTCGGCCCGCACCTGCCACGGGTGGAAGTCGATGGTGCCGAGGTTGGCGCAGTAGGCGATCGAGGCCACCTCGGTGACCCTGAGCGCGTCGGCCGTCCGCCCGCTCGGGAAGGTCACGGTGACCGTCCGCAGCCAGTCGGGGCGCTTGGCCGGCATCCGCTTCTGGTAGATGGCCTCGCTCTCGACGCCGTCGGGGTGCCGTTTCAGATGCGTCGGGCGGTCCCTGAGCGCCCGGAGCGCGCCCTCCCCCACGCTGATGTAGTACTCCACCAGTTCTCGCTTGGTGGCCCCGATGCCCGGGAAGTAAACCTTGTCGGGATTGGTGACCTTGATGGTACGGTCCCCGGCCTGCAGCTCGATGAAGGGCGACGCCATGGGGCTGAACCTACCCCGAATCCCCGCATGACGCCCCTGACGGGGCCGATGAGCGAAGGAGTGGGTGGGTTCGTCCCGGAGCGCCGCGGTGGCGGGACCGGGCGCTCGACAGGACGAACCTGACGACCGCCCGCCTTCACGCCGTCCCGGACGCTGGCGCATCGTCCGGCCGGCCTCAACGGGCCGCCGGCGCGCAGTACGGGCATGCTGCGCAGCGGCGACGACCCCAGGCGAGCGGTCTCACCCCTCTAGGGAGGCGAAGTCACCCCCACATCGACAAAGACGCAGAAAGACCCCGGAATGGATGCTTCGCTCGAATGATTCTTCCTCCGCATAAGGTAGAGGGATGAACAAGGTGGTCAAGAGCGAGGCCGAGTGGCGCGCGCAGCTCACCCCCGAGGAGTACCACGTCCTCCGGGAGGCGGGCACCGAGCGTCCGTTCACCGGTGAGTACGTCGACACCAAGACCGAGGGCGTCTACTCCTGCCGCGCCTGCGGCACCGAGCTGTTCAGGTCCGACGCGAAGTTCGAGTCGCACTGCGGCTGGCCGAGCTTCTTCGAGCCGTCCCAGTCGAGCGCGGTCACGCTGATCGAGGACCACAGCCATGGGATGGTCCGCACCGAGGTGCGCTGCGCCACCTGCGACTCCCATCTCGGGCACGTCTTCCACGGCGAGGGCTACCCCACGCCCACGGACGACCGCTACTGCATCAACTCGATCTCGGTACGGCTCGAGCCCAAGGCGTAGCGTCAGCCGGGAGCGGGATGGGTGACGCGGCAGTCGCCGTCGTCGGGGCCGAGGACGTTGGCGAGGACGGGATTGCCGTTCTCCCCGAACTCGGCCTGGACGAAGACCACGGGCCGGTCCTCGCCGATCTCCCGCAGGTACTCCAGCCCCCGCTCGCACAGCGTGATCGCCTGCTTGGAGTTGTGGGCCGACTCCGGCAGGTCGGTGTAGATGCGCAGGTATCCCCCCACGCTGCGGATGTCCTTGAGCCGCTTGGCCGCCTTGTCGCCGCGGCCCCACCGCTTGTCGAAGTACTGGGCCGCCCGCTGGTCGGTGTGCTCGGACCTCTTCCGCCTGTCCGGAGTGGCCGCGGGCGCCGCCCCGGACGAAGGGGCCCGGCTCGTCGGCTCGCCCACCCCTCCCCCCGAGGCCGCCGCGGCGACCGGGGCGGGGGGAGCGACGGTCACCACCGCGCCTCCCGCCCGCTGGGCCCGCTCCCGCCCGAACATCCCGGCGCCGGCCGCCAGCGCGAGCGCCACCACCGCCGCCCCGGCGACCGTGCCCTCCAGCACCCGTAACCCGCGCGCTCTGCCGCGCCGCCGCCCGTGCCTGCCACGCCTGGAGCGTGCCAGGCCGCCGCCTTCAGCCACCCTTTGCCTCACAACGACAGGGGATTTGGCCTGATTATGACAGCGCAGGAGAGATCCGTCTCGGGAGATGGCGGATCCGCCGGGCGAGCGCCTCGACCCGTCAGGGCAGCGTCGCGATGAGCTCGCCCACCGGCTTGCGGACGCCGGTGTAGAACGGCACCTCGATCCGCGTGTGCCGCCTGGCCTCGGCGCCGCGCAGGTGGCGCATGAGGTCGACGATGCGGTGCAGCTCGTCGGCCTCGAAGGCGAGCATCCACTCGAAGTCGTTGAGGGCGAAGCAGGCCACCGTGTTGGACCTGACGTCCGGGTACTCGCGCGCCATCTTGCCGTGCTCGGCCAGCATCGAACGGCGCTCGGCGTCGTCGAGCAGGTACCACTCCAGCGACCGCACGAAGGGATAGACGCAGACGTACCCCCTCGGATCCTCCTCGGCGAGGAAGGCGGGGATGTGCGACTTGTTGAACTCGGCGGGCCGGTGCAGCGCCATCGCCGACCACACCGGCTCGCTCAGCCGGCCCAGCGTGGTGCGGCGGAAGCGCGAGTAGATGTCCTGCAGGTCCTCGGCCGTCGGCGCGTGCCACCAGAGCATGTAGTCGGCGTCGGCGCGGAAGCCGGCCACGTCGTAGCAGCCGCGCGTCACGACGTCCTTGCCGGCGGCCTGCTCGAGCAGTTCGTTGACCTCGTCGGCCATGCCCTCGCGGTTGCCAGGGCACTGCTCGGTGGCCTTGAACACCGACCACATCGTGTAGCGGATCACCTGGTTAAGGTCGCGGGCCTTGGGCCGCTGGGTCGTCCCCTCAGTCATGTCGTCATTCTCCCCTGCCATCCAGGTGGTCCAGAATCCGGGCCGCGGCCGTACGGGCGGTCGAGATGCACGCGGGCACGCCCACCCCGTCGTAGGCGGCGCCGCAGACGGCCAGCCCCGGCTCGACGGTCACGGCCGCGCGGACGCGGGCCACCCGGTCGAGGTGGCCGACGTTGTACTGCGGCAGCGATCCGCCCCACCTGGTCACGCGGGTGTCGAGCGGCAGCCCCCGCACGCCCGCGACCTCGCCCATCTCGGCCGTGGCGAGCGACACCAGCTCGGCGTCGTCACGCTGGAGCAGCTGCTCCTCGCCGATGCGGCCGATGGAGCAGCGCACCACCACCACCGAGGGGTCGGACGCGGCCAGGTGCGGCCACTTGACCGAGCTGAACGTGGCCGCCTTCACGGGACGGCCCTCGACCGGCGGCACCAGGTAGCCGCTGCCGGTGGGCGGTGAGGGGAAGGCGGCCAGCGGGTAGGCGAGGGTGACGATGGCCATGCTGGAGTACTCGATCCTGGACAGCTCGGCGGCGGCCTTCGGCACCTCGTCCTTCAGCAGCCGCGCGGCGGGAGTCGCCGGCGTGGCGAGGATCACCGCGTCCGCCTCGACGATCTCCGGCCGCGGGACCGGGCCCGTGACCAGGCGCCACCCGTCCTGCGTGCGCCGCAGTTCCCTGACGGTCACGCCGGTCCTGATGTCGGCGCCGGAGGCCTTGGCCACGGCCTCCGGCAGGCTGCCGAGCCCGCCGCGCAGGCCGGCGAAGACGGGGCCGGCGTCCTTCGGCGTCTCCTGCACGATGTCCCTGACCGCGCCCAGCAGCGACCGCTCCGAGCGCGCGGCGGCGGCGATGCGCGGCATCGTCGCCTCCAGCGAGAGCATGTCGGACCGGCCCGCGTAGACGCCGCCGAGCAGCGGCTCGATCAGCCGGTCGACGACCTCCGAGCCCATCCGCGCCCGGACGTAGGCGGCGACGGACACGTCGGTGCGCACCAGCGTGGCGGGCAGGACCTGGTCGAGCGGCACCCGCAGCAGCCCGCCGGGCGAGACGATGCCCGACCTGGCCAGCTCGGTCAGGTCGCCGGGCACCCCCATGACCTGGCCCTTGGGCATCGCCCGCAGGACGCCCCTGGAGTAGATGCTCGCCTGGGTGGTGCCGGGGTGGACCAGGTCGGCGCCCAGTCCGACCGCCCGAGCCAGCTCGGTGCCCTCCGGCCGCCTGGCCAGCATCGACTCGGCGCCCTCGTCCACGGCGATGCCCGCCACCTCGGAGGCGTACAGCTTGCCGCCGATCCTGGGGCTGCCCTCGAGCACGGTCACCCTCACCCGGTCGGCGCCGCCCTGGCTGAGGAACCACGCCGCGGCCAGCCCTGAGATGCCGCCGCCGACGATCACTACATGCCGCTGATTCCCTTCCACGTCTCCTGACGGTACCGCCTCACCCCGCCGCCTCGCCGAGCCGGTAGGAGCTGACGGCGAACGGCCGTCCGTTCCCGCTCTCGACGCGCTCGCCGACCTTGCTCAACGCCGGATCCCGGTCGAGGAATCCGTGCAGCCGGCGCGCCTCAGGCCACGGATGCGTGACGACCAGCGTGCCCCTCGGCGCCAGGAAGGAGCGCAGCCGTCCGCAGGCGAGCCGCAGCCGCTCCTCCCTGCCCACGTAGTAGAGCGTCTCCGCGCAGAAGACCAGGTCGAAGCGGCCTCCGGGATCCTGGTTGAGGAAGTCGAGCGCGACGAAGGCGGCTCTGCCCTCCGCCCTGGCCGTGGCCCTCTCGACGGCGCGGTCGGAGACGTCCACGCCGACCACGTCCGCCCCGGGGTAGGCGGCGGCGGCCCGCAGCGTGAAGGTGCCCTCGCTGCAGCCGACGTCCAGGATCCTGCGGAACTCGCCGGCGCCGACGTGCCGGAGGGTGGCGTCGTACTTGGCCGCCTCGTAGGGGTCGACGGCGTGCCGCCACGGATCGGGGTTGCGGTGGAACCAGTCGAAGTAACGCTGCAGGAAACGACCCTGCCCGCGCGCGGGCAACAGCGACATCGTGCGAAAGAAGGTCCTGTGCAGCCTGTCAGGAAGCGTCCGCATGATTCCAGCCTGCGCGACGCGGCGCCGCGATGATCGTCCGCGAGGACGATTTCTCTCTGGTACCGCGGTCGTGCCGTGATCGGGTGGAATGCCGAACGTGACGCCTTCGTGACGGCAGCTCCCGCGCCGGATCCGTCTCACGGATATGAGCAGAATTCGGTACGGCATGGCGTTAACGGCGGCGTGCGCCGTGCTCGTCCTGTCCGGCTGCGGCGGCGGGAACTCCGCCGCCCGCGACGACTCCGGGGGCACGGCGCCGGCGGCCGCGCCTGCCGCGCAGGCCGAGACGGCGGGCACCGGGCGGAGCACGATCTCCGGCGAGCCCGCCAAGAAGGTCACGATCGCGCCCGAGCAGCGCTCGATCATCTACGTGTCGGAGATGACGGTCCGCGCCGGCGACGTCACCAAGGCGGCCGAGCAGGCCAAGCAGCTCGTCACGGCGGCGGGCGGCTACCTGTCCAGCGAGGAGTCCGACGCCTTCGACGGCGGCGACGGCAGTTCCACGCTGGTCTTCAAGATCCCGCCGGCGGCCTACCAGGGGCTGCTCGACCGGATGGGCAAGCTGCTCGGCAAGCGGGAGTCGCTGCGGCAGAACACCACGGACGTGACCGAGGAGGTCGCCGACGTCGCCAGCCGGCTGAAGTCGGCCGAGCAGGCGCTGGCCGCCATGCGCACGCTGCTCACCAGGGCCGACACCGTCGGGCAGGTGATCGAGGTCGAGCGGGAGATCGCCACCCGCGAGGCCGAGCTGGAGTCGCTGCAGGCCAGGCAGAAGGCGCTGGCCGCACAGGTGTCGACGGCGACGCTGACGTTGCGGCTGATCGGGCCCGTGACGCCGGTGGCGGAGCCGTCGGACGAGCCCGCGGGCTTCCTCGGCGGTCTGCGGGCCGGCTGGTCGGCGCTGGTCGGCTTCGTGCAGATCGCGCTGACCGTGGTCGGCGTGCTGCTGCCGTGGCTCGTGGCGATGCTTCCGGTGGCCGTCGTCATCCTGCTCCTGGTACGGCGGGGCCGGGCCCGCCGTCCGGTGTCGCGGACCGGGCCCGCCGCTCCCCCGGGGCCCGCCGCTCCCCCGGGGCCCGCGGCCCACGGCGGGCCCCGCGACCCGCAGGCGTCCGGCGAACGGCCGCACCACCCTCGGCCCGGCGACGACCAGCCCCCGGACCGGCCGGCCCCGGGCGACCCGCGGCCCGACGACGCACCGGCCCAGCCGGACCCGCGGCGTTCCCGGACCGGCGACGCGCCACCCCCGCCCTAGACGGCGCCGCGACCGGGCCCGTGGAGATCGGGCCCGCAACGATCGGCCCCCTTGGCGACCGCGGCCCCTTGGACCGGGCCCTCAGTGATCGGGCCGCCGGTGGCCGGGAGTCCGGTCCGGTCAGGCGGATTCGGGGGTGAAGGAGTGGACCAGGTCGGTGAGCCTGCGCAGCTGGTCGGGGTCGGTCGAGGGCAGCACGCCGTGGCCGAGGTTGAACACGTGGCCCTCGGCGGCCCGCCCGCGCTCCAGGATCTGCCGCGCCTTGCGCTCGACGGCCTCCCACGGGGCCAGCAGGACGGCGGGGTCGAGGTTGCCCTGCAGCGCCTTGCCGGGGCCGACGCGGCGCGCGGCCTCGTCGAGCGGCACCCGCCAGTCGACGCCCACCACGTCGGGCCCGGCCTCGCCGAGCACGCCGAGCAGTTCGCCGGTGCCCACGCCGAAGTGGATGCGCGGCACCTCGGAGACCGCCGCGAAGATCCGCCGGGTGTAGGGCAGGACCAGCTCCCGGTAGTCGTCGGACGCGACCGCGCCCACCCAGGAGTCGAACAGCTGGACCGCGGAGGCGCCCGCCCTGATCTGGATCCGCAGGTGCTCGATGACGATGCCGGTCAGCCGGTCCATGAGCGCGTGCCACAGCGCGGGCTCGCCGTACATCATGGCCTTGGTGTGGTCGTGGTTCTTGGACGGCCCGCCCTCGATCAGGTACGAGGCGAGCGTGAAGGGCGCGCCGGCGAAGCCGATGAGCGGGGTGCCGCCCAGCTCGCCCACCAGGGCCTCGATCGACTCGGTGACGTACGGCACGTCGCCGGGCTCCAGGGGGCGCAGCGCCGCCAGGCCCGCGCGGTCGCGGATGGGGTCGGCGACGACCGGGCCGACGCCGGGCTTGATGTCGAGGTCGACGCCGATGGCCTTGAGCGGGACGACGATGTCGCTGAAGAAGATGGCCGCGTCGACGCCGTAGCGGCGGACCGGCTGCAGGGTGATCTCGACGATCAGGTCGGGACGCGCGCACGCGGTCAGCATCGGCACGCCCTCGCGCACCTTGAGGTATTCGGGCAGGGACCGCCCGGCCTGGCGCATGTACCACACCGGGGTGTGCGGGACGGGCTGGCGGCGGCAGGCGCGCAGGAAGGCGGAGTCGGCGAGATTCACCATTCAAGGGTGCCATGGGCCGGTGGCGGTCGCTCCATCGGCGCTAATCGGAAACATACGCATGCAACCGCTAAAGTCACGATCAGGAGTCGAACATGAGGTTTAGCGCAGTTCATCCCATTAGCGAGGGCCTGCCACCCTCACCCGGCTCCGCCATCGGCGCCACCCCGGTACAGTTCCTGTCACGATCTCCCCTTAATCCCCTCCTGACTGGACCAAATGTTCGCCAATCCACCGCGCGTCATCGAATACCGCCCGACTTTCGTGACACGCCGAGCGCGTTGCGCGGAATTGTCAGCGTGGCATGCCAACGTCGGAGCCACGTCCGCGAAGAAAGGCTCCGTACCGATGACCGCGTTGTGGAGTTCCCCCGAGCGCCGCAGTGAGCACTGCCCGTCCTGCGCACGCGAGCGGCTGTTCGAGCAGCCGCCGTGCCCGGACGGGCATGAGGTGTGCCCGGAGTGGGCCTGCCTGGAGTGCGGTCATGCGCTGCTCGTCGCTCCCTTCGATCTGGCCGTCCCCCACGCGCGCCCGCTGACGGTCGCGGCTTGATCGGCACCGATGAGCACCCCCGTGGTCCCCATGCGACCCTCCTCGACCTACGCTTCGGCTATGACCTTCGGTGACGCGCCGCCGGCCCCCGCCGCCTTCAGCCGGGCGGCCGAGAGCCTGCGCGCGGCCGAGGTCAGGCCGGAGATCGAGCTGGAGGACCTGCCCGCCCCGCAGCGGCTGGCGCCGTACTCCGCGGCCATCGGCGCGTCGGTCTACCGCGAGGACGAGGAACTGGCGGTCGGCAGGCTTATCCTGCTGTACGACCCCGACGGGCAGCGCGGGTGGGAGGGGCAGTTCCGCCTGGTCGCCTACGTCAGGGCCGACATGGAGCCGGAGATCACCTCCGATCCGCTGCTGGGGCCCGTGGTGTGGAGCTGGCTGACCGAGGCGCTCGACGCCCACGCGGCGGGCTACCACGCGGCGGGCGGCACGGTGACCCGCGCGGTCTCCGAGGGTTTCGGCGACAAGGCCGACGCCCCCGTCTCCACGGAGCTGGAGCTGCGGGCGTCGTGGTCGCCCGCCGAGGAGGAGCTCTCCGGCCACGTCGCCGCCTGGTGCGATCTGATGTGCCTGGCGGCCGGCATTCCACCGCTACCACCTGACGTGGCCACGATGCCGCGCCGACGCGAAGATCCGGAGTCCACCAGGCCGTGACCGAACGTAGTGAGGGCACCAGCAGGCGCAGCGAGCAGCCTCCCGAGGCCGCAGGAGGAGACCTCCTGAGCCAGGACAGCACCGTCGTCCCCCTTCTCGAGCCGCGGGAGGGCATCCCGCCCGTCATCGGCTCGGAGGAGGAGCTGGCCAGGGCGGTGGAGGAGTTCGCCAAGGGCAGCGGCCCCGTGGCGGTCGACGCCGAGCGCGCCTCGGGCTACCGCTACGGCGGCCGGGCCTACCTGGTGCAGCTGCGCCGGGCGGGTGCGGGCAGCGCGCTGATCGACCCGATCGCCTGTCCCGACCTGTCGAAGCTCGACGCGGCGGTGGCCGACGCGGAGATCGTGCTGCACGCCGCCTCGCAGGACCTGCCGTGCCTGACCGAGGTCGGGTTCAGGCCGCGGCGGATGTTCGACACCGAGCTGGCGGGGCGGCTGCTCGGCTACGAGCGGGTGGGTCTCGGCACGATGGTCGAGACCGTGCTGGGGCTGCGCCTGGAGAAGGGCCACTCGGCGGCCGACTGGTCGACCAGGCCGCTGCCGGAAGACTGGCTGCGCTACGCGGCGCTGGACGTCGAGGTGCTGGTCGAGCTGCGTGACGTGCTCCACGGCCAGCTCGTCGACAGCGGCAAGCTGGCGTGGGCCGAGGAGGAGTTCGCCGCGGTGCTGGCCACCCCGCCGCCGGCGCCGCGTTCGGACCCGTGGCGGCGCACCTCCGGCATCCACAAGGTGCGCAACGTCAGGGCGCTGGCGATCGTGCGCGAGCTGTGGACCATGCGCGACCGTATCGCCCGTGAGGGTGACATCGCCCCGGGCAGGGTGCTGCCCGACGCGGCCATCGTCACCGCGGCGCTGGAGATGCCGCGCACCAAGAAGGCGCTGACCGACATCACCGCCTTCACCGGCCGGGCCGCCCGCCGCCACATGAGCGACTGGCTCGACGCGGTCCACCGCGCCCGCGCGCTGTCCGATTCGGAGCTGCCGTCGCCCAGCATGCCGGGCGACGGCCCGCCGCCCGCCAACCGCTGGCCCGACCGCGACCCCGCGGCCGCCAAGCGGCTGGCCGCGGCCCGCTCGGTGGTGGCCGCCCTGGCCGACGAGCACCGCATGCCGACGGAGAACCTCCTGCAGCCCGACGCGGTGCGCCGGCTCACCTGGGAGCCGCCGGAGGAGATCAGCGAGCAGGCGGTCGCCGAGCGGCTGCGCTCGTTGGGCGCCCGCGAGTGGCAGGTCGTGCTCGTCTCCCGCCCGCTGGCCAAGGCGCTCGACCGCCTGGCGACCAAGGGCGCCGTGTAAGGCTGGCGACCAAGGGCGCCGTGTAAGCATGGCGACCAAGGGAGCCGTCTGAGCACCTGGCCACCAAGGACGCCGTGCAAGGCGCCTGACGACAAGGACGCGTGCAAGCCGCTTGACGGCCCGGCTCCGGCCGCCGTACGGTCATCTGGAAAGCGCTTTCCCTGAGGAGAGGTCACATGAGCGTGCGCACGATCAGTGTCGCGATGAACGGCGTCACCGGCCGGATGGGCTACCGCCAGCACCTGGTGCGGTCGGTCCTGGCCATCAACGAGCAGGGCGGCGTGACCCTCTCCGACGGCGGCAGGGTCGTGCTGCGGCCGATCCTGGTGGGCCGCAACGAGGCCAAGCTCGCCGACCTGGCCGCCCGGCACGGCATCGCCGACCACACCACCGACCTCGACGCCGCCCTCCGGGAGGCCGACGTCTACTTCGACGCCCAGGTCACACAGGCCCGGGTCAAGTCGGTGCTGAAGGCGATCGAGGCGGGCAAGCACATCTACGCCGAGAAGCCCACCGCCGAGTCCTACGCGGAGGCGGTGGCGCTCGCCGAGGCGGCCGCCGCCAAGGGCGTGAAGAACGGGGTCGTGCAGGACAAGCTGTTCCTGCCGGGCCTGCTCAAGCTGAAGCGGCTGATCGACGGCGGGTTCTTCGGCCGCATCCTGTCGGTGCGCGGCGAGTTCGGCTACTGGGTCTTCGAGGGCGACTGGCAGAGCGCCCAGCGGCCCTCCTGGAACTACCGCGCCCAGGACGGCGGCGGCATCATCCTGGACATGTTCCCGCACTGGAACTACGTGCTGGAGAACCTGTTCGGCACGGTCGAGTCCGTCTACGCCAGAGCGGCCACGCACATCCCGACCCGGGTGGACGAGCGGGGCGAGCCGTACGAGGCGACGGCCGACGACGCCGCCTACGCCGTCTTCGAGCTGGCCGGCGGCGTCATCGCGCAGATCAACTCCTCCTGGACGGTCCGCGTCAACCGCGACGAACTGGTGGAGTTCCAGGTGGACGGCACGCACGGCAGCGCCGTCGCGGGCCTGCGCAACTGCCGCGTCCAGAGCCGCGCCACCACCCCGAAGCCGGTCTGGAATCCCGACCTGCCCGTCACGGCGCGCTTCCGCGACGACTGGCAGGAGGTGCCCGACAACGCCGACTTCGACAACGGCTTCAAGATCCAGTGGGAGCTGTTCGTCCGGCACGTCGTGGAGGACGCGCCCTTCCCCTACGACTTCGCCTCCGGCGCCCGCGGCGTACGGCTGGCCGAGCTCGGGCTGCGCAGCTCGGCCGAGGGCCGCAGGATGGCGGTGGCGGAGCTGTGAGGATCGACCTGCCCGGCGGGAGCCACACGCTGAGCGATCCCGTCACCTGGCCGGCCGTCGACGGGCCCGCCACGAGCCGCGTCGTCTACGCGGCCGCCCACGTGGTCGCCGACCCGCTGGGCGACAACACCCCCGGCTCCCCCGCGGCCGTCGACTGGGAGTCCACGCTGCGCTTCCGGCATCACCTGTGGTCGCACGGCCTGCGCGTCGCCGACGCCATGGACACCGCCCAGCGCAACATGGGCCTGGACTGGGCGGCCACCCGGGAGCTGATCAGGCGCAGCGCCGCCGAGGCCGCCACCGTCGGGGACCCGGCCGAGCTGGTGGCCTGCGGCGCCGGCACCGACCACGCGCCCGCCGCGGCCACCCTGGACGAGGTCGTCGCCGCCTACACCGAGCAGATCGAGACCGTCCAGGCCGCGGGCGCGCGCGTGATCGTGATGGCCTCGCGCCAGCTCGCCCGCCTGGCCACCGGGCCCGCCGACTACCACCGGGTGTACGGCAAGCTGTTCGGCGTGGCCGACCGGCCGGTGATCCTCCACTGGCTGGGCGAGATGTTCGACCCGCAGCTGGCCGGGTACTGGGGCGCGCGCGACGTCGCCGGGGCCACCGCGTCCTTCCTCGAGCTGGTCCACGCGCACGCCGCGATGGTCGACGGGGTCAAGGTGTCGCTGCTGGACGAGGCGCACGAGGTGGCGCTGCGCGCCGCGCTGCCGCCCGGCGTCAAGCTCTACACCGGCGACGACTTCAACTACCCGTCGCTGATCAGGACCGGTTCCCACGCGCTGCTGGGCATCTTCGACGCGATCCCGCCCGCGGCGGCCGCCGCGCTGCAGGTTCTCGACGCCGCCGAGGCCGCCTGCACCGACGAGGCCCGCGACCGGCTGCTGGCGCACTACGACGAGATCCTCGCCCCGACCGTCCCGCTGTCACGCAAGATCTTCGAGACGCCGACGTACCACTACAAGACCGGCATCGTCTTCCTGGCCTGGCTCAACGGTCACCAGGACGCCTTCACCATGGTCAACGGCGCCCAGGCGGCCAGGTCGCTGCCGCACCTGTGCGAGGTGTTCAGGCTGGCCGACCGGGCGGGGCTGCTGGCCGACCAGGAGCTCGCCGTACGGCGGATGCGGGCCCTGCTGGCGGTGAACGGGCTGTGAAGCTCTCTCTCAACCAGTGGACCACCAGGCGGTGGACGGTGGCCGAGGCCGTCGACGGGTGCGTACGGCACGGCGTCGAGGCCATCGGGCTGTGGCGGCAGGAGGTGGCGGCGCAGGGGCTGGCCGAGACGGTCAAGCGGGTCACCGACGCCGGGCTCCGCGTCTCGTCGCTGTGCAGGGGCGGCTTCCTGACCAGCGGCTCGCCGGAATCCCTCGACGACAACCGGCGGGCCGTCGACGAGGCCGCCGAGCTGGGCGCGGCCTGCCTGGTGATGGTCGTCGGCGGCCTGCCGGGCGTTCCCGCCGGCCGGCCGCCCGCCGAGGGGTTCTCCCGCGACCTGGCGGGGGCGCGGCAGCGGGTGGCCGAGGCGCTGTCCGTGCTGGCCCCCTACGCGGGCGAGCGCGGGGTGCGGCTGGCGCTGGAGCCGCTGCACCCGATGTACTGCGCGGACCGGGCGGTGCTGTCCACGCTGGGCCAGGCGCTCGACCTGGCCGAGCCGTACCCGGTGGAGCAGGTGGGGGTGGTGGTCGACACCTTCCACGTGTGGTGGGACCCGGCGGTCTTCGAGCAGATCGCGCGGGCGGGGTCGCGGATCGCCTCCTACCAGGTGTGCGACTTCCTGCAGCCGTTGCCCGCCGACGTGCTGCTCGGCAGGGCGATGATGGGCGACGGGGTGATCGACTTCGCGCCGCTCACCCGGGCGGTGCGGGCGGCCGGCTACACGGGGGACGTGGAGGTGGAGATCTTCAACGCCGACGTCTGGGCGGCCGACCCCGACACGGTGGTGTCCACGATGAAGGAGCGCTTCGCCTCCGTCGTCCTCGCGCCCTGATCGACGGCGGGCACCCTTCCTGACCGGAGGCGGAGGTCCGCCGCGTCCGGCCGGGGAGACCGGGGAGACCGGGGACGGCGGTGATGCCGGGGACGGCGGGGACGGCGGTGATGCCGGGGACACCCGGGAGCCTGGGCAGGCCGGGGTCAGTCGATCGAGATGACGCCCGCCGAGCCGTCCACGGTGATCGTCTGCCCGGTGACGATCCGGTGGGTGGCCTCAGCGACGCCCACCACCGCGGGGATCCCGTACTCCCTGGCCACCACCGCGCCGTGCGACATCGAGCCGCCCATCTCCATCACCAGCCCGCCCGCCGTCAGGAACAGCGGCGTCCACCCCGGGTCGGTGGAGGGGGCGACCAGGATCTCGCCGGGCTCCAGGTGCGCGCCGACCGGGTCGAGCACCACCCTGGCGGGCCCGGTGACCGTGCCGGCCGAGGCGGGGGTGCCGGTCAGCGCGCCCTCCTCGGCGACCGCCGGTACGGCAAGCGCCTCAGGCTCGGTGCCGTCGGACAGCAGCATCCTGGGCACGTGGCGGCGGCGCACCTCCTGCTCGTAGGCGGCCCGCCGCTCGGCCACCAGCGCGGCCCGTGACCCGCCGGCCAGCGCCTGGCGGACCTCGCGGAAGTCGAGGAAGTAGACGTCGTCGGCGGCCTCGAGCACGCCCTTGGCCACCAGTTCCTCCCCCACCACGCGCATGCTGCGCCGTACCGCGGCCAGGACCTCGACCATGTAGTACTTCGGCAGCTCGCGCAGGCCGCCGAACATCCTGGTCCGGCGCAGCCCGGCCGCCGCCAGCCGGCCCCGCAGCCAGCCCTTGGCCGCCGCCATGGACACGATGGCGCGCACGGCGCGCTCGGCCTCCTCCGCTCCCCTGGCGAACATCTCGTCGGGCGCGAGGCCGCCGTCCTCGAGCCGGAGATAGTTGGCCAGCACGCCGAGGATGTGCGCCGGCTCGTCGGACCAGCGGGGCATGCCGAGGTCGATCTCGGCGACGCCGCGCTGGCCGTAGCGGGCCAGGAAGCGTTCGATCGGCCGCTGCGCCTTCAGCTCGCCGCGCGCGAAGCGGGCCGCCAGCTCGCCGACCGGCAGGGTCCGGAACGGCGCGGCCGCCTCGGGGTCGGCGCCGATGCCGGTGGCCAGCCGCCACAGCTCCAGGTCCATCTCGGTGGTCGGGTTGTGCGGCAGGCTGCGCAGGACGGCCTGCAGCTGGTCGCCCTTCGCGCCGGAGAGCCTGCCCGCCAGGCCGAACCCCGCGTAACCCAGGAGTGCCACCGGCATGATCGAGAAGATCATCGGGAACGTGCCGCGCAGGCAGCGCTCGGCGTGGTCGAGCCGCTGCTCGGCGGTGGCGTCGGGGTCGACGCGCAGGCGCGCCTCCAGCGCCTTGCCGAGCCGCCTGGTGTAGGCGAGCGCCGCCTCGGGCCTGGCCAGCGCCAGCGCCACCCGCCGGTGCGCGCCGACGCGCCTGGCCACCCGCAGCGCCGCACGGACGAACGGGAGCGGGGAGGTGGTGGTCACCGACAGCCGTGGATCCTCGGCGACCTGGGCGAAGACCACCCCCGCGCGCGCCTCGCCGAACGCCAGCGCCCTGGGCAGGACGGCCCGTCCCATCCTGCTGCGCACGGCGGCGGTGATGTCGAGGAACATCCGCTGTCCCGCCTCGGCCGCGATCGGCGCCCCGGCCAGCGGGTCGGCGGGCGGGAAGCCCGCCATGGCGGTGGCTCCCCCGCTGATCAGCCTGAACGCGGCCATGCCCATCGGCGTGAAGGGCCGCATCACGCCCTGCGCGACGTTCACGGAGAAGTAGACCCGCAGGCCCTGCCTGGTGGTGGCGGGCAGCGGGTACAGCGTGGTGATGGGCCTGGCCTGGGTGAGCCAGAGGGCGCCAGCGGCGTCGATCGCCCACTCGGTGTCCTGCGGCGCCCCGTAGTGGTCCTCCACCCTGCGCCCGAGCGCGGCCAGGTCGCGCACCTGCCGGTCGGTGAGACACGCCTCCCGCGTGCCGTCCAGGTCGGCGCGCTCGGTGCCGCCGCCGGGCAGCGGGCGGATCGACACCCGCTTGTCGCCGATCCCGCGCTCGGTGATCCGGCCGCCTGCCATGTCGACGACGAACCTGTCGGGGTTGACCGCGCCCGACACCACCGCCTCGCCCAGGCCGGGGGCCGCGTCGATGACCGCCTCGTGGCGGCGGCCCGTCACCGGGTTGGCCGTGAACATCACGCCGGCCACCTCGGCGGCGACCATCCGCTGCAGCACCACCGCGAGCCGGACGGCCGCGTGGTCGATCCCGTTGGCCGCCCGGTAGGCCACCGCCCGGTCCGTCCACAGCGAGGCCCAGCACCGGCGGACCGCGTCGCGCACCGCCTCGGGGCCCACGACGTTGAGGTAGGTGTCCTGCTGGCCGGCGAAGCTGGCGTACGGCAGGTCCTCGGCCGTCGCCGACGACCGCACGGCCACGGGCACCCGGTCGCCGAGGCGCGCGTAGGAGTCGTCGACCGCCTCACGCACCTCCTCGGGAACCGGCGCCTCGAGGAGCAGCGCCCTGGCCCTGCCCGCCAGCTCGGCGAGCCGGGCGGCGTCGGCGGGCTCGGTGGTGGCCAGCTCGGCGATGACGTCCTTCAGCGCGGTGCCCTCCGCGACCCGGTGGTAGGCCTCGGTGGTCAGGCAGCAGCCGGGCGGCACGGGAAGACCAGCGGCGGTCATCTCGCCCAGGTTGGCGGCCTTACCGCCGACCTGGGCCAGCATGCCCGCGTCGATGTCCGCGAACGGGAGGGCGAGTGGTTCGCGTGCGGTCTTCATCCGGTGTTCCCCTTGCGGTCGGCTGTACTTCTCATCCCTGTTTGCCAGCAGTGTGCATCGCGGAGAGCGGCGAGGGAATGCCTTTCTGTGAAAAAATTCATCAAGTGATGAACTTCTCTCTCGGCCGACTACCCTGGGACGGCGAGCCAGAACGTTCCGGACGGCAGACGGGCCCGAGGCGTTCCGGGGTGTACGTCAGGCGAGCCCGAGGCGTTCCGGGGTGTACGTCAGGCGAGCCCGAGGCGTTCCGGGGTGTACGTCAGGCGAGCCCGAAGTCTTCCGGGAGGTACGGCAGGCCGGCCCGAGGCGTTCCAGTGTGTACGGCAGGCGGGACCGGCCGCTGGGCGCCGGGATCGCGGGCAGCGTCGGATGACGCCAGCACGCGACCGACCTGCGGATGGCGATGACTGGGCGGGCGACGACGAGCGATCGGCGGAGAGCAGCCGATCGGAGCAGCCGGCCCAGGCGCGGCCGACCGGGGCGGCTAACCGAGGCACGACCAACCGGGACACGGCCAATCGGGACACGGCCAATCGGGACACGGCCAACCGGGGCGCGGCCAACGGCAAGCGGCTGGCGGCGAGTGGCCGGAGAGCCGACCGAGGCGATGGAGACGACGGGGGCCGCGGACGGGAGACACGGCAGGGCAGCCCGGTGGGAGACGCGACAGGGCGGCCCTGCCCGTGGGAGATGCCTGGGAGCGAGGACGGACGGGGTCAGGGGAGGGGGTGGCCGTCGAGGTTCCAGGCGGGGTCGACGGGGATGCCGAGGCGCGACAGGACCGTCGGGGCGATGTCGACCAGGCGGGGGGCGCGCACCGGCCGCGTCGGGCGGTCGAGCTCGCACAGGACCACGAAGGTGGTGCGCTCCTCGTCGGAGACGCCGCCGTGCCCGCCGGAGTCGACGTGCCCGTGGTCGGTGGTGACGATCACGGTCCACCGTTCGCCCGGGTAGCCCGCGCGGCTCCTGACCGCGGCGAGCAGCCGGCCGAGGAAGGCGTCCTGGCCGTGACGCCCGCCCGGCTGCCGGGCACCACCTCGCCCGGCGATCCGGTGCGCGGCGCGACGGCCTCGCCGTACGGGAGCAGGGCGGTGCCGTGGGTTCCCGCCGCCATCAGCCCGAGCAGCACCGGCGGCCTGGCGGCCGGCACGCGGTCGAACCTGAGCCCGTCCATCCCGACGACGAGCACCTTGGCCGTCGGCGTCACGCCGCGGCCGGGGCGGAGAAGCGGCGCACCCAGTCGGCCGCGCCGGGCAGGACGTCCTGCACCGGGGCGACCTGCGGGTACCAGGTGCGCTCCCACTCCAGCGAGACCCACCCGTCGTAGCCGTGCGCGCGCAGCAGCTCACCGGCCGCGTCGAGCGGCACCGCGCCCGACCACAGCGGGACGGGGGTGGTGTCGGTCGCGGACACGGCGTCCTTCACCTGGACGTAGGCCAGGTACGGCGCCAGCGCCCCGAGCGTCTCGTCGAGGGGTTCGCCGTGGCGCCAGGGATGCAGCAGGTCCCACAGCGCGACCGCGGCGTCGGGCCGTCCCGTGGCCGACAGCAGCGCGGCGACGGCGGCGCCCGTCGGCATCTTGTCGTGCGTCTCGACGAACACGCGCACGCCGAGCGTGGCGGCGGTGTCGGCGACGGCCCGCAGGCGGCGGGCGCCGACGGCGGGGTCGTCGCCGCGCGGGAAGACCCGCACGCCCGGCGCGCCCAGGTCGGCGGCGAGCCGGAGGTCGGCCAGCAGGTCGCCGACGACGGTGTCGTCGGCCGGCGCGGGATCGCAGATGCCGACATATCCCGCCAGGGCGGCGATGGACAGGCCCGCGTCGGCGATCTTCTCGCGCGCCGCGGCACGATCGGCGGGGGGCAGCCCCGCGTGCACGCCCGTGTCGGGGTGCAGCCGCAGCTCCAGCCCTTGACAGCCGCCCGCGGCGGCGACCGCGATCGCCGACTCCAGGCCCTCTCCCGGCATTCCCAGCGTGCTGACCGCCAGCTTCACTCGTGCCTCCGTACGCTCTGTCTGAGAACCACCTCGCCGGCGACCCGCTCCACGCGGGTCCGCTCGCCGGCCTCCAACGCCAGGGTCAGCGCCTTCGCCCCCATGTCGGCCAGCGGCAGCCGTACCGTGGTCAGGGCGGGGACGTGGTCGCGAAGGGTCGTGATGTCGTCGAACCCGGCCACCGACACGTCGTCGGGCACCCGGATCCCGCGCTCGCGGTAGGAGGCGAGCGCGCCGACCGCCATCACGTCGTTGACGGCGAACACGCACGTGGCGTCGCCGGTCTCGCGCGCGGCCGCGTGGCCGCCGTCGCGGTCGAAGGCGCCGTGGATCACCAGGGGCGCGGGCAGGCCGAGGGCGGCCAGCGCGTCGGTGAAGCCCGCGCACCTGTCGGCGGCCGTCAGCAGCCCGGCGGGCCCGGCCAGGACGGCGAAGCGGGTGTGGCCGAGTGCCGCCAGCGAACGGGCCAGGTCGGCGGCGCCCTCCCGGTTGGCGGGCGCGACGGTGTCGACCTCGAGCAGGTCCTGGCCGACGCAGGCCACCCTGCCGCCGCCGGCGCGGTAGCGGGCGACCTCCTCGCGCAGCCGCCGGGTGACATGGGGGTCGTCGACCCGCGAGCCGGCCAGCAGCACCGCCCGCACCCGCTGGGCGTTCAGCGAGGCGACGTAGGCGATCTCCTGTTCCGGGTCGCGGTGCGTGGCGCCGACCATGACCAGCAGTCCCTGGTCGGCGGCCACCCGCATGGCGCCGTCGGCCAGCGCGGCGAAGTAGGGGTCGGTGAGGTCGTGCACGACGATGCCGATGACGTTGCTCGCGCCGCGCGCCAGCGTCTGGGCCGCCAGGTTGGGGCGGTAGCCCAGCTCGACCGCGGCCCGCTCGACCTTCGCGCGCAGGGAGGCGCCGACTTGGCGGGTGCTGCCGTTCAGCACGCGCGAGGCGGTGGCGAGGGAGACGCCCGCCTGCTTGGCGACGTCCTCGAGCGTGACCATGACCCCTCCCGGAAAGCGATTTCCAGTCTGTCAGACCGGCGGCCTTCGCGCGATGGTACGGCAACGACGCCGCGGCCGCCCTCCCCGGGGAAGGCGGCCGCGGTCGAGGGGTCCTAGCCGAACAGCCAGTCCAGGAGCCCCCCGGAACGCCTGTCGTCCGAGGGCGGCTGCTGGACGGGCGCGGGCGCCTCCGTGGCGGGAGCGGGCGCCTCGGTGCCGGTCGCCGGCGGGGCCTGGGTGGTCGGCTCGGCGGTCGGTTCGGTGGCCGGCTCGTTCTTGTTCGTCCGCTCCTTGACGGTCTCGTCGTTGAGCGTGCGGACCGGCCTGGAGCTGGGCTTGGTGGTGGGGGTGCCGAGACGGGTGGCCGTGGGCCTGGGCGTCTGGGGCGCCTTGCTCTGCCGTACGCGCGTGGGCGGCTCGGGGATGGCGCTGACCGTCGCGGACGACTCGGGCGTCTGCGAGGGGTCGGTGACCGGCTCGACGGCGGGCTCGCTCGACGCCGGCTCCTCGACCGGCGACACGGTGACGGCGGGGGCCACCGAGCGGCTGGAGGCGCAGGACCCGCCCGCGCACGCCTCGCCGCCGGAGCCGATCAGCATCCAGCCGCCGGCCGCGCCGACCACCACGACGGCCGCGGCCCCCGCCAGCAGGAGCCTGGTGCGCCTGCGCACCTCCCGCTCGGGCGCGTCGCCGTCCTCGGTCCAGCCGGAGCCGAGGAAGCCGCGGGGGGACGACTCGCCCGCGGAGTCGAAGCCCTGGTCGAGGGGGAGGTACTGGGCCTCGGTCTCGGGCACCTCCATCGCGACCACGGGGGGCGCGTCCAGGACGGTCACCAGGGGCACCTCATCCGCCTCCGCGGCGGGAGCGGGAGCGGGGGCGGGGGCCGGCGCAGCGGCAGGCGCGGGAGCGGGGGGCTTGTCCTCCGCGACGACGGCGGGCTGCTCGTCGGTGTCAGCCGACTCGGGGGTCCAGCGGTCCGACAGCACGTCACCGGTCAAGTCAGGGCTGTCGTTCTCGTCGCGCGCCACGGTGGAACCTCTCTAGTGCTTACGTGATCGCGCACCTTCCTAACAGAAGCCACCACAGTTTGTCTGGATATTTCACAAGAACCAGCGATCCAGTGCTCCACGCAGGGTCTCGTCCCCCGCCTCCGAGGTCCACGCGACGTACCCGTCCGGGCGCACGAGCAGGGCCTGGAAGGGGCTGTCGGCCTTCCCGCTGACCACCCGCGCGCGGGTCCCGACGGCACGCACGAGGTCGCTCCGGCCGTCGAGGTCGAGGAACAACGGGCGGGCCGCCCGCAGCAGCTCGACAAGGGTGACCTGGCCGCGGTCAGTGGTGACGGTCAGGTCGGGGGCCATCCAGCCGGCGCCGGGCACCCCGACGTCGTAGACGGTGTCCACGCCGCTGATCATGCCGCTGAGGTAGGTGTTGACCTCGTCGAAGCGCATCAGCTCGGCGAACAGCTCCCGCAGCGGGTCCATCCGCGGATCGGGATCGGCCAGCGCGTTCTGCGCCCTGACGTTCCACAGCACCCTGGCCGCCACGGGGTGCCGCTCGGCGTGGTAGGTGTCGAGCAGACCGTCCGGCGCCCTGCCCTTCACCTGCGCGGCCAGCTTCCAGCCCAGGTTGACGGCGTCCTCCAGGCCGGTGTTGAGCCCCTGCCCGCCCCACGGGAAGTGCACGTGGGCGGCGTCGCCCGCCAGCAGCACCCGGCCGCTGCGGTAGGCCCGCGCCTGCAGCGCCGCGTCGCCGTACCTGGTCAGGCTGCGCGGGTCGGACATCGGGATCGGGAAGCCCGCGATGTACTCGGCCACCTCCTGAAGCTCCTCCAGGGTGACGGGCGCCTCCCTGTCGGCGTGCGGTCCCCGGAAGTCGTAGGTGGTGATCCGGCCGCCGGGCCAGACGATGAGCCAGCCGCGAGGGGTCCTGTGGTAGCCGCCCGGCAGGCCGGGCGGGAGCCGTACCTCGCCCATGAGGGCGGCCACGCGCGCCCCCGTGCCGTCGAACGGGATGCCCGCGGCCTTGCGGACGGCGCTGCGGGCGCCGTCGGCGCCGACCACGTAGCGGGCCGTCACGCCGTTGGACAGCAGCACGTGGTCGTCGCGCTGGTCCAGCCCGGTGACCTCCTGCCCGCGCATGATCGTCGCGCCGAGCGCCTGCGCCCGCTCGGCGAAGACGTGCTCGGCCCAGGCCTGCGGGCTGCCGACGATGGACGGGCCGCCATGGGTGACCGCGCCCAGGTCGAGGCCGAACATCCCGGAGAAGTGGAATCTGACGCTCCCCCAGGTCGGGTGGCCGACCGCGGTCAGCAGCCCCCGCCGGTCGAGGCTCTGCGCGGTGCGGGCGTGCAGGGTGCCCGCCTTGGACTCGGTGAGCGGTACGGCACGCCGCTCGACCACCACGACGTCGACCTCCTGGAGGGCGAGCTCGGCGGCGAGCAGCATGCCGACGGGTCCGCCCCCGACGACAGCGACATCGAACATGTGGCGACCTTTCGGTAGGGACTGGACGGTGAACACCGGCGAGGGCGCGGAGGTTGCGCCTGGCAGTCCATTCATATGTCCGGGATCAACGAACAGTACGAGATGTTCGTACAGTAGTCTGACCACGTCAAGTTCGACAGGCTCGTACACTGGTCCGATGGTGGCGCTTCATCCCACGCGGGAGCAGATCCAGCTCATCGAGGTCATGGCCGCGCTCGGCCACCCCGTGCGGGCCCAGATCGTCCGCAGGCTCTGGGAGCGGGGGGCGGACGAGGAGATGTTCTGCGGGTCCGTCCTGTCCGACGTGCCCAAGTCCACGCTCACCCACCACTGGCGGGTGCTGCGCGAGGCGGGAGTGATCTGCCAGCGGCCGGAGGGCCGCAAGCTGTTCATCACGCTGCGCCGCGCCGACCTGGACGCCCGCTTCCCCGGCCTTCTCGACCTGGTGGCCCAGGAATCCGGCGCGATGTGAGCGAACCGGGAGCCATCGCCGACGAAGATGGCCCCATGGTCACCCCCCTTCCCGACCCCGCCGCGGGGCCCCTTCCCGGCGCCACCGCGCTCACCGGCCTGCGCGGCCGCGCCAGGTCGGCGCGCCGCTCCGCCCTGGTCGCGCTCACCGTGGCGATCTCCGCGCTGGCCACCACGCAGCTGCTGGCCGAGCGGGCGCCGACGAGGGAGGGCACCCGGCCGCTGGCCTGGCTGGCGCTGGCGGCCTTCGCGCTGGCCGTCCCCGTGCTCGCGGCGACGCAGGCGGTCTGGGCGGCACGGGCCCGGCGGGTGCGGCGGCGCGAGCACGCCCTCTACGGACGCCCTTCGGCCGGTCCGCGCCAGTCGGCCGGCCGGCTCGCCATGGCCGGCGGCTGGGCGGTGACGCTGCTTCTCGGCTTCACGGTGCCGCGGCTGTTCCAGGAGTCGGCGCTGTACGGCCTGGCCGACTCGCTGGCCGGGGCGCTGGAGGTGGCGGCGCCGGCCTGCCTCGCGGCGGGCGTCTGCTTCGCGCTGTGGTGGACGCGTGAGGCGCTGGCCGGCCGTACCGGGTCTCCGCACGACCCGTGGGATCCCGGTCAGGCGAGGGCGGGCAGACCGGCCGCGTGGGCGGGCGCCACGGTGACGACGGCGGCGCTGGTCGCGGCGCGGGCCCACCTGTGGGAACCGGCCGGCTGGCTGGTGTGCGCGCTGATGGCGGCGGCCCTCGTCTCAGTTGTAGTTACTCGCGAGTAGCATGGTGGGCCGAACCAGTCCTGCAACGAGGAGCGAATCCGTGCCTTCCTCTCGTGACGTCGTTTTCGTCGACGGCGTTCGCACGCCGTTCGGCAAGTCGGGGCCGAAGGGCCTGTACGCGGAGACCCGAGCCGACGACCTGGTCGTCCGCGTCATCCGCGAGCTGATGAGGCGCAACCCGGCGCTGCCGCCCGAGCGGGTGGACGAGGTCGCGGTCGCGGCCACCACCCAGATCGGCGACCAGGGCCTGACCATCGGGCGTTCGGCCGCGGTGCTGGCGGGGCTGCCCAAGAGCGTGCCCGGCTACGCCATCGACCGCATGTGCGCGGGCGCGATGACCGCGGTGACCACCGTCGCGGGCGGCATCGCCTTCGGCGCCTACGACGTGGCCATCGCCGGCGGCGTCGAGCACATGGGCCGCCACCCGATGGGTGAGGGCGTCGACCCCAACCCCAGGTTCCTGTCGGAGAAGCTGGTCGACGGCAGCGCGCTGGTCATGGGCATGACCGCCGAGAACCTGCACGACCGCTACCCCACCATCACCAAGGAGCGGGCCGACTCCTACGCCGCGCTCTCACAGGAGAAGGTCGCCAAGGCCTACGCCGACGGCAAGATCCAGCCCGACCTGGTGCCCACGGCCGTCAGGACCGCCGAGAAGGGCTGGGGGCTGGCGGTAACCGATGAGGCGCCGCGACCGGGCACGACCGTCGAGGGCCTGGCCGGGCTGAAGACCCCCTTCCGCGCGCACGGCCGCGTCACCGCGGGCAACTCCTCCGGCATCAACGACGGCGCGACCGGCTGCATCGTGGCCGCCGCCGACGTGGCCGCCGAGCTCGGTCTCGCGCCGAAGATGCGCCTGGTCTCCTACGCCTTCGCCGGCGTCGACCCCGAGGTCATGGGCGTGGGCCCGATCCCCTCGACCGAGCGGGCGCTGCGCCTGGCCGGCCTGTCCATCGAGGACATCGGCCTGTTCGAGATCAACGAGGCGTTCGCCGTCCAGGTGCTGGCCTTCCTGGAGCACTTCGGCATCGCCGACGACGACCCCAGGGTCAACCCGTACGGCGGGGCGATCGCCTTCGGCCACCCGCTGGCCTCCTCGGGCGTCCGGCTGATGACGCAGCTGGCCCGCCAGTTCGGCGAGCGGCCCGACGTTCGGTACGGCATCACCACCATGTGCGTCGGCATGGGCATGGGCGGCACGGTCATTTGGGAGAACCTGGCATGAGCGACCTGTTCAAGGACGAGGTAGTCACCAAGGCGCTGGTGCGCGACGTCGAGCTGCCGCACGGCGCGGGCACGATGGCGCTGATCACCCTGGACAACGGGTTCGACCACACCAAGCCGAACACCTTCGGCCCCGGCGGGCTGACCCTGCTGAACGAGGCCGTCGACGCCATCGCGGCCCGGAGCGACCTGGCGGCCGTCGGCGTCACGGGCAAGCCGTTCATCTTCGCCGTCGGCGCCGACCTCAAGGGCGCGGCCCTGGTGCGCACCCGCGAGGAGGCGCTGGAGATCGGCAGGCTCGGCCACGACGTCTTCCGCCGCCTCGGCGAGCTGGACGTCCCCTCCTTCGCGTTCGTCAACGGCGCGGCCATGGGCGGCGGCCTGGAGATCGCGCTGCACTGCACCTACCGGACGATCTCCTCGGGCGTGCCCGCCGTGGCGCTGCCGGAGTGCTTCCTCGGCCTGGTGCCGGGGTGGGGCGGCACGCAGCTGCTGCCCCGCCTCGTCGGACCGGCCAAGGCGATCAAGCTGATCGTCGAGAACCCGCTGTCGCAGAACCGCATGATCAAGGGCGGCGACGCGTTCGCGCTCGGGGTCGCCGACGCCATGTTCGAGCCGGCCGACTTCCTGGAGGAGTCGCTGCGCTGGGCCGCCCAGGTGCTGACCGGCGCGGTCACGGTCGAGCGGCCCGCGATCGAGGAGGACTGGGACAAGGCCGTGGCCGATGCCCGCTTCCTGGTCGACATGAAGCTGCGCGGCGCGGCGCCGGCCCCCTACCGGGCGCTCGACCTCATCGCCGCGGCCAAGGACGCCAGCCGCGACGCCGGCTTCGCCGCCGAGGACGAGGCGCTGGCCGACCTGCTCATGGGCGACGAGCTGCGCGCCGGGCTCTACGCCTTCGACCTGGTGCAGCGCCGGGCCAAGCGGCCGGCGGGCGCGCCCGACAAGGCGCTGGCCCGCAAGGTCACCAAGGTCGGCGTGGTCGGCGCGGGCCTGATGGCCTCGCAGATGGCGCTGCTGTTCGCCCGCCGGCTCGAGGTGCCGGTCGTGCTGACCGACCTGGACCGGGCGCGCCTGGACAAGGGCGTCGGCTACGTGCACGCCGAGGTGGACAAGCTCCTGTCCAAGGGCCGGGTCAGCCAGGACCAGGCCAACCGGCTCAAGGCCCTGGTCACCGGCTCGCTGACCAAGGACGCCTTCGCCGACGCCGACTTCGTCATCGAGGCCGTCTTCGAGGACATGGGCGTCAAGAAGAAGGTCTTCGCCGAGGTCGAGGAGCACGTCTCGGCCGAGTGCGTGCTGGCCACCAACACCTCCTCACTGTCGCTCAGCGAGATGGGCGCCGAGTTGAGGCACCCGGAGCGGCTGGTCGGCTTCCACTTCTTCAACCCGGTCGCCGTGATGCCGCTGCTGGAGATCATCAAGGGCGCCTCGACCGACGACGCGACGCTGGCGACGGCGTTCACGGTGGCCAGGTCGCTGAAGAAGTCGGCGGTGCTGGTCAAGGACGCGCCCGCGTTCGTGGTCAACCGGCTGCTCACCAGGTTCATGGGCGAGGTCTTCGCCGCCGTCGACGAGGGCACGCCGCTCGAGGTGGCCGAGCACGCACTGGACGATCTGGGCCTGCCGATGACGCCGTTCGCGCTGCTGCAGCTCGTCGGCCCGGCCGTCGGCCACCACGTGTCGGAGACCCTGCACGCGGCCTTCCCTTCGCGCTTCGGCGTGTCCGACAACATGGCCAAGCTGGTCGCCTCGGGCAAGCCGGGCGTCTACGCCGCCGACTTCTCGCTCGACCCGGAGGTCGTGGCCATGTTCGCGGGCGGCACGTCGCCCTCGACGGCCGAGCAGGTCCGCGAGCGGGTGCTGCGGGCGCTGGCCGAGGAGATCCGCATCATGCTCGACGAGGGCGTGGTGGCCGCCGCGCAGGACATCGACCTGTGCATGATCCTCGGCGCGGGCTGGCCCTTCCACCTCGGCGGCGTCACGCCGTACCTGGACAGGGCGGGCGTGTCGGCCCCGCGCTTCCTCGAGCCGGGGGTGGCCTCGGTTCCGGCCTGATGAAGGCGGCGGGCGGGGCCGTCTTCACGCTCTGACGCGCCGCCGCCTGACCACGACGAGGGTCAGGCCCGCCGCGGCGGCCACGCCCAGCCCGAGCCAGTACGGCCACGGCCCGCCGGCCGGGACCGGGCCGGGTTCAGCTCCCGGACGGCCGCCCTGGCCGGTGGCCGGACCGGGAGTGGCAGCGGCGGCCGGAGCTGAAGCGGCGGGCAGCGCCGCCGCGGCGGGTGTGGCCGGCGCGCCCTGCCTGACGAAGCCCGGAGGGCGCACCGCGCCCCACGGGTCCTTGCCGCCGTTCATGGACAGATAGCCGGCGATCATGCGCTTGAGCTCGGGGTCGAGCGGCCTGACCGCCAGGGGGCCGGGCACCGTGAGCGTGCCGACGTCGTAGGGCGCGAACCAGCCCTGGATCGCCTCGACCCGCCAGTGGCCCGCGGGCAGGGCGATCGCGGCGGCGTAGTGGCCCTTCTCCTTCAGCGGCACGCCGGTGAACTCCAGGCTCCTGGCGCCGCTGGTGAACTTCAGGCCCACCGTGCCGAGCTTCCTGGCCACCTCGTAGGGGTGGGTGCCGTGCTGCAGCATCCAGAAGCCGACGGTGTAGGTGGCGTCCGGGGCGAAGGTCGCGGGGACGGGGTCGAGGTAGGTGGCGGCCCAGCCGCCCGCCCGCGCGGGGGCCGCGGTGGCCAGGGCGGGCAGCAGGAGGGCCAGGACCAGCGCGATGCGTCTCATGCTCCCGATACACCGCCCCGCCCCTCGGGGTTCCCGCCCGCGCCCGGCCGGCCCCGCCGGTGTGCTCCGGTGGCGGGTCCGGCCAGGCGCGGGCCGGGCTGTCAGGGGGCGCAGGTGAACGCGGCCGAGGCCCAGTCGGCGTGGTCGGCCCCGTTGCCGTCACCGGCGTCGCCCACGACCAGGTCGACGTAGGTGGCGCCCTTGATGTCGGCCGCGATCTCCAGCGGTTGCGCCGCCCCCGTCAGGGTGGGCGACCGGTAGACCTCCTTCCCGTCGGCCAGCACCGCGAAGGTGACCGACCCGGCCTGCACCTCGTCGTCCACGCCCACCGTGGCGGTGAACGCCGAGCACGCGCCGCCCGTGTGGTAGGAGATCCTGGAGGGGGCGTGCGCTCCGAGCCCCTTGGCGTGGACGGTCCCGCCGAGCGTGATCGGCCGGCCGTCGCCGGCGCCGCTCTCGCCGTTGCTGCGGTCCTTCTCCACCGGCCCCCAGCCGTTGTCGGCCGACAGCCAGGTCACCTCCGACGCCCACGCCTGGCCCTTGGGCGGGTCGGGCAGCTTCGTGGTCGCCACCGTGGCGGCGAAGACATGGACGGCGGCGTTGTCGGGCAGCGTGACCGCGACGATCTTCTTGGCCGGGTTCACCCTGACCTGGTTGTAGAAGACGCGGTAGTCGACGGTCGGGAACTGGTTCGCACCCGCGGGCAGGTTCTTGCCCTTGTGCGAGAAGGCGGGCTTGGAGCCGTGCGAGCCCGGGTCGACGCAGCACCAGTTGGCGAAGCCGAGCGTGCCGGTGTCGCTGGTGCCGTCGTCGTAGTGGACGGTCAGCGGGCCCCTGGCCTGCGTGCTGGTGCCGGTGCCGAGGAAGGCCAGGGTGTTGCCCTGCCCCTGCAGCGCGATCGTCTGGGCGGCCGCCGCCACGTTGTCGGGCTGCCCCGGCCGGATGGAGGGCCAGGTGAACGGCACGCCCTGCACGGTCAGCGACGCGCCGGGGGTGACGCCCGCCGCGGCCAGGCGCTGGTAGGAGAAGCTGCCGCCGCCCCCGTCGATGTTGCCCTTGCCCGGGTCGGCGTCGTCGGTGACGCCGATGTTGGCGAAGGCGGCCGCGAGCGAGGCGTGCGGCACCTTGGCCGCGGTCGCCGCCGTGGCGGTGTAGCGCTCCTGGTGCGCCCGGTAGGCGGCGGTGACGGTGAGGGTGACCGTACCGGCCTTGGCGTCGGCGGGGACGGCGACGGCGACGGTCTTGTCCACGCGCCGGCCGTCGGCGACGCTTCCCGCCGGGACGGGAGCCGGCGCGCTCCAGCCCTCGGGCACGCGGACGCCGAGCTCGACGTCGCGGATCGTGCCGCCGGTGGTGTTGGTGACGGAGACGGGCACCTCGACCGTCGCGCCGGGAGTCAGCATGGCGGGCAGCTCGGCGGCGACGGCGACGTCGGTGTCGCCGGGGTGCCTGCCGCCGAGCACGGTGGCGCCGGTCAGCATGAGCTCCGCGCTCCCGGCGGTGGACAGGGCCGGGACGCGCGCCCTGACGGTGGCGCCGTCGGCGTACCAGCCGCTCTCGCCTGCCGCGTACCGCTCGGCGGTGATCTCGGGCAGCTTCTGCTTGCCGTAGCGCACCTGGTGGGGTGCGCCGCCGAGGTGCACGACCAGCTCGTACGGCCGGGCGGCGGGCTTGCCGGCGTACTCGCCCTCGAGCGCGCCGATCCCCACGGTGATCACGCCCGAGCCGTCCCGCGGCGCCTTGACGGTGAAGGTCTGGGTGGCCGACCGGCCGGCGGCGAACGCGCGGGTCCTGCCGTCGTCGGCGTACATGGCGAAGGTCGACTCGCCGCTCGGGTAGAGGTCCAGCGTCAGCGGGTCGGCCGGCCGGTGCTCGGCGTGGTTGTTGACGCCCTCACGGTACATGGGCACGATCGCGCCGGCCCGGACGAACAGCGGCAGCCGGTCCAGCGGCGCGCTGTAGCCGCCGAGCGTCTTGGGGCCGTTGTGCACCTCGCCGCTCCAGTAGTCGACCCAGCGGCCCTCGGGCAGGTAGATGCCGGTGCGGACGTCCCCCGCGGTGTGGACGGGCGCGACCAGGAAGTCCCAGCCCGCCAGGAACTCGTCCTTGACCTGCCAGGCGGTCTCGTCGCGCGGATACTCCATCACCAGCGCCCGGCTGACGGGGACGCCGGTGCGGTGCGCCTCGGCGGCGTGGGTGTACAGGTAGGGCAGCAGCCGTTCGCGCAGCTTGAGGTACTTGCGGTTGATGGAGGTGTACGGCTCGCCGCGCGTCCACGGCTGCTTGTCATGGGAGGCCCAGCCCGACATCGACATCAGCACCGGCGTGAACGCCTTCCACTGCAGGTCACGCACGTACGACTCGCCGCTGCCGCCGAAGATGCCGTCGATGTCGCCCGCCGTGAACGGCATGCCGGACAGGCCGGCGCCGGTGATGGCCGGGACCTGCCAGCGGATGGCGTCGAGCGTGCCGTAGTGGTCGCCGGTCCACTGCACGGCGCAGCGCTGCGAACCCGCCCAGCCCTCGACCATCCAGACGAAGCGGCGGGCGTCGGAGTACCTCTCGATGCCGCCGGCGGCTTCCTCGCACCCGGTCAGCGCGTGCCGGTAGCCCGCGCCGACCCAGGCGACGTCCAGCTTGCGGACCCGCACGCCCGCGTCCCTGACCTCGGACTCCTGGTCGGTCAGCGCGCGCTCGGTCCACAGGCCCAGTTCGACGCCGCGCTGGCGCAGCAGCCGGCCCGCCTCCGGCAGGTCGGTGTACTCGCAGCCGTAGCCGTCGTTGACCAGCATCCAGCCGCGCGGCATGTCGTTGTCGACGTAGCCCTGCGCGACCGTGGCGGCGCTGGGTGTCGTCCACTTCTTCGGGTTCTTGCCGCCGGTGTAGGTCGGGCTGGAGTGGTTGTAGCAGTCGGCGTCGCCCATCTCCAGGCCGTAGATCGGCGGCATCAGCGGCCGTCCGGTCAGCTCGGTGTAGCGGTCGAGCGGCGTCTTCAGGTCGTACGGCCGGCCGACGAAGTAGTAGGCGTCGAAGCGCTGCTCCTTGTGGGTGGCGACCAGCGGCTGCTTGAAGGCGTAGCTGCCGGGCGCGAAGGTGTCGCGCAGCACGCCGTACCCGGCGGTGCTGGCGTAGTACGGCACCGCGTTCGGGTAACCCTCGTCGTCCCAGTCGTGGTTGGCGGCGACGTTGACGACCTGGCCGGTGTGGTTGAGGCGGCCGTTCTGCATGCCGCCGCCGAAGAACTGCTCCTTGGCGACGGGGGCGAGGGTCTGCCGGGTGCCGGCGGCGTCCCAGGACAGCGGGGCGCTCTCGGCGAGCACCTGGCTGCCGTCGGCGCGGAAGACGCTGACCAGCGCCGGGCTCTTGCCGATCTTGACGGTCAGCGCGCCTGTGCTGATCTCGTAGCGGTCGGCGAGCTCCTTCCACGTGGAGGGCACCGCCGGGTAGTCGGTCTTGACGACGATCTTCGCGTCCTGGCCGGTGTTGGCGGGGTCGGTGAAGGTGCCGTCAGGGGCGAGTTCGAGGCGGAAGACGTCGTCCCGCTGGAAGGTGACGCGGAGCCTGGCGGCGCCCGCCTGCGCGGTGTAGACGCCGTTGTCGGCGGCGAGCTCGGTGATCGGTTCGAGGGTGTCGGCGTGCGCGGTGGCGGGTGTCGCCACCACGCCGAGGGTGACGAGCGCGGCGGTCGCTAACCAGCACGTGATGCTGCGCATGGGCATGAGCCTCCGGGGGGTCTGCGCAATTCTGCGCACACCGTAAGCTCCTTATGCAGCTTTCTGCAAGATGCTCATGCGTGCGAACCCGCGCGCGCCCGGCGGGGACGCGCGCCCGGCCGTCCCGGGGTTACCGGGGTGCGCCGCTGCGGAAGCGGGCGACCATGCTGTGGCGGTAGCTGTACAGGAAGTAGATCACCGCACCGATGATCAGCCAGGCGAAGAACCGCAGCCACGTCTCCACCGGCAGGTTCAGCATCAGGTAGAAGCAGGCCAGCACGGACAGGATCGGCAGCAGCGGCACCATCGGCGCGCGGAAGGCACGGTGCAGGTCCGGCCGGGTCCGCCGCAGGATGATCACTCCCACCGACACCACGACGAAGGCGAACAGGGTGCCGATGTTGACCAGTTCGGCCAGCGCGCTCAGCGAGATCAGTCCCGCCAGCACCATGGTGACGAAGCCGACGATGACGGTGATGCGCGCGGGCGTGCCGTATTTCGGGTGGACCTTCGACAGCACGCGCGGCAGCAGCCCGTCACGGCACATGGCGAACAGCACCCGGGTTTGGCCGAGCATGAGGATCATGACCACGGTGGTGAGGCCCGCGATGGCGCCGATGCTGATCAGGCCGGCGATCCACGGCTGGCCGACCGCGCGGAAGGCGTCGGCTAGCGGGGCGTCCACGCTGAGCCGGCTGTAGGGCTGCATGCCGACCACGACGAGGGAGACGGCGACGTAGAGGAAGGTGCAGATGGCCAGCGAGCCGATGATGCCGCGCGGCAGGTCGCGCTGCGGGTTGACGGTCTCCTCCGCGGCCGTGGCCACGATGTCGAAGCCGATGAAGGCGAAGAAGACGATCGCGGCGGCGGAGAAGATGCCGATCACGCCGTAGGCGACGGGCGTGATGCCGAACAGCACCTGGATCAGCGGCGCGCCGAGCCCCTGGACGGCCGGGCTGGACTTGGGGGCCGGGATGAACGGCGTGTAGTTCTGGGCGGTGACGTAGAACAGGCCGGCGACGATCACCAGCAGGATCACCGCCACCTTGATGATCACGATCACGAGGTTCACCCGGGACGACAGCTTGATGCCCAGCACCAGGATCACGGTCAGGAGCGCGACGATCGCCATGGCCGGATAGTTGACCTCGAGGCCGAACACCGTGAGCGTGGGGAGATGCACGCCGACGGTGTTCAGCAGCGAGGTGAAGTAGCCTGACCAGCCGACCGCCACCACCGCCCCGGCCAGCGCCATCTCGAGCATCAGGTCCCAGCCGATGATCCAGGCGGGGAACTCGCCCAGCGTGGCGAAGGAGAAGGTGTAGGCCGAGCCCGCGACGGGGATCGTCGAGGCGAACTCGGCGTAGCACAGTGCGGCCAGGGCGCACACGACGCCCGCGACCACGAACGACAGTGCGACGGCCGGGCCTGCCGTGTCCCTCGCCACCTGTCCGGTCAGCACGAAGATGCCGGTGCCGACGATCACGCCGATGCCGAAGACGGTCAGATCGACGGCCGACAAACGCTTCTTGAGCTGGTGCTCGGGTTCCTCGGTGTCTCTGATCGACTGTTCGACACTCTTGGTGCGGAAGATCTCCATTTTGTGAGTTTTCCCACACGACCGGTGACCATTCGCAGGTCAGCGACCCCGGTCCCGCGCCACGGTCGTTTTCCCCGATGAGCGGGGCCCGACGGGACCCGGCCGGAAGGGCGGCGGCCCCTCCTCCGAGTGGCCGGACGACCTCCGGGTCGGCCCGGGGTCGGGCCCCGATGGGTGCCGGCCGGCCCGCCGCCAGGCTGGGGGCATGTTCGGGGACCTGCTCGACGCGCTCGCCGCCCAGGATCTGCTCCTGGTGTGGCCCCTCATGCTGACCTTCCTCACCCTGGACGCCTCCGTCGGCGTCGGCCTCGTCGTCCCCGGCGACGCGCTGCTCATCGTCGCGGGCACGACCGCCGACACACCGGCCGAGGCCGCCGCGCTCGTCGCGGCCGGCGTGCTGGCCTGCCTGACGGGCGCCTCCGGCGGCCACTGGACGGGCAGGACGTTCGGCTTCCGCCTGCGCCACGGTCGCCTGGGCCGCCGGGTGGGCGAGGAACGCTGGCAGCGCGCCGAGGAACTGTTCGAGCGCAGCGGGTGGGCGCTGGCCCTGGCCTACTTCCTGCCGGTGGTGCACGCGCTCACCCCTGCGGTGGCCGGGGCGCTCGGCGTGCCGTACCGGAGGTTCATGCCGTGGGCGCTGATCGGCGGCACCGCGTGGGTGAGCGCCTACGTGACGGTCGGCGCGCTCGCGGGCGGGGTCGTCCGCGAGCACGCCGAACTGCTGCTGCCGGTGGCGGCCGTGGCGGCGCTCGTCATCGTGACGCTGTCCGCCGTGGTGCGCCGGGCGGTCACTGCTGGGCGGGCTGCCGCTCCAGAGCCGAGCCGCGCTTCGCGACCGCCTCGGTGATGTCGCGGGCGAGGTCCTGGCCGGTCAGGCCCGCGTAGCCGAGGATCTTGGGCCGCTTGGCGTGGTCGAGGAAGCGCTGCGGGATGCCGAACGTGCGCACCGGCACGTCGACGTCGTTGTCGCGCAGCAGCCGGGCGACCGCGTCGCCGACGCCGCCGACCCTGCCGTTGTCCTCGACGACCGCCACGAGCTTGTGCGCGGCGGCGGCCGGCACCAGCGCCTCGTCGAGCGGCTTGACCCAGCGCGGGTCGACGACGGTGGCGGAGATGCCCTGCGCGTCGAGGAGCACGGCGGCCTCCAGCGCGGCGTGGGCCATGGGGCCGACGGCGACCAGGAGCACGTCGGGCTCGCCCGCGCGCAGCACGTCCATCTCGCCGAGCTTGCCGATCGCCTCGACGGTCTCGGCGACGGGCCCCTTGGGGAAGCGCAGCACGGTCGGCGCGTCGTCGACGGCGACAGCCTCGCGCAGCAGCTCGGTCAGCCGCTCGCCGTCGCGCGGCACCGCGATCCGCAGCTCGGGCACGACCTGCAGGATCGACAGGTCCCACATGCCGTTGTGGCTGGCGCCGTCGTCACCGGTGACGCCCGCCCGGTCGAGGACGACGGTGACGGGCAGCTTGTGCAGGGCGACGTCCATCAGCAGCTGGTCGAAGGCCCGGTTGAGGAAGGTGGCGTAGACGGCGACGACGGGGTGCAGCCCGCCGAGCGCGAGCCCGGCCGCGCTGGTCAGCGCGTGCTGCTCGGCGATGCCGACGTCGTAGGTGCGGTCGGGGAAGGCGTCGGCGAAGGCGTTGAGCCCGGTCGGGTGCAGCATGGCCGCGGTGATGGCGACCAGGTCGTCGCGCTCCTTGCCGAGCTCGACCAGTTCCTCGCTGAACACGTTGGTCCAGATGCGGCCCTTGGGCTTCTCCACGCCGGTGTCCCTGTCGAAGGCGCCGGGCGAGTGGAACTGGTCCTCGTCGTGGTTCTCGGCGGGCGCGTAGCCGCGGCCCTTCTGGGTGAGGACGTGGACGATGACGGGGCCGCCGAAGCCGCGCGCCTTGCGCAGGGCCTCCTCCACGGCCTGCTCGTCATGGCCGTCGATGGGGCCGACGTACTTCAGGCCGAGGTCCTCGAACATCACCTGCGGCGCCAGGACGTCCTTGACGCCCTTCTTGATGCCGTGGAGGGCGTCGTAGACGACGGGCACGTTGCCGATCTTGTTCTTGACGAACTCGAGCAGGTCCTCGTAGCGGCGGTCGACCCTGAGCTTGGCCAGGTGCGTGGCCAGGCCGCCGATGGTCGGCGAGTAGGAGCGCCCGTTGTCGTTGACCACGATCACGCACGGCAGGTCCTTGACGGCCGCGATGTTGTTGAGCGCCTCCCACGCCATGCCGCCGGTCAGCGCGCCGTCGCCGATGACCGCGACCGCCACCCGCTCGCGCTCGCCGCGCAGCTTGAACGCCTTGGCCAGGCCGTCGGCGTAGGACAGCGCGGTCGAGGCGTGGGAGTTCTCCACGAAGTCGTGCGGGGACTCGGCCTGGCTCGGGTAGCCGGACAGCCCGCCCTCCTGCTTGAGCGCGTCGAAGCCGCCCGCCCGGCCGGTGAGCATCTTGTGCACGTAGGACTGGTGGCCGGTGTCCCAGATGATCGGATCACTCGGCGAGTCGAACACCCGGTGGAGCGCGATGGTCAACTCGACGACGCCCAGGTTGGGGCCGAGGTGCCCGCCGTTCCTCGCGCAGGACTCGACGAGGAGGTCGCGAACCTCCTGGGCGAGCCGCGGCAACTCCTCCACCGCAAGCCGTTTGACGTCGTGCGGTCCCTTGATCGAGGCCAGCAGCCCGCTCACGGAATCATCCCCTCATCCACTCGCCAACGGATCGAAGTCTAGTTCGTGAAGCAGAAGATGACTCCATGGAGTCAAATGCACCCTGATTTGTCCGATCTTGGCCTAGGGTTGACCCACTATGAACACTGTCCCCCTTAGGAAACTCTCGTCACTTGTGTCGGCTGGGCTGGTTCTTGCCCTGATGGGCGTGGGTACGGCAGGCGTCGCGGAGGCGTCGACCGCGACCACCCAGGAGGCCGCGGCCGCCCAGGCGGCGCCTCCGAGAGGGAAGGCCGCGGCGACGAGCAGCCCGCTGTACAAGACCGGGACGCTCGCCCGCTCCAACTGCGCGCCGGGAGAGATCCAGCGTGGCAGCACGGCGGCCTACAAGCACTTCCTCCAGGCGTTCACCAATTGTCTCAACCGCGCGTGGGCATCGGAGTTCAAGCAGGCCAGGCTGCCGTTCGCCAAGCCCAGGTTGCGGATCATCACCTCCAAGCGCAACACCGCCTGTGGCAGGTGGCTGACGGGCGCCTCCGGCGTCTACTGCTCCGCCGACAGGACCATGTACATGCTGATCACCAAGACGGAGCTGCGTAACCCGTCGCCGGTCGGCATCGGCCGGCTGATGGCCCACGAGTACGGCCACCACGTGCAGCAGATCGCCGGCATCATGCCCTGGTACGCCCAGGCCAGCTGGCGCGCGAGCAGGTCCGCCAAGCTCGCCTACTCCCGCCGCCTCGAGCTGCAGGCCGAGTGCATGTCGGCGGTCTTCATGAAGTCGGTGAAGGACACGCTGCCGGTCGACGAGGCCTACTACCAGCAGATCATCGACTGGTTCGGTGAGAAGGGCGCCTCCATCTGGCCGCAGAACGACCACGGCTCCAGCGCCAACCAGGCCCGCTGGATGCAGCGCGGGTGGGACTACGGGGCCCCCGCCGCGTGCAACACCTGGACCTCTCCCGCCAGGTACGTCTCGTAGTTCATGATCTCCGGACACGACGGCCGCGCCTTCCGGCGCGGCCGTTGTGTGGTCTAAAGTCCTGTGACTATGCGTTCCCCCTTATTCGCCGTGCTTTCCGGCGTTCTGGCGAGCCTGTTGTTCGCCGGTACGGCCGCCGCAGGAACCACCGGCTTCCCGCGGGTCCTGACCGACAACAGGGTCTACAAGACCGGGGCGATGGAGCTCAAGGAGTGTGAGGAGCAGCCGGTCCAGCGTGACTCGCTCGACGGGGCCAAGGTCTACCTGGAGTTCGTGCTCGACTGTCTCAACGACTCGTGGAGCCGCCAGCTGGCCAAGGCGAAGATCCCCTTCGTCAAGCCGAAGTTCGGCGTCGTGAGCAAGCCCGGCCAGCCGGTGGGCAAGTGCGGCAAGTTCCCCCTGGGCGCGCAGGCGCTCTACTGCCCGCCCGAGCGCAAGATGACGGTCCTGCTGGACCCCGCCATCCTGTCCGAGCCGACCGAGCTGTTCCTGATGGAGGTCGTGGCCCACGAGTACGGTCACCACATCCAGGAGCTGACCGGCATGATCGACGTCGTCGACCGGGTCAAGGGCAAGAGCAAGAAGCGCATCTACGACGAGGCCCGCAGGATCGAACTGCAGGCCGAGTGCTTCTCCGGCGCCTTCATCGGCAGCGTGTGGCACTCGCTCGGCCGGCGTGACTTCGACTTCAAGTACATCCTGAAGGTCGCCCAGGCCGGGTTCGACGACGGCATCCACGGCAAGCCCGCCAACATCGCCTACTGGCTCAAGCGCGGCTTCGACGCCGAGTCGCCGAACGCCTGCAACACCTTCGGCGCCCCCAAGGCGCGCGTTTCCTGACGTCCTGTCCCGCTACCCCACCTACCCCACGGTGTCCGCGATCGCTCCGATCGCGGACACCGTCGTTTTTTGGGCCCCTTGTGGGGGACGGCCTGCCGGGCGCGGGGTTCGCCTCAGCCGCCCGCTCGGGCCAGTGCCTCCAGCGGATCGGCCAGCACGTTCGCGAAGGCCAGCTCGGCCGCGCCGACCAGCGTGGCGTCGTCGCCCAGCGCCGAGGTGCGCAGGCGCAGCTTCTCCCGGTGGGCGGGCAGCGCGTCGACGGCCAGGCGGCTGCGCACCTGGGCGGCCGCGCCGAGGTAGATCTCGCGCAGCATCCCGCCGAACACGACCATCTCCGGGTTGAAGATGTTGACCAGGTTGGCCACGCCCAGGCCGAGCCAGTCGCCCACGCGGCTGAGCGCGTCCTGCGCGACGATGTCGCCCCGGTCGGCGGCGTCGACGACGGCCCTGACCGCGTCGCGGCCCAGCGGCCCCTCGACGCGGCCTGCCGGCGCCCGGCCCGCCGCCTCCAGCAGCGCCCGCTCCCCCACCTCCGCCTCGAGGCAGCCGTGGGAGCCGCACCCGCACAGGCGGCCACCCGGGTGGACGACCATGTGGCCGAGCTCGCCGCCGAAGCCGTCGTGCCCGCCGAGCAGGTGGCCGCCGGCGATGACGCCGCCGCCCACGCCGACGTCGCCGTGCAGGTAGATGAGGTCCCGCACGGCGGCGCCCACGCCACGGGTGTGCTCGGCCAGCGCCCCCAGGTTGGCGTCGTTGCCGACGCTGACCGGCAGGCCGAGAGCCAGCTTCCGGCTCAGCGCCTCGCCGAACGGCACGTCCTCGGCGAGCAGGTTGGGCGCGTACTTGAGGACGCCGTCGCTCCTGCGCACCCCGCCGGCGACCGCGGCCGCCGCGCCGACGCAGACGGTGTCGGCGCGGGTCTTGCGGTGCATCTGCCTGGCGAAGCCGGCCAGCGCGCCGACGACCTCGTCCAGGTCGAAGGCGCCGCGCCGCCGTACCGTCTCGCGCCGGTCGAGGATCACCCCGCCGAGGCCGACGCGGGCCACGACCAGCCGGTCGGGGCCCAGGTCGAAGGCGAAGACGTAGACCCGCGACGACTCCGGCCGCACCACCAGGGAGGGCCGCCCCGCGCGGCCGGTCTCGCGCGGAAGTTCCTCGCGCACCAGGCCCGCCGCGGTCAGGTCGGAGGTCAGGGCCATGATCGTGCTGCGGTTCAGGCCCATCCTGGAGGTCAGCTCGGCCCGCGAGGTGGGCCCGCCGAGATGGACGTGACGAAGCAGCGCGCCCAGGTTGTGGCGCCTGATCTCCTCCTGGGACGGGCCCGCTCGCATCGTTCGTGGATCCTTTGAAGTGCCGAATTCGCTGATCACCTTAGACCAGCGGCCGCTGCCCTACGACGGGCGAGGGCGTCCACGCCCGCCGCCAGCAGCAGCACCGATCCGGTCACCATGAACTTCTCGCTGGAGGCGAAGCCCAGCAGGCCCATGCCGTTGTCGATGACCGCGATGACGGCTCCGCCGAGGACGGCGTCCAGCACCCTGCCCTTGCCGCCGAACAGGCTCGTCCCGCCGATGACGGCCGCGCCCACGGCGTAGAGCAGGACCTGGCTGCCGCCGGTGTTCGGGTCGACGGACGCGCCGCGCGAGGCGGCGATGATCCCGCCGACGGCGGCGATCGCCGAGCAGATGACGAAGGCGCTCACCTTGATCCGGTCGACGTTGATGCCCGCCCGGCGCGAAGCCTCGGCGTTGCCGCCGACCGCGTAGAGGTGGCGGCCGAAGCGGGTCCTGCCGAGCACGAACGTCCAGACGACCAGCAGGGCCAGCACGATCGGGATGACGACGGGCACGCCGCTCAGCGACGCCACCGCGGGGTTGCGGCTGCGCTCCAGGTTGAGCACGAAGACGGCCACACCCGTGAGCACGGCCAGCGTGCCGACCCTCGCGGCGATCAGCGAGAACGGATCGGCGACCAGGCCGCGCCCGCTCCGCTTGACCGACCTGGTGATCTGGACGGCCGCGTAGCCGCCGACGCCGACCAGCCACAGCGCCCAGCCCAGCGCGGCGGGCAGGTTCTTGTTGGCGATGGCGAGGATGGTCTCGTCGCGGATGGAGATGTTGGTGCCCTCCTCGAGGATCGCCAGCAGGACGCCCTGGAAGGCGAGGAAACCGGCGAGCGTGACGATGAAGGAGGGGATGCCGAGCTTGGCCACCAGCACGCCGAGCACGAGGCCGATGACGACGCCGGTGAGGATGGCCGCCAGGACGCACACGTACCAGGGCAGGCCCATGCCGGTCAGCGTGACCGCCAGCACGGCCGCGCACAGGCCGCTGGCGAAACCCGCCGACAGGTCGATCTCGCCGATCAGCAGGACGAAGACCAGCCCCATCGCGATGACGGTGACCTGCCCGCCCTGCTGGAAGAGGTTGGCGAAGTTGACCGGGGTCAGGAACACCGGCTTGAGCACGGCGAACACCGTGCACAGGACGACCAGGCCGAGCACGGCGGGCAGCGCGCCCATGTCGCCGCCGCGGACCCGCTCCAGGTAGGCGCGGGCGCTGTTGCCGACCGAGGGCCGGCGGGCCGCGGTGACGATCGCCCCGTCCTCTGCGGGGTCGCTGGTGAGAATCCTGCCGCTCATGCCGAGACCCCGTTCCTGAGACCCAGGTCTCCGCTGCGCCCCGCGGTGATCAGTTCGACGACCTGCGCGTGGGTCACGTCGGAGGTCTTGACCTGGGCGGCCATCCGCCCGAGGTAGAGGGCCGCGATCCGGTCGGAGACGGCGAAGACGTCGTTCATGTTGTGCGAGATCAGCACGACCGCGAGGCCCTTGTCGGCCAGCCTGCGGACCAGTTCGAGCACCTGACCGGTCTGCGCGACGCCGAGCGCGGCGGTGGGCTCGTCGAGGATGACGACCTTGCTGTTCCACAGCACGGCCTTGGCGATGGCGACGGTCTGCCGCTGGCCGCCGGACAGGCTGGAGACCTTCTGCCTGATGGACTTGACGGTCCTGACCGACAGGCCGGAGAGCGTCTGCTGGGCCATCTCCTCCATCGTGGCCTCGTCGAGCACCAGGCCGCTCCTGCGCTCCCTGCCCAGGAACATGTTCTGGACGATGTCGAGGTTGTCGCAGAGCGCGAGGTCCTGGTAGACGATCTCGATGCCCAGCTCGCCCGCGTCGCGGGGCCCGTTGACCTGGACCTGCCTGCCGTCGAAGAAGTAGTCGCCGGCGTCGATCGGGTGGATGCCGCCGATACACTTGACCAGGGTGGACTTTCCTGCGCCGTTGTCGCCGACCAGCGCGGTCACCTCGCCCGCGTAGGCGGAGAAGGCGACGTCGTGCAGGACCTGCACGGGACCGAAACTCTTGTCGATCCCTCGGACTTCAAGAACGGGGTTCATATGCTGCGTCCTCCACCGGGGGCACGGCTGCCGCCAGCCGTACCCCCGGCCGCGATCACGGGATTCCCGGCCTACTGGATTCCGGCTTCGGTGCACTTGGCGGCGAACTCGCCCGTGCACAGCTCTTCCTTGGCGACGAAGCCGTCGGCCACGACGTCCTTGACGCTGTCGAAGAAGATCGCCTGGGGGTCGAGCAGGACGGCGGGCACGTCCTGGCCGCTCTCGGTGTCCTTGACGCTGCCGGTGGCCGCGGGCTTCTCGCCCTTGGCCAGCGCGACCGCCAGCGCGGAGGCCGCGTCGGCCTCCTTCTTGATCGCCTTGTAGACGGTCATGCACTGGTCGCCGGCGAGGATGTTCTGCAGGCCCTGGACGGTCGCGTCCTGGCCGGTGACCGGCACCTTGCCGTTGAGGTTGTTCTTCTTCAGCACGGTGATGGCGGCGTTGCCGAGGCCGTCGTTGGCCGCGAGCACGCCGGCGATCTTCGACTCGCCGGTGAGCATCTGCTCGAAGATCGTGCCGGCCTTGGCGTTGTCCCACTCGGGAACCGACTCGTCCGGGCCCTTCACGAACTCGCCGGAGTCGAACTTCGGCTTGAGCACGCCGTCGTAGCCCTGCTTGAACAGCGTGGCGTTGTTGTCGGTCGGCGAGCCGTTGAGGTAGGCGACGATGGGCTTGGCGGCCTTCTTGTCGGCCAGGCACCTGGCCAGGCCCTCGCCCTGCAGGGTGCCGACCTTGGTGTTGTCGAAGCTGACGTAGTAGGCCGCGCCGCCGCCCAGCGTGAGCCGGTCGTAGTCGATCGTGGCCACGCCCTGCGACTTGGCCTTGCTCAGCACGGCCTTGCCGGTGCCGGAGTCCAGGTTCACGATCATCAGCACGGTCGCGCCGTTGGTGATCATCTGGTCGGCGATGGTCTGGAAGGCGTTCTTGTCGCCCTGGGCGTTCTGGATGTCGTAGGCGACGCCCGCGGCCTTGAACGCCTCCTCGAGGTACTTGCGGTCGGCGGTCTCCCACCTGGCCGAGGACTTGCTGTCGGGAAGGATGACGCCGATCTTGCCCGTGGCGGCCGCGCTGGAGGCGGGCGCCGCGCTGGACTGGGCAGTGCCGGCCTGGGTGGTGCCACCGCTGTCGCCCCCGCACGCGGTGAGACCGAGGGTCGTCGCCGCTGCCACGGCGGTCAGGCTGAGGATCCCCTTGCGCATGGTGCAAGGTCCTTTCTGGGGGATGGACGGGGGGTGGGGGTTCCACCGGTCGTACGGCGGCGCCTTGCCGTACGCGGTGAATGTTGTCTGCGGCAACGTATTCCGCCGCGGCCTGCTTTGGAAGACCCTCATCCGGCTGAGTTTGTTGTGGCGGGTAACAATCCAGAAACACCCCGCTCAACCGATCACGCTCTGCGTGATCAGCGCCAGCGCCGAGAACACGGCCACCGTGAGGACCGCGCCCCTCACCCCCTTGCCGTCGAGATGGCGCCGCAGCGGCCCGGAGGCGAGAAAGCCGCCGATCAGGAACGGCACGAGCAGCCCTCCCGTCGCCAACGCCCTGGCGGGCAGGCGGTCGACGAACCAGAGAATGAGCAGCGACTGGGAGGCGCTGAGGAAGAAGAAGGCCGCCAGCGTGGCGCGGATCTGCGGCCCCTTGGCGCTCTGGTAGACCAGCGCGACCGGCGGACCGCCGATGCCGGTGGCAGTACCGGTGATGCCGGAGGCGAAACCCGCCGTCGTGGTCGTCCACCCGTTCCTGGGGACGGCGACGGCCCGGGCGGTCAGCGCGACGGCGACCAGGACCATGACGCCGACGAACACGCCGAGCGTCTGAGTGGAGACATGGACGACGACGAGAGCCCCGACCGCGCTGCCCGGCAACCGGCCGACCACGGCGAACCCGAGACCGCGCCAGTCGATCCTGCGCCACTCGGCGGCCAGCGTGAACAGCGGCAGGGTGGCGTTGACCACCTGGATGGCGCCGGGCATGAGAGTGGGGTCGAGCAACGTCACGACCGGGGCGGCGACCAGGCCGAGCCCGAAGCCGACGCCGCCTTGGACGATCGCGCCGACCAGCACCGCCGAACCTGCCAATATCACGATCAACGCCTCGGAAGTCATGGGCTCTATGCTGCAGGACCGTGCGACTCCCCCTTCTCTCCATCCCCACGTGCGCCGCGATCGTCCTCCTCCCGGCCACCACGCCCGCGGCCCAGGCGGCCCCCGCCGACCCGCTCTTCCGCGGGCCGCTCTCCTTCGCGTCACACTCGTCGGCGTCGCCCGCCCCCGGGCTGCCCTCTCCGGCCTCCCCCTCCCCCGGCCGCCCCTCTGCCGCCTCGCCCTCTCCTGGACGGCCCTCTGCCACCTCGCCCTCCCCTGAACGGCCCTCTGCAGCCTCCCCTGGGCGGACCTCTCCCTCACCCTCCCCCGAACCGTCCATGGCCTGGTCGGCGCCCTCTGGCATGCGCTCCCCCACCACACCCACACCCGGACCGCCCTCCCCCGCCTCGCCCTCCCCTGGGCTGGCCTTCGCCGGGTCAGTGCCCTCTGGCATGCTGCCGGGCTGGGCATCCGGTGTGCGGGGGACGCCGGGGGCGCTCTACAAAACGGGCAGGCTGCCCGTCGCCTCCTGTCCGGAGCCGCCGCTCGTCTCGGGCGGGATTCCGCGCTCGAAGGAGTACCTGTCCGCGATCATGACCTGCCTGAACCGGGGATGGTCAGCGCATTTCACCAAGGCGAAGCTGCCCTTCCGGCGGCCGAAGGTCCGCTACGTCGATGCGCCCACCGAGCGGATCTGCGGTGTGCGGTGGCCGGGCGGGGCCGCGGCGTTCTACTGCACCGGCCAGGCCACCCTCGTCTTCCCCCTCGAAGGACAGTGGATCGAGGGACGCACCGACCTGTACCCGCTGAAGGTCGCCGCGCACGAGTACGGTCACCACGTCCAGCAGCAGGCAGGCATCAGGGCCGCCTACGAGAAGCTGGTGCGCGCCCGCACGGGCGACCAGGCGGAGCTGGGCCGCCGCTACGAGTTGCAGGCCGACTGCCTGGCCGGGGTCTTCGCGGGCAGCGTCTGGCGCTCGCTCGGCCGCTCGGCGGAGCACTGGACGGCGCTGCTCGACGTGGTCAAAGCCAGTGGGGACGAGCCGGACGGGCGGCGCAGCCACGGGTCGGGGGCCAGCCGCGTGTCGTGGCTCAAGCGGGGCTACGCGGCGGTGTCGCCGTCGGCGTGCGACACATGGTCGGCACCGGCGTCGAAGGTGTCCTGAGGCACCCGCGCCCCTCAACACCACCTGACGGCCTGCTCAGGGGCGTTCCCAGGCCGCCCGTCCGCCTGGATCCGTCCGGGGTGGCCGCAGGTGGAATCCCGTGTGCGGGCTGGGGGACGGCGTAGCGGCGGGGACCGGAGTCCCGCTGGAGTATGCGTGATGGACGGGCGGGCGCCGGTGACCACGGTGGTCTGGGGACGCTTGCCGTACGGGAAGGACCGACACCGCCCCACAGCAGGCGTGACGTGGGCGGAGGGGCCCTGGAATGGCGCCGCCGCCCGGCGCGGGGTGGTGCGACGGGCGGCGGTCAGGTCGGGTGGTTCCCCCGAGATGGGCGCGTTCAGGGTCGCGCCCGCCCGGCCGGTGGCCGGGCTCCCGCCGCCCGCGGCCCGGCGGATGGCCGGGTCGCGGGTGCGGGACGTTCGTGCCTGCTTGGCAGGCGGACTACTTGGCCAGCAGCGACCGCAGCACGTACTGCATGATGCCGCCGTGCCGGTAGTAGTCGGCCTCGCCCGGCGTGTCGATGCGGACCACCGCGTCGAACTCGACGTCGCCCGCCTTCACGTGGACGGTGCCGGGGATGGTGCCCTGGTTGAGCTCCTCGACGCCGGTGATGTCGAAGGTCTCCTCGCCGGTCAGCCCAAGCGAGGCGGTGCTCTGCCCCTCGGGGAACTGCAGCGGCAGGACGCCCATGCCGATCAGGTTGGAGCGGTGGATGCGCTCGTAGGACTCGGCGATGACGGCCTTGACGCCCAGCAGCGCCGTGCCCTTGGCCGCCCAGTCGCGCGAGGAGCCGGAGCCGTACTCCTTGCCCGCCAGGACGACCAGCGGCGTGCCGGCCGCGGCGTAGTTGACCGAGGCGTCGTAGATGAACGACACGGGCCCGTCGGGCTGGGTGAAGTCGCGGGTGTAGCCGCCTTCGGTGCCCGGCGCGATCTGGTTGCGCAGGCGGATGTTGGCGAACGTGCCGCGGATCATCACCTCGTGGTTGCCGCGCCGCGAGCCGTAGGAGTTGAAGTCCTTGACCTCGACGCCGTTGGCCTGCAGGTACTGCGCGGCGGGCGTGCCGACCTTGATGGAACTGGCGGGCGAGATGTGGTCGGTGGTGACGGAGTCGCCGACCTTGACCAGGACGCGGGCGCCGGCGATGTCGGTGACGGGCTCCGGCTTCTCCGGCATGCCGTCGAAGTAGGGGGCCTTGCGCACGTAGGTGGAGGCGGGGTCCCACTCGAAGGTGTCGCCGGTCGGGATCGGCAGCGACTGCCAGGTCTCGTCGCCCTTGAAGACGTCGGCGTAGTCGCGCTCGAACATCTCGCGGCCGATCGAGGAGCTGACGACCTCGGCGACCTCGTCGGGTGAGGGCCAGATGTCCTTGAGGAACACCGGCTGCCCGTCGGCGCCCTCGCCGAGCGGCTCGGTGTCGAGGTCGATGTCCATCGTGCCGGCCAGCGCGTAGGCGACCACCAGCGGCGGCGAGGCCAGGTAGTTCATCTTCACGTCGGGGTTGATGCGGCCCTCGAAGTTGCGGTTGCCGGACAGGACCGCGGTGACGGCCAGGTCGTTCTCCTGGATGGCGGCCGAGATCTCCTCGGGCAGCGGGCCCGAGTTGCCGATGCAGGTGGTGCAGCCGTAGCCGACCAGGTTGAACCCGATCTTGTCCAGGTACGGCTGGAGCCCCGAGCGCTCGAAGTAGCCGGTGACGACCTGGGAGCCGGGCGCCAGCGACGTCTTGACCCACGGCTTGCGGGTCAGGCCCTTCTCCACCGCGTTGCGCGCCAGCAGGGCGGCGCCCAGCATGACGTAGGGGTTGGAGGTGTTGGTGCACGAGGTGATCGCGGCGATGGTGACCACGCCGTGGTCGATCTCGAAGCTGGTGCCGTCGGCCAGGGTGACGGGCACCTTCTTGTGCGGCCGCTCGCCGTTGAGCGCGGGCGTGTGCGGCTGGTCGCGGTCGCCGTCATGGTCGACGGCGGGCGCGTCGGAGGCGGGGAAGGACTCGGCCCCGGCCTCGTCGACCGGCCCGAAGTCCTCCTCGGCGGCGTAGTCCTTGACGGCTGCGCGCCAGGCCCGCTTGGCGTCGTTGAGCGCGATGCGGTCCTGCGGGCGCTTGGGGCCGGCGATCGACGGGACGACGGTGGCCAGGTCGAGCTCGATGTACTCGGAGAAGACCGGCTCGGGCGCCGACGGGTCGAGCCAGAGGCCCTGCTCCTTGGCGTACGCCTCGACGAGCGCGACCTGCTCCTCGGAGCGGCCGGTCAGGCGCAGGTAGTCGACGGTCTGGCCGTCGATCGGGAAGATCGCGCAGGTGGAGCCGAACTCGGGGCTCATGTTGCCGATCGTGGCCCGGTTGGCCAGCGGCACCGAGGAGACGCCCTCGCCGTAGAACTCGACGAACTTGCCGACCACGCCGTGCTTGCGCAGCATCTCGGTGATGGTCAGCACCAGGTCGGTGGCGGTCGCGCCGGCCGGGAGCTTGCCCGTCAGCTTGAAGCCGACCACGCGCGGGATCAGCATCGAGATGGGCTGGCCGAGCATCGCGGCCTCGGCCTCGATGCCGCCGACGCCCCAGCCGAGCACGCCGATGCCGTTCTCCATCGTGGTGTGGGAGTCGGTGCCGACGCAGGTGTCGGGGTAGGCCTTGCCGTCGCGGATCATGACGACGCGGGCCAGGTGCTCGATGTTGACCTGGTGGACGATGCCGGTGCCGGGCGGCACCACCTTGAACTCGTCGAAGGCCGTCTGGCCCCAGCGCAGGAACTGGTAGCGCTCTCGGTTGCGCTCGTACTCCCGCTCCACGTTGCGCTGGAAGGCGTCGGGGTGGCCGAAGTAGTCGACGATGACCGAGTGGTCGATGACCATCTCGGCGGGCGCCAGCGGGTTGATGCGGGCGGGGTCGCCGCCGAGGTCGCGTACGGCCTCGCGCATGGTGGCCAGGTCGACCACGCACGGCACACCGGTGAAGTCCTGCATGATGACGCGGGCGGGGGTGAACTGGATCTCGACGCCAGGGGCGGCGTTCGGGTCCCACTGGCCCAGCGCGCGGATGTGGTCGGCGGTGATGTTGGCGCCGTCCTCGGTGCGCAGGAGGTTCTCCAGCAGGATCTTCAGGCTGTACGGGAGGCGGGCAGCGCCCTCGACTGCATCCAGCCGGAAGATCTCGTAAGACGCGTCGCCGACGCGTAGCGTGTCACGGCTGCCGAAGCTGTTCGCGGACACGGTGATTCGCCTCCTCGTTAGACAAGTTCTCCGTCACAGATCCTGCCGCACTTCAGCACCTGTCACGACGTTAGGTCACCCTAACTCGCAGGTGGCGGCAGGTCTCTCGACGTCAAGATATCTCGGAAAGTATCTCGACATCAAGTTACCGGCTAGTAGGCAAGTCTCCAGTACAGCAGGCCGATAATCGCGACAGAAAGTACCGGCGCGAGAATCTTCTGCTCGAACTTCTTGCCGGTCTTGATGCCGATCTTCCAAGGCAGCATGAACTTGTAGGCCATCGGCCACAGCACCGGGCAGCCGCGTTCGGTCATGCAGTCGCCCACCACGTGGATGAGACAGCCGAGCGCGACCGCCAGGCCCAGCCAGGCGTAGCCCACCTCCAGCGACCTGAAGACCACGTACAGGCCGGCGGTCAGGCCGATGTTGACCATCGCCGAGCCCAGCTTGTTGCCGGGGATGCCGATGCCTATCGCGCGTAACGCCAGCCCGATGAGCAGCACCACCACGACGTCCCTGCCGATCGGGTAGCTGCCGGCCAGCCAGTGCGTCCCGAACCCGGCCGCCACCGCGAAGGCCAGGGAGTGCGTCGCCCCCCTGTGCCCGCCCGCCAGCCATGAGACCCCCTTGCCGAGCAGCCAGGTGACGGGCCCGAAGGTCTGCGCGATCGTGGCGCTCGGGTGGTCGAGGTCGGGCAGCATCGCCGCGCCCGCGCACACCAGCGCTCCCGCGATGATCTCGGCGGGGGTCAGCGCGCCCGCCATGATGCCGGTCTCGATGAACCTGCTCGACTCGTTCAGCAGCGGGAGCATGGCCAGCGGGGGCGCGAGGCCCAGCCAGGCGGCGGCTCCCGACATCGCGTGCGTGTGCCCCATCATGTCAAGATCACGCTACGTCATCGTACGGCAAAGCGCGCACCAAGCCCTCGTATGGGCGTTCCGCCACGCCCGCCGGACATCCGCACGCGAGCGGCGCCCGGTTCCAGGGAGCGCAGGGGGCCGCGGCCCGGACGGCAGGGCCCGCAAACGAAGACGAGGCCGTTACCCCGGCGACAGCACCCCCCAGCCCTGCCGACGCGGAACGACCTCGTCTGCTCTAGTTAACGGCCTCCATCCCCATGCATGTTCCCGATTTCCGCGACTTTTTCGTGATCTAGCTCACTCTGTCGCTCATCTCAGGATTGATCGCGCAAGATCGGTTGCTATCGACACGTTACCGATATATCGTCGAAGCATCGAGAACGATCGAAGGTCGATCGTGAACAAGAAGGAGAAGACATGACTTCCGCACAGGCGGCGAGCGGCGGCCAGTGGGCCGACGCCAGGGAGATGAAGCGAGCCGCGCGCGAGGCGTTCCGGACGATGGCCGAGGCGTGGCAGCAGCACGGCGGGCATCACCACCACAGGCGCGGCCCCCAGCCCGAGGGCGGCCCGCACGATCACAGGCAGCGCGGCAGGGGCCGGCCGGGGCCGTTCCCCTTCGACTTCGGCAGGGGCCCATGGGGCGGCCCCGGGGGGCCCTTCGGCCGCCACGGGTTCGGCGGCAGGGGACGCAAGGCCAAGCGGGGCGACGTCCGCGCCGCGATCCTCGCGCTGCTCGCCGAGGAGCCGCGCAACGGCTACCAGATCATCCAGGAGATCGCCGAGCGCAGCGAGGGCGGCTGGAAGCCCAGCCCCGGCGCCGTCTACCCGGCGTTGCAGCAGCTCACCGACGAGGGCCTGGTCATCTCGGAGGAGAGCGAGGGCCGCAAGACCTTCCGCCTCACCGAGGTCGGCCGCGCCTACATCACCGAGCACGCCGACGAGGTGCGGGCGCCCTGGGACGAGATGCGTCCCGACATCGACGACAACTCGGCCGAGCTGATGGACATCGCCAAGCAGTCGGCGTTCGCGATGATGCAGATCCTGCACAGCGGCACCGAGGCGCAGGTCCGCGAGGCCCGCAAGGCGCTCATCGAGACGCGCCGCAAGCTCTACCAGATCCTGGCCGACGGCGACCCCGAGGAGGAGTGACCCCCGGCATGCCCGGCACCCCCCGCGGCACGCCATCCGCCCTCCCCGAGAGTGCCCGGATGGCGAACCCGACCCGCTTCCCCATGGGTGCCCGGATCGTGTACCCGACCCGCTTCCCCGTGGGGTGCCCGGATGGCGTACCCCACCCGCTTTCCCCGTGGGCGCCCGATGGCGTACCCGACCCTCACGCGGTCGCCGCACGGCGCGCCGCGGCCCCTGACCCGATCACGACAGAGCGCAGGCCGGGAGCCCTGGACGGGGCTCCCGAGAGGAGCCACGCAATGAGCACCGACGACCAGCTGCGCATCGGCGACGCCGAGCGCGACGAGACGATGGCGGCGCTGCGCGAGCACTTCGCGCAGGGCCGGCTGACCCGCGAGGAGCTCGACGAGCGGCTCGACCTCGCGCTGTCGGCCCGTACGGCCGGCGACCTGGCCCACGTCCACGCCGACCTGCCGGGCCCCGGCCACTCCCCCACGCGGGACGCCGCCGTCTGGCACGGGCCGGGCGCCTGGCCGGACGCCTGGCGGGAGCGGGCCCCGTGGCCGGAAGCCCGGCGCGGGCAGGACGCGTGGCCGGGCGGCTGGCCGGAGGCCGCCTGGGCGGGAGCGGGCCGGTGGGCCGAGGAGTACGGGCACGGCGGGTCGAGAAGGGCCCGGCACCTGCGGCGCATGCACGCGCACCGGATGCGCCACGCCCACCTGGGGCGCCGCCACCGGGGCCCGGGGCCATTCGCCCCCGTCCTGCTCGTGGCGCTGGTCATCGGCCTGGCGGTGAGCGGGTTCTCGGTGCTGAAGGTGCTGTTCTTCGTGTGGGTGGCCGCGATGGTGTTCGGGTTCGCGCACCGCCGGGCACACCTGGCCCGCCTCGGCCGCTGACCCGCAGACCGGTGACACGACGCCGAGGGAGGGCCGCCGACCCGCAGGCCGGTGACACGACGCCGAGGAAGGGCCGCTGACCCGCAGGCCGGTGACACGCGGCCGAGGGCCCGCCGCTGACCCGCGACACCGGACCGAGGGCCGCAGCAGCCCCGCAGGCCCATGACACCGGAACGAGGCACGGCCACAGGCCCGCGGACCCGGGCACCGGGGTGAGGGATGCGGGGCCGTACTGAGGGCTAGGCAGCCCGCGGATCGCTGGGTACCGTCCGAACCATGGCCGAACTCGAAAGTTTTCCCTTCCTGACCGGCCCCCGTGGATGCCCGCACGAGCGCTACGCCCAACGGCGCGACAGCGATCCGCTCGGCCGGGTCAGGCTGCCCAGCGGCGACGTGGTCACGCTGGCCACCAGGTACGACGACGTCGTCGCGGTGCTGAGCGACCCCCGGTTCAGCCGGAACCTGCACTACCCCGGCGCGCCACGGATGTTCGAGGGCTACAACATCGCCGACTCCCCCGGCAGCCTGATGAACACCGACCCGCCCGAGCACACCAGGCTGCGCAGGCTGCTGTCGGGCACCTTCACCCCGCGCCAGGTCTCCACCTGGCGGCCGCGGCTGCGCGCGCTCACGCACGAGCTGATCGACCGGCTGCCCGCCACCTTCGACCTCGTCGCCGACCTGGCCTTCCCGCTGCCGGTCCAGATGATCTGCGACGTGATGGGCGTGGCGGGCATCGACACCGAGCGCGTGCGCGGCTGGTCGGACGCGATGCTGTCGACGTCGAGCCTCACCTCGGAGGAGAAGCTCGCGGCGGCCACCGAGTTCTACCACTACGCCGCCGACCTCATCGCCGCCCACCGCGAGGACCCGGGTGACGGCCTGCTCGCGGCGATGATCGAGGCGAGGGACGAAGGCGACCGGCTGAGCCAGGACGAGCTCGTCCGGATGACCGTGGGGCTCTTCCTGGCCGGGCACGAGACGACGGGCTCCGTGCTGGCCAGGTCGATGCTCAGGCTGCTCGATCCGCGGGAGAGCTACGAGCGGCTCGTCGCCGCGCCCGAGCTGATCCCCACGGCCGTCGAGGAGCTGCTGCGGCTGGAGACGCCGGGCGAGGGCACGATGATCAGAGTGGCCACCGAGGACATCGAGCTGCCCTCGGGCACGGTCGGCAAGGGGGAAGGGATCATCGCCGCCTTCGTCGGCGCGAACAACGACCCGTCCGTCTTCCCCGAGCCGCGCACCATGGTCCTGGACAGGAAGGGGCCGCAGCACATCACGTTCGGCCGCGGCGCGCACTTCTGCCTCGGCGCGAACCTGGCCAGGATGGAGCTGCAGGAGATCCTGGGCGTCCTGGTCGACCGGCTGCCGGGGCTGACGCTCACCGAACCCGCCGACACCCTGCCGTGGACCACGGGGAACCTGGTCCACCGCCCCGTGCGGCTGCCCGTCCGCAAGACCGGCGGGACCTGACGGGGCAGGCGCGGCGGGCCCCCTGCGATCCCCTCTCCGCGGACGCCGTCAGCCGCGCCGTACCCCCGGGGACCTCCGCCTGCCGTACTCCGGAGACCTCCGCCATCCAGGTGCGGAGACGGTGGAGAACCCGAGCACCCGCTCCCCCGGGCGGGCGTCGAGCGCGCGCCAGGCGGTCGAGCAGCGGCCGGTAGTGCCGGGACGCCGGGCCGACCTGCGGCAGTACGCTGCTAGGTGAGCAGCGCCAGCGTCCGCTCCGCCAGTCCCTTGGGCGCGGTCTTCGGCGAGCCCGCGTTGAAGGGCGGCTGCGGGTCGTACTCGATGGCAAGCTGTACGGCCTGCGCGGTCTCCACGTCGATGGCGCCGGCCAGCAGGGTGAGCGCCATGTCGATCCCGGCCGACACGCCCGCCGCCGTCACGATCTTGCCCTGCGTGACCACCCGCTCGCTCACCGGCTCGGCGCCGTACTGGGCCAGCATGTCGAGGATGGCCCAGTGCGTGGTGGCCTTCGTGCCCCGCAGCAGCCCCGCGGCGCCCAGCAGGAGCGATCCGCTGCAGACCGACGTCGTCCACCGGGTGTGGGCGTGCGCTTCGGCGATCCAGTCGACGAGGGCCTGGTCGTGCAGCGCGTCGAAGGTCCCCGCGCCCCCGGGCACGATGACCACGTCGGGACGGGGAAGGTCGGCGTAGCCCGCCGTGGCCTGCAAAGTGAGGCTGCCGCGGTCGTCGGTGACGGGGCCCGGCTCGGCGGCGACGAACGTGACGGTGCACCCGGGCGCGAAGGCCATCACGGTGTAGGGGCCGACGGCGTCGAGCGCGGTGAAGCGCCGGTAGAGCGGGATGGCGACCTGCATGGTCAGTGCTCCTTCTTCTGGAAGCGGCGACGGTAGTCGCCGGGTGAGATCCGCCAGTGGCGGTGGAAGACGCGGTGGAGGGTCTCCGGTGTGCCCAGCCCCGCCTCCCTGGCCACCCGCTCGAGCGGGTGGTCGGTGAGCTCCAGCAGCCGCCGCGCGGCGTCGGCCCTGCTGCGCTCGACGTACCGGCCGGGTGACAGGCCGGCCTGCGCGGTGAAGACGCGGGAGAAGTGCCGCTCACTCATCCCCGCGTGGCGGGCCAGGGCGGGCACGCTCAGGTCGCCTGCGGGATTGGCGTCGATGTACGTCTGGAGCTCGCGCAACGGCTCGCTGCGCGGAGTCAGCGCGCTCATCGGCGTGCTGAACTGGCTCTGCCCGCCGGGCCGTTGCAGGTAGACCACCAGCCCGCAGGCCACGTCCCTGGCCAGGGCGTGCCCGTGGTCCTCGGCCACCAGCGCGAGCGCGAGGTCGATGCCCGCCGTCACGCCCGCCGAGGTCCACACGGTGCCGTCCTTGATGTAGATCGGATCGGCGTCCACCTCGACCAGCGGGTACCTGGCGCGCAGCGCGTCGGCGGCCAGCCAGTGGGTGGTCGCCCGCCTGCCGTCCAGCAGGCCCGCCTCGGCCAGGAGCAGCGCGCCGCCGCACACCGAGGTGACCCTGCGCGACATCCCGGCCAGGCGCGTGATGCCGTCGATCAGCTCCCGGTCCGGCAGGAAGTCCAAGGTGGTCAGCCCGCCGGCGACCACCAGCGTGTCGACCGGCCCGTCGACGTCCGCCAGCGGGGTCCGCACGACCGTCGCGACCCCGTTGAGGGCGGCCACGTCGCCGGCGCGGACGGCGGTCACCTCCACCTGGTAACCGCCTTCGCCGGCCAGCATGCCCGCCAGGGCGAACACGTCGGCGGGACCGGCCATGTCGAGCAGTTGGAACCCCTCGAAGACCACGATCACGACGCGCCGCTGCATGCTTTCATGCTGGTCAGCGTCACACGATGGCGTCAATGACAGGAAGATTGCATATCCTGCCACGCCGCCCGAGGTCGAGGCCCAGGTGCCCGTACCCGCCTCTGCCGGCGATCCTGAACATCCCGCCGCCACCTGGGCCGACGAAGGTGGCCGGGCGAAGCTCGTCCCGCTGCTCGGCTACCGGGTCACGGTCCTTGAAGGCCGTGGCGAACAGCACCGTGTCCTGGGTGTCGGGGTGGCGGGCGATCCGGCCCCGGCCAGGACGCCTTCTCGCGCACCGCGCCCTGCGGGTCGGCGTGCTCGCTGATGACGTACGGCCGGTCAGCGTCGAGGGGGCGTGCCGTACGGAAGGGCAGCCCCGTCCCTTCGAGGGCCCGCTTCTCGCAGGACACGGATCGCCGTGCACGGTCGGGGGCCGTGCCGTGCGGCGAACGGCGGGTGCACGCACAGCCAGCATGGGCGATATGTCCGAATTTATACCGATTAGCGGGGGTTTGGGAAAAATGGCCATTCACCCCCGTTATAACGGCCCAAATCGGGCTATATCGACTGATAGATCTTTAAGTAGAGCAATAGCAACGTTAATGTACAGCAAAATGGGGCGATGTCCCGTTTGTCTGGCATGCGGCCCGGCAATCAAGAGAATGCAGGGATGGTCGCTCGTGACCATAGAGAACATTTCAACCACCCTGAATTCGTCATTCACGGGCAGTCAATCCTTTCAGGAGGAAACCCAATGACCAGCTTCAAGCGAGTCATCGCAGGCCTCGCACTCACCACCGCCGTGAGCGGCGGCTTCGTCGCCGTCGGCGCCACCACCACCGCGGCATCCGCCGCCACCACTGCTTCGGCCGTCACGACGGGCTGGGGCGGCTGGGGCTGCGGTGGCTTCCGTCGCTGCGGCTTCAGGGGCTGGGGCGGCTGGGGCGGCGGCTGGGGCCGTCGCTGCCACAACCGGGGCGGCCACGGCCGTCTCAGGATCCACATCAACAACCACGTCAACACGAACAACACGAACACCAACAACAACAACAACGAGGCCGAGGTCGAGCGCGACAGGCACTGGGACGGTGCGAACACCTGAGTCCTGACCTGATGGCGCGGGCCGGCTTTGCCGGCCCGCGCTCACGCGAGCCGAACACGAACCGCAAGGGGTTTATCGCCGCCCAATAAATTGAACCTTCAGAACGACAGAGTTTTTTCGCGGGTCGATTATTCAACGCTTTCCGAGGACGGCGGGTCGATCCGATTCCCGTGAAGTGCGCCGCGGGTTCGTCGCGGTACGACCGATGAATTGTCCAGTGATTCGTCGGGCCGCGACGAACCCGCGTGCTTTGCATTGAACCCGGCATGCCCCACATTCGAAAGCACAGCCCCTGCGGGCACCGATTGACGAGCCCCCAGGGCGGGAGGCGACCAGATCTACTTCCGCAACGGCCGCCTCGTGACGGCCTGGGCGCGGGTCCACGACCGCATCATCGCCCGCGACGCCCGCGGTCTGGCCTACCTCGCGGTCATCCTGCCCGACGCCGGGCGCGCCGAGGTCGCCCGGCACCTGCCGGACCTGCGCAGGGACCTGCGTGAGGCCGCCGCCCGCCGGGCGAGGGAGCGCCGGTCGCTCGGCCTGGGCGGCGCCGGGAAAGTCTGGACTCCTCGTTGATCTCTAGTCTCGTACTTCAGCGATCTTCAGTTCGGCTGGAGAGGGCTCTTCGGGGCCCGGTGGAACTCGACGCCGACGAAGTGACCGTCGGTGAAGCCGAGGCGCACGCCATCGCAGTGTGCGAACGGCGTCCCCCATGTGTCGTGCGAGGCATCCGGCAAACACGCCACCAACGCCAGCTCGATCGCCCCTCCGTGCCCGATCAGCAGCGCCGACCCGCCCTCGGGGACACCAGCCACCGTGTCCGCCCAGATCGCGCGATGGGTCTGGGCCACCGCCGCCGCGGCATGACCCTTCCGGATGACGTCCGCGAGTCGCCGGTACGGCTGCGCCCAGTTCCACTGGGCATGCCGGGGGATCTCTCCGGATACGTAGCCGGACGGCATCTCCATGGTGTCGTCGACGGCGAAACCCATCGCGACGGCGGTCTCGACCGCCCGAGGGAGCTGTGCCGGCGCACGTCCAGCCAACGCATGGGGCGTCCTCCTTCACAGGGCGGTGTGGCGGGCAGGCAGAACACCTGCGACCACCGCGATCATCCAGCAACGACAATCATGCGGTGGCCGCCAGCCACCGCATCACCACCGCATCACCACCGCGGCTGTAACCCGGCACGCCGGCGGGATCGCCGCGCGGCTGGAGTAGGAGCGTGGCCGCCGAAGGTGTCCGGCAGGACGAACCGCGTCACCTCGGGCGGGTTCGCCCTCGGCACGGTCACCGCGCCGGAGGGGACGGACAGTCGGGAGATGTCGAGTTCCTCCAGGGCGGTGAGCCGGCCGACACCGGCCGGCAGGGTGAACCCGACCGCGTTGCCGGCGACCCGCAGCACTCCTAGCGCGGCCAGGTCGCCGATCGACTCGGGCAGGGCGGTCAGCCCGCACTCGCGCACCGACAGGTGCTCCAGCCGGGTGAGCGCCCCGAGCGTCTCGGGCAGCTCGTCGATCAGGTTGCCGTCCAGGATCAGGGTGCGCAGCCACGGCATCCGGAGCACCTCGGCGGGGAACGCCTGGAGTTTGCGCCCGGTCAGGTCGAGGTGCTCTGCCCGGTCGGCCAGAGCCCGGGACACGTGATCACTCGCCGACTCGGCCGCCGTCCAGTGCTCCGGGCCGCAGGACCGGCAGCCCGGCCCGCAACCGGTCCAGGAACTCGTCGACGTCCAGGCAGCGGTCCTCCGCGTCGACGACCTCGGGCACGAACGCCTCGACGATGCTGTCCCCGACGGCGAAGTCGGCGTCGTCGTCATCGTCGTCGTAATTGTTCACCCAGCGCCCGCCGGGGGCGTACACGTCCATGGCGTGGTCGTAGTCGATCACCCAAGGGGTATCGACGATCCCGGTCCGCAAAGAGCCGTGGTTGTACCAGCCGTAGACCAGGTGGGTGAAGGCGCCGTCGTGGATGTAGATCTCCGCTTCGCCGCCTTCCATGGTCTCGGCCTTGGTGTGACCGCCGACGTACAGGCCGGGCCGGTCCTCATAGAGCGCGATCGGGCCGTTGACCGTCAGATCGCCGGTGACCACGATCAACTCGACGTTGCCCTCGGCGTCGCCGCCGCGCAGTTCGTTGATGGCGTCCAGGAAATTCCCGTCGAGGGTGAGGTCGCCGTCGAAGAACAGCACCTCGTCGTAGCCGGGCGAGGCTCCCGCACCCTCGAACACGGCGGACAATGCGCCGCACAGGCGGGCATCGGCATCGGCATAGGACAGGGACGCGGGGATGGCGGATATCGGCATGGGGAAGAGCGTAGGTCCGTGTACCGACAATCCGGCGCGCGACAGGGTTCTGAAAACACGGCCCTAGCCCATCTCCTCCAGCTTGCGGCCCCGCGTCTCCTTGATCCACCTGGTGACGAAGACGAACGACAGCGCCGCGAAGCACGCGTACATGACGTAGGTGAGCGGCAGGTTCCACTCCGCCAGGCTGGGGAACGTCACGGTGATCGCCCAGTTGGCCAGCCACTGGGCGGCCGCGGCGACCGACAGGGCGACGGCGCGGATGCGGTTGGGGAACATCTCGCCCAGCAGGACCCACACCACCACACCCCATGACAGGGCGAAGAACAGCACGAACGTGTGGGCCGCGATCAGCGCGACGGCGCCCTGCGGGTCGGGCATCGTGACCGTCTGGCCGGCGTACTCGGCGGCGCTGAACGCCCACGCGGCGGTGCCCAGCGAGATCGCCATACCGGCCGAGCCGATCAGCAGCAACGGCTTGCGGCCGAGCTTGTCGACCAGGGCGATGGCGATGAACGTGCCGATGATGTTGATCACCGAGCTGGAGAAGCTGATCAGCAGCGAGTTGCTCTGGGTGACGCCGACCGACTGCCACAGCACGGAGGAGTAGTAGAAGATCACGTTGATGCCGACGAACTGCTGGAAGACCGACAGCACGATGCCGATCCACACGATCGGCAGCAGCCCCAGCGCGGGGCCGCGCAGGTCGCGCAGGTGCGTGCGTTCCTCCGTCCGCAGCACGCTGCGGATCTCCTCCAGCCGGGTGTCCAGGTCGGCGCTCTCTCCCTCGACCTCCGCCAGCACCCGCTTGGCCGCCTCGGTACGGCCGACGGCGACCAGGAAGCGCGGCGACTCGGGGATCACCGAGGCGAACAGCAGGTACAGCAGGGCCGGCACGACGCACGCGCCGAGCATCCACTGCCAGGCCTGCAGACCCCACAGCTCGTTGTTGACGTTGCCGCCGGCCAGGCGCGCGATCATGTAGTTGACCAGCTGGGAGACCGCGATGCCGAGCACGATGGCCAGCTGCTGGAAGGAGCCCAGCCGGCCGCGGTAGGCGGGCGGGGCCACCTCGGCGATGTAGGCGGGGCCGATCACGGAGGCCATGCCGATGGCCACGCCGGCGAGCACCCGCCAGAAGGCCAGGTCCCAGAGGGCGAAGGGCAGCATCTGGCCGATCGAGCTGACCGCGAACAGTCCCGCGGCCAGCTGCATGGTCCTGACGCGCCCCCACCGGTCGGCCACCCCGCCGGCCAGCCACGCGCCCGCCGCCGACCCCAGCAGGGCGATGGCCACGACGAAGCCCGTCTCGACCGCGCCCACCTGGAAGTGGTGCCGGATGCCGGTGACCGCGCCGTTGATCACCGAGCTGTCGTAGCCGAACAGGAAGCCGCCGATGGCGGCGGCCGCCGTGATGAAGACGACATGACCGATGTTTTCCTGTCGCACATGCTCAGAGCGCGCCATGTCGCGCCCACTACCCACGGTCGCGCCCACTACCCACGGCAGGCCTGGCTACGGCTCCGCCCGGGGTCGAGATCCGGCGATCACAACCGCGGGTCGACCGGCTCCGACTCCATCGCCAGCACGGCGAAGACGGGCTCGTGCACCCGCCACAGTGAGTCGCCGTCGGCCAGCCGGGCCAGCGCCTCCAGGCCGAGCGCGTGCTCGCGCAGCGCCATGGAGCGCTTCTTGCCGAGGAAGCGGCGGCGCAGCGTGTCGAGCGACTCGGTGTAGTCGGGCCCGTAGATGATCCGCAGGTACTCGCGCCCGCGCACCTTCACACCCGGCTGGACGCGGCCCTCGGGGTGGACGGCGGGCTTGACGACCATGCCCTCACCACCCTCGGCCGTCAGCGCCAGCCACCACTCCACCGCCCGCTCCCGCGACTCGGCGGAGGTCAGGTCGACGAACAGGTGCCGGGTGGGCGTGATGATCGGGTCGTCGAGGAGGGCGAGCCGCTCCAGGTGCCAGGCGTGCGGTTCGAGCGCGGTGTTGCGCCCCTCGGCCGCCAGGATCTGGAACGGCGCCAGCCGTATCCCCTCGAGTCCGTCGACCGGCCAGCAGTAGCGCGCATAGGCGTCGCGAAAACGGGCAGCGTTGTCCTCGCGACGCCGGGTGCGGGCCAACAACTCGCCCACATCCAGCCCGCGCTCGGCCGCCGCGTTCAGGGCGCCGACCGCTGCCGGCAGCGCGGCCCGCGCGGCCGCGCCCACGGAGGCGTACTGCGTGCGGATCAGCTCTCCGGCCTTGGCCGACCACGGCAGCAGCTCGCAGTCGAGCACCACCCAGTCGGAGCCGAGCGCGCTCCACAGCGGCTCGCACGCTCGCCGCAGCCGGTCGACCAGCGGCGCCAGGTCGTCGAAGAACGGCCGGCCGGTGCGGGTGTAGACCACGCCGGTGGTGCCGTCGCTCACGCCGAACCGCTCGGCCGCGACCTCGGCGGTCCTGGCCAGGACCGCGACCGCCCGCGAGCCCATGTGCTTCTCCTCGCACACGACCTCGCGCACCCCGTGGGCGGCGAACTCCTCGAACGCCTCGTGCGGGTGCTCCAGGTAGCCGTCCAGGCGGGAGGTCTCCGGCGGGGCCATCGTCGGCGGCAGGTAGACCAGCCAGCGCGGGTCGACGGCGAAGCGGCTCATCACCTCCAGGGCGGCCGCCGCGTTCTCCTCCATGATCTTGACCTTGGCGCCGAAGCGCGTCTCGACGTACCGGGTGCCCCGCACGTCGTCGATGTCGAGGGTGACGGCGTCGCGGTGCCCGGGGGCGCCGAGCGGCTTGACCGGCTCGTACCAGACGGTCTCCGCCGGCACCGAGACGATCTCGCGCGAGGGGTAGCGCAGCGCGGTCAGCCGGCCGCCGAACACGCAGCCGGTGTCGAGGCAGATCGTGTTGTTGATCCACTCGGGCCTGGTCGTGGGGGTGTGGCCGTAGACGACCATGGCGCGGCCCCGGTACTGCTGCGCCCACGGGTAGCGCACGGGCAGGCCGTACTCGTCGGTCTCGCCGGTGGTGTCGCCGTACAGCGCGAAGGAGCGGACCCTGCCGGAGGCGCGGCCGTGGTAGGCCTCCTTCAACCCGGCGTGCGCGACCACCAGGCGGCCCTCGTCGAGCTGGTAGTGGCTGATGAGCCCGTCGAGGAACGCGCTCGCCTCGCGGGTGAACTCCTCGCTCTCGGCGGCGAACTGCTCGAGCGAGCGCTCCAGGCCGTGGGCCACCCGCACCTTGCGGCCCTTGAGCGCCTTGACCAGCTTGTCCTCGTGGTTGCCCCGCACGCAGAGGGCAGTGCCGGCCGCGACCATGCCCATGACCAGGCGGACCACCCCGGGCGAGTCGGGGCCGCGGTCGACGAGGTCGCCGACGAACACCGCGGTGCGACCCTCAGGGTGCGTGGCGCCCACCGCCCTGCCGTCGACGCGGGTCAGCTCCCAGCCCAGCTCGGTGAGCAGCGACTCCAGCTCGGCCCGGCAGCCGTGGACGTCGCCGATGAGGTCGAAGGGCCCCGTGAGGTCCTTCCTGTCGCTCCAGGCCCTGTCGTAGGCGATCGTGGCGTTGTCGATCTCGTCCACGCCGCGCAGCACGTGGACCTTGCGGAAGCCGTCCCGGTGGATCGCGCCGAGCGAGCGGCGCAGGTCCTTGCGCTGCCTCAGCACCACACCGGCGCCGAAGTCGCGGTCGGGACGGGACGCGTTGCGCTCGATCGCCACCTCCTCCGGCACGTCGAGCACGATCGCGTCACACAGCACGTCGTGCTTCCTGGCCAGCGCGATGAGGTTCTGGCGGGCGCCGTACTGCACGCTGGTGGCGTCGACCACGGTCAGCAGGCCGCGCGAGAGCCGGGTCGCGACGATGTGGTCGAGCAGCTCGAAGGCGGCGTGGGTGGCGCTCTGGTCGTTCTCGTCGTCGGAGACCAGGCCACGGCAGAAGTCGGAGGAGATGACCTGGGTGGGCTTGAAGTGGCGGGCGGCGAACGTCGACTTCCCGCTGCCCGAGACGCCGACGAGCACCACGAGGGACAGCTCGGGGATGCGGATCTCAGTGCTCACGGGTGAAGACTCCCATCTGGGTCGGCGCGCCCCTGACGGGGTCCTCGTCGCCGACGGGCTTGAAGCCGACGGTGTAGTGGTGCTCCCCTGCCACGCGGGTGGCCCAGTCCTGGAACTCGGCGCGGGTCCACTCGAAGCGGTGGTCGGGGTGGCGCATCCCGGTCAGGAACTCGTAGTTGACGTTGTACTCGGAATTGGGCGTGGTGACGATCACGTGCCGGGGCGCGGCCTGGCCGAACACCACCCGCTCCAGCGCCGCCAGCCGTGGCGGGTCGACGTGCTCGATCACCTCCATCAGCACGGCGGCGTCGTATCCGGCGAAGCGCGGGTCGGTATAGGTGAGCGCACCCTGGAACAGGGTGAGCCTGGCCCGCTTGGCGTCGGGCATCCGGTCGAGCTTCAGCTTGCGCGCGGCGATGGCCAGCGCGAGCGTCGAGACGTCCACGCCGGTGACCCTGGCGAACCTCGGCAGGGCCAGCAGCGCGCCGACCAGCTGGCCGGAGCCGCAGCCCAGGTCGATGACGGAGGCGGCGCCCAGTTCCTCCAGCGTCCTGACGACCTCCTCGCGCCGCCGCGTGTTCAGCGGGACGGCCTTGTCCTCCAGCGGTCCGCCCTTGTCCTCCTCGATGCGCGGCTCGAGCGCCTCCTCGGTCTCGTCGCCCAGCTCGGCGAGCCTGGCGAAGGCCGTACGCTCCAGGGCTCTGCGCCGTCCGAGGTAGCGGCGGGTGATCAGGGTCCGCTCGGGATGCGGCGCCAGCCAGCCCTCGCCCGCGCGGATCAGCTTGTCGACCTCGTCGGGCGCGATCCAGTAGTGCTTGCCGTCGTCGAGCACCGGCAGCAGCACGTACAGGTGGTTGAGCGCGTCGGCCAGCCGCAGCCGCCCGCGCAGCCGCAGCCGCACGTACCGGGACTCGCCCCACGCGGGAAAGGCCTCGTCCAGCGGGACGGCCTGCGCGTCGGTCGCCCAGCCGAGCGGCTCGAACAGCCTGCGCGCCAGGTCGGGGCCGCCCCTGCAGGGCAGCGCCGGCAGTGTGATCTCCAGCGGCAGCGGCGCCGCGGCCAGCTCGGGCCTGGCGTTGCAGCGCCCGCTCCGCGCGGTGCGGAAGACGTCGCCGATCGCCACCGCCATGAGGGAGGAGGCCGCGTACGGCCGGTCGTTGACGTACTGCGACAGGCTGAAGTCGGGCGAGGTGCGGCCCTTGGAACGGACCAGCGCGACGGGGTCGACGTCGAGCAGCAGCGCCGCGGTGCACCGCGCCTCGCCCGCCTCCGGGTAGAACACCGTGGCCGTCCCGAAGGACTGGGCGAACTCCTGCACCCTGTCGGGATGCTTGTGCAGGAGAAAGCCCAGGTCGGTGGCCGGTGCGGCGGTGGTCGAGATCGTCAGCAGCACGGCTCAAGTGTGCCGTAGCCCGGTTTGTCATGCCATCGCATATCCCGGTGGGACCCGTCCTGGGATGTCGCCGGGACGGGCCGCGTCACACGTGGGGCAGTACCTCAGCCGCGATCAGCTCCAGGTGCTCCAGGTCGGACAGGTCCAGGACCTGCAGGTAGATCCGCTCGGCGCCGGCCTCGGCGAAACGGCCGATCTTGTCGAGCACCTCGGCGGGAGTGCCCGCCAGGCCCTCCTGGCGCAGCCGGGCCGGGGTGTTGCCGATGGCCGCCGCCCGCCGCTCCACCTCGGCCTCGTCGGCGCCGACGCAGACGGTCTGCGCGGCCGAGTAGGTCATCGGACGTTCGGCCAGCAGCCGGACCCGCTCGAAGGCCGCTCTCGTCTCCTCCACGGAGTGGAAGGGCACGTTGTACTCGTCGGCGAACCTGGCCGCCATGCGCGGGGTCCGCTTGGCCCCGATCCCGCCGATGATGATCGGCGGGCCGGGACGCTGGGCGGGCTTGGGCAGCGCGGGCGAGTCGGCCACGCGGTAGTAGGCGCCCTCGAAGGAGTAGCCCTCCTCGGCCGCCCACAGCCCCGTGATGATCTCCAACTGCTCCTCCCACCTGGCGAACCGCTCGCCGAGCGGCGGGAAGGGGATGCCGTAGGCGGTGTGCTCGCCGTCGAACCAGCCGGTGCCGAAGCCCAGTTCCACCCTGCCGCCGCTCATCTGGTCGACCTGGGCGACGCTGATGGCCAGCGGGCCCGGCAGGCGGAAGGTCGCGGGGGTCACCAGCGTGCCCAGCCTGATCGCCGAGGTCTCCCTCGCCAGCCCCGCCAGGGTGATCCACGCGTCGGTCGAGCCGGGGCCGGGGTCGCCGGGCCCGATGCGCTGGTAGTGGTCGGAGCGGAAGAACGCGTCGAACCCGAGCCGCTCGGTGGCCTTCGCCACGGCCAGCAGATCGTCGTAGGTGGCACCCTGCTGGGGCTCGGTGAAGATCCTTAGCTTCATGCGGCCATTATCAGGTCACCCCGGCGCCGCTGCTGCTAGCGTTCACCATCGGTCATCGGCATGACACGGTAGGTGAGCATGGCGCGTCACAGAGAGCCGGGCACCCCGCCGCGCGCCCTCGTGGTGCTGGCCGGGCTCGTCCTGGTGGGGGTGACCGGCGTGGCGATCTGGTTCCTGCCCGCCCAGGCCACGCCCGAGTGGTCCTCGCCCCTCACCGCCGCGAGCCCGCCGGCCGCGGCCTTCCCCTCGACCACGGCCACGCCCTCGGCGGGCGCCACCGCGAGTCCTTCCGGCTATGTCGCCTTCGTCGACACCGCCGAGAACCCGCGCTTCGACCCGGCCGATGCCGCCCGCCGTACCGGGGTGCGGTGGTTCCTGCTGGGCCGGGTGACGGCGGGACCGAGCGGCTGCGCGCCCCGGTGGGGCGGCACGCTCGAGCCCGGCCTCGATCTCGTCGCCAACCGGATCCCGTCGCTGCGCGCGGCCGGCGGCCAGGCCGGTCTCGCCTTCGGCGGGCCCGCGGGCACGGAACTGGCCGGCGCCTGCGTCGCCCAGGACGCGCTCACCTCCGCCTACCGCAGGATGATCGGCGCCTTCGGCGCCTCGTTCGTGGAGTTCGACGTCCGCGACGGCGGCGACCTGCCGGCCGTACGGCGCAGGGCCCGCGCGCTGGCCGACCTGCAACGCGACCAGGACCTCGCGGTCATCTACAGCCTGCCGCTGGGCCCGGCCGGCCTCGCGCCGTCCGACGTGGAGATGCTGCGCCAGACCAGGGCCGCGGGCGCGGAGCTGGGCACGGTCAACCTGCTGGCCCCGATCGAGCCGCTCACCGCTCCGGAGGGCCGCATGCGGCGCCTGGCCGCCGCCGTGCGGGCCGCGCACGGCCAGGTGCGCGAGGCGCTCAGGATCGACGAGGCGACGGCGTGGGGGCGGATCGCGCTCACCGCCGTGCTGGCCGGCTCCGGCGACCTCGGCCTGCTCGACGCCCGCAAGCTGTCGTCGTACGCCGCCCGCCACCACCTGGCCTGGCTTTCGGCCCGTGGCGCCCCGCCGTCCGCGGCCGTCGTCAGGGCGCTGCGCGGCCCGCGCGGCTGAGCCAGGCGGACATCCGTCGATGGAGCCCATAGTAAATACCCCCGACGCCGTCATCTGTTCGACACCCGGCGGTAAAGGTATGGTTCCCATCCATTGATTTCCTTCCTCCGTTCCCCCTTGGAAGGAAAGATCCATGTCCCACGGCCACTCTCGCCGCCGGTTCCTCACGGTCGGCGCCGGCGTCCTGGCGAGCTCGCTGCTGCCGCCCTCGGTACACCGCGCGATGGCGATGCCGGTGCCGGCAGGCGGCCTGTCCGCCATCAAGCACGTCGTGTTCCTGATGCAGGAGAACCGCTCGTTCGACCACTACTTCGGGACGCTGCGCGGGGTGCGCGGATACGGCGACCGCAACGCCGTCAGGCTGCCGGACGGCAAGCCGGTCTTCGAGCAGCCCTCGGCGTCCGGCCGGGTGCTTCCCTTCTCGGTACGCGAGGCGGCCGGCCTGGTCGGCAAGGACCTGCAGTGGATCTCGGATCTGGCCCACGGCTGGAACGACGGCCAGGCCGCGGCGGCCAAGGGCTGGCACAACGGCTGGATCCCGGCCAAGTCACCGGCCACGATGGCCTACTACGAGCGCCAGGACATCCCGCTCCAGTACGAGCTGGCCGACACCTTCACCCTCTGCGACCACTACTTCTGCTCGGTGCTCTCCTCCACCAGCCCGAACCGCAACTACCACGTCAGCGGGCACACCGGCTTCGAGCCGGGCACGACCAAGCGGGCCATCGACAACTCCGCCTACAGCGAGAACACCCACGCCGGCTACACCTGGTCCAACGCCGGGGAGATCCTGGAGGCCGCAGGCCGGTCCTGGCAGGTCTACCACGAGTGGGACAACTACCAGGACAACAACCTGGAGTTCTTCGCCCGCTTCCGGCAGATCGCCCGCAAGGCGCTGCTCGGCGACTACAAGAGCATGGACTCCTTCTACGACGCGGTCCAGTCGGCGGCCCCGGCCAAGCGGGAGCAGCTGCTGGCCCGCCTGGAGGAGGGAGTGGCGCAGCTGACGCCGCAGGAGCGCTCGCTGTTCGACCGCGCGCTGCGCCGCGTGCCGTCCAAGACGCTGGCCCAGACCTTCCGCGCCGACGTCGAGGCGGGCAGGCTGCCCGAGGTGAGCTACATCGTGCCGTCGGCGGCCGACTCCGAGCACCCCTCGGCCTCGTCCCCCGCCCAGAGCGCGCGGATCACCTACGACATCCTCGACGCGATCGCCTCCACCCCCGAGGTGTGGCAGTCGACCGCGCTGTTCATCACCTACGACGAGAACGACGGCTTCTTCGACCACATGCCGCCGCCGCTGCCGCCCGCCGAGCTGACCGACGAGTTCTACAACGGCAACCCGATCGGGCTGGGCATCCGGGTCCCCATGACGGTCGTCTCGCCGTGGACCGTCGGCGGCTACACCTGCTCGCAGATCTTCGACCACTCCTCGACCGTGCGGTTCCTGGAGACGTGGCTGGGCGTGCGCTTCCCCGACGTCTCCCCCTGGCGGCGCACCGTCTCCGGCGACCTGACCTCGGCCTTCGACTTCACCTCCGCCGGCCCCCGGCCGACCCCGACCGCGCCCGCCCAGGTCCCGGCCTTCACCGGCCGCTGGCGCCCGGCTCCCCCGGCCGAGCAGCGCATGCCGGTGCAGGAGCCCGGGATCCGTCCCGCGCGGCCGCTGCCGTACCAGATCAACGCCTGGGCCCGGCTGCTGGGCGGCGACCTGGAGCTGACCCTGGCCAACGCCGGCAGCGACAGCGCGCACCTGACCCTCTACCCCTACGCCGGCGAGTTCGAGCGCCCGCTCCACCTCGACGTGCTCGGCGTCGCCACCCGGACCGTCGCGGTCAAGGACCGCTACGACCTGGTCCTGACCGGGCCGAACGGCTTCCGCCGGGAGTTCGCCGGCGAGCTCGGCGGCCGCGCCGCGCGCGTGCAGGTGCAGCAGGTGATCGATGTCGATCCGCGCAAGGTCCGCATCGAGATCACCAACCTCGGCGACCACCGCGTGACCCTCACGGTGCGTGCCAACGCCTACGGCATCAAGGAGCAGGCGGTGCCGTTGCGACCGGGTCAGTACCGCCAGGTCGTCTGGCCCGTCGAGGAGTCCCACGGCTGGTACGACGTGCAGATCAGCTGCGCGGAGGACCCCTCCTACGCTCGCCGCCTGATGGGCCACGTCGAGAACGGCCGCGCCAGCGTCACCGGCTGACGCCCTGAACGCGGGCGGACGCCCGGCCGGGGCATCCCGGCCGGGCGTCCGCTGCCGTGCCGCCGGTCAGGTCAGCACAGGTTCGCGCCGTCGAACGAGCGGACGCCGCGGGACACCTGCGTGCTGATGGTCTGCCCCGGGCGCACGCTGCGGCACGGGCCGTCCGTGCCCCGAGCCCAGACGATCTTCAGGTTCAGCGTGGAGCGGCAGTCGTTGCGCGCGTAGCCGGTCTTGGTGATCCGCCCGACGTGCTCCCAGACGGTGACGCAGGACGGCGCGTTGCCGGTCGGGACGGCCGCGGCCGCCGGACCGGGAAGGCACAGCAGGCCGGCGGTGAGCAGGGTGGACGCGGCGAGGGCGATGAGGCGCATGGTCGCGGATCCTTTCATGGAGAACCTGACCATCCGTTATTACACGACCACCCTCCGTCAGGTCAGCCTCTTTGCCGAGCGAACGCGCCTCGCGTGCCACACGGGGGAGCCCCTCGCCGTCGACGTCCAGTGGTGGCCCGGTCGGCGGATCGGCCGCCCGGGGTTCCACCCTGCGGTGGATCAGCGCTGCGCGATGACGCGCCAGACCTGCGAGTAGTTCGGGCCGCCCCACATGCGGTTGAGTCCGACGAGCTGGTCGTTGACCTGGGCGTGGGTGGCAGGCCGCGACGTCAGCGACACGCGATCAGCTGACCAGCAGCGCGACGCACTCCACGTGATGGGTCATCGGGAAGGCGTCGAACGCGCGCAGGTCCGCGAGGCTGTAGCCCAGCTCCGCGAACCACGCCAGGTCGCGCGCCAGCGTCGCCGGATCGCACGAGACGTACACCACCCGCGTCGCCTCCAGCGCCGCGATGCGGTCGACCACCTGGCGGCCGAGCCCCGACCGTGGCGGGTCGACGACGACCAGGTCGGCGCGCTCGATCTCGTAGCGGTCCAGCGCGTCCTCCACCCGGCCGCGCTCCACCCGCGCCCACGGCAGGTCGCGCAGGTTGAGCCGGGCGTCGCGGACGGCGGCCGCCTCGCTCTCCACCCCGAACACCGCCCCGGACGGCCCGACGGCCTCGGCCAGCCCCGCCGCGAACAGGCCCACGCCGCAGTAGAGGTCGAGGGCCCACTCGCCGGGCTCGGGGGCGGCGTAGCTGAGCACGGCGTCGAGCAGGGTCTCGGCGGCGCCGGGGTGGACCTGCCAGAAGCCGCTGCCCGTCACCTGGAACTCGCGGTCGCCGACCCGCTCGTGCAGCATCCCGGAGCCGTGCCGCGGCTCGGTACGGCCCCTGCCCTGGTTGACCAGGATGGAGGCGGGCGCCTCGAGCACGGGCACGGCGACGGAGCGGCGCGGTTTGGGGGCGATGACGACGGCGTGGTCGCCGCTCGAGGAGGCGATGACCTCGACCGCCGACGCCCCCTCCCAGGTGCGGGACTCGACGCCGACGGCCTCGACCTCGGGATGGGCGATGAGGCAGGCGGCGACGGGCTCGATGTCGTGGGAGCGGTGCCTGCGGAAGCCGACCGTCCCGTCACGGGTGACGGCGAACTGGACACGGGTGCGCCAGCCGAGGCCGTCCTTGGCGCCCGGCACCTCCTCGACCACCACCTCGCGGGTGATGCCCGCGAGCCTGCGCAGCTGCTCGGCCACGACGTCGGCCTTGAGCGCGCGCTGCGCCTCCAGGCTCGCGTGCTGCCAGTCGCAGCCGCCGCACCTGCCGGGCCCCGCGTAGGGGCAGGGCGGCGTCACGCGGTCGGGCGAGGGCTCCAGGATCTGGACGGCGTCGGCGCGCAGGAAGCGCGTGGTCTCCTCGGTCACCTCCGCGATGACGCGCTCGCCTGGCAGCGCGTGCCGTACGAAGACGACGCGCCCCTCGTGTCGCGCCACACACCAACCACCATGGGCCACCGGCCCTACTTCGAGTTCCACCTGCACAGGTTACTCAGGCCTTGGCCTTCTCGTCGTCGCCCTCGATCTCGTGCCACGGGCGGCGCACCGCGCCCGGCGCGTACGGCTCGCGGCGGGCCCGCAGCCGGTCGGAGGAGTGGAGCTGCCACGGCACGCTGGTCACCATCACCCCGGGCTTGAACAGCAGCCGCGCCTTGAGCCGCAGCGCGCTCTGGTTGTGCAGCAGGTGCTCCCACCAGCGGCCGACCACGTACTCGGGGATGAAGACGGTCACGACGTCGCGCGGCGAACGGCGGCGCAGCGTCTTGACGTAGTCGAGGATGGGCTGGGTGATCTCCCTGTACGGCGAGTCGAGCATCTTGAGCGGCACCGGGATGCCCCTGCGCTCCCACTCCTCCTGCAGGTTGGCGGCCTCTTCGCCCTCGACGCCCACGGTGACGGCCTCGATGGTGGAGGGCCTGGTGGCGCGGGCGTAGGCGAGCGCCCGCAGCGTGGGCTTGTGGAGCTTGGAGACGAGCACGATCGCGTGGTTGCGCGCGGGCAGCATGGTCTCGTCGGGGTCCTCGGTGACGGCCAGCTCGGCGGCGACCTTGTCGTAGTGGTGGCGGATGCCCTTCATCATCAGGAACAGCACCGGCATCGCGATGCAGACGATCCAGGCGCCCACCAGGAACTTGGTCAGCAGCACGACGACCAGCACCAGCGCGGTCATGACGCCGCCGAAGAAGTTGATGACCCTGGAGCGCTGCATCTGGAAGCGGACGCGCGGGTCGGTCTCGGTCTTCAGGTGGCGGGTCCAGTGGAGGACCATGCCGGTCTGGCTGAGGGTGAAGGAGACGAAGACGCCGACGATGTAGAGGTTCAGCAGGCGGCTGACGTCCGCCTGGAACCCCCACAGCAGCAGGCAGGCCCCCAGCGCCAGGATGACGATGCCGTTGGAGAAGGCCAGCCGGTCGCCGCGGGTGTGCAGCTGGCGGGGCAGGTAGCGGTCCTGGGCGAGGATGGAGCCGAGCACGGGGAAGCCGTTGAAGGCGGTGTTGGCGGCCAGGAACAGGATGAGCGCGGTGACGGCGGAGATGACGACGAACATCAGCGAGCCGCTGCCGAAGACCGCGTCGGCCACCTGGGAGATGATCGGCTGCTGGTAGTAGTCGGGACCGACCGGGGTGCCGTCGGGACGCAGCAGGTCCTGCGCGACGTGCTGCGGCTCGGCCACGGTGACGCCCGAGACCAGCCCCAGGGCGATGATGCCGGAGAACATGGTGACGGCGATCAGGCCCATCATGAGCAGCGTGGTCGCCGCGTTCTTGCTCTTGGGTTTGCGGAAGGCCGGCACGCCGTTGCTGATGGCCTCGACACCGGTCAGCGCCGCGCAGCCGGAGGAGAAGGCGCGCAGGACGAGGAAGGCGGCGGCGAAGGAGGTCAGGTCCGTCATCTCGGGCACGACCTGGAAGCCCGCGGTGGGCGCCTGCAGGTCCTCGCCCAGGACCAGCAGCCGGAAGCCGCCCCATGTGACCATGCCGAGCACCGCGATCATGAAGGCGTAGGTGGGGACGGCGAAGGCGACGCCCGACTCGCGGATGCCGCGCAGGTTCACGATCGTGAGGAGGATGACGATGACGATGGCGACGGTCGGCTTGTGCTCGGCGACGAAGGGGACCGTGGCGCCCACGTAGTCGACGCCGTTGGCCACCGACACCGCCACTGTGAGCACGTAGTCGACGAGGAGGGCGCTGGCGACGGTGAGCCCCGCGTTCTTGCCGAGGTTGACGGTGGCGACCTCGTAGTCGCCGCCGCCGCTGGGGTAGGCGTGGACGTTCTGCCGGTAGGAGGCGACCACGGTGAGCATGACGATGACGACCGCGGCGGCGACCCACGGGCTGTAGCGGTAGAACGAGACGCCGGCAAGGGAGAGGATGACGAGGATCTCCTGCGGCGCGTACGCCACGGAGGAGAGCGCGTCGCTCGCGAAAACGGGCAACGCAACCCGTTTGGGCAGCAGCTGTTCATGAAGCTGCCCGCTACGGAGCGCGCGTCCTACCAGGAGACGCTTGACAAGATCTGTCACCTTCGCCACGTGAAGATGCTAGTCGCCCTTCCCCTCCCCACCGACATGGCGCTCCCCCCGCGCGCCATACTGAGGAGAAGGCAACCCGTGGGGAGCACATGCATATCGTGATCATGGGATGCGGGCGGGTCGGGTCGACCATCGCCCACATCCTGGAGGACAACGGCCATTCGGTCGCGATCATTGATCGTGACCCGCAGGCGTTCAGGCGACTGAGGGCCGGGTTCAGGGGCCGCCGGGTCACCGGCATCGGATTCGACCGCGACGTGCTTCAGGAGGCGGGCATCGAGTCGGCGGCCGCCTACGTGGCCGTCAGCAGCGGCGACAACTCCAACATCATCTCCGCCCGGGTGGCGCGGGAGACGTTCGGCGTCGACAACGTCGTGGCGCGCATCTACGACTCCCGGCGAGCCGAGGTCTACCAGCGGCTCGGCATCCCCACGGTGGCCACCGTCCGGTGGACCGCCGACCAGATCCTGCGGCGCATCCTGCCCGAGGGCGCCGAGCCGCTGTGGCGCGACCCCACGGGCACGGTCGTGCTGGCCGAGGTCGCCACCAACCCCGCGTGGATCGGCACCAAGGTCACCACGCTGGAGGACGTCGCCGGCATCAGGGTCGCCTTCGTCAACCGGATGGGCGAGGCGCTGGTCACCCGGCACGACACGGTGGTGCAGGAAGGCGACGTCCTGCACGTGATCGCCGCCGAGAACGACATGGACCGGATCAACAAGGTGCTGGCCGCCGCACCGGAAGGGGAGCACTGATGCGCATCGCGATCGCCGGCGCCGGCGCGGTCGGCCGTTCCATCGCCGCCGAGCTCCTGGAAAACGGTCACGAGGTCCTGCTGATCGACAGCGACCCCAAGGCGATCAAGATCGACGCGGTGCCGCGCGCCGAATGGTTGCTCGCCGACGCGTGCGAGATCTCCTCCCTCGACGAGGCCGGGCTCAACAACTGCCATGTCGTGGTGGCCGCCAGCGGCGACGACAAGGTCAACCTGGTGGTCTCCCTGCTGGCCAAGACCGAGTACGGCGTGCCACGCGTGGTCGCCCGCATCAACCACCCCAACAACGAGTGGCTGTTCAACGAGTCGTGGGGCGTCGACGTCGCGGTCTCCACCCCGCGCCTGCTGTCGGCCCTGGTCGAGGAGGCGGTCAGCGTCGGCGACCTGGTCCGCCTGATGACCTTCCGCCAGGGGCAGGCCAACCTGGTCGAGCTGACCCTGCCCGAGGACGCGCCCGTCGTGGGCCAGCGCGCCGGCTCGGTGCCGTGGCCGGTCGACTCGGCGCTGGTGGCGATCCTGCGCGAGGGACGCGTGCTGGTGCCCTCCGCCGACGACCCGCTGGAGGCCGGTGACGAGCTGATGTTCGTCGCCAGCCAGGAGGTCGAGGAGGAGCTGGCCCAGCTCCTGTCCCCCCACTAGCTACTTACTCCTGAAGAAGTCCTCGAGGTAAGCACTTCTGACCTCGGCAATCACAGCGCTGGGAGGCTCGGCGGCCGCAGGCACACCGGCGGCTGGCGTGACCGTCCACGCCATTGCCCTGGCCGCTCCCTGAGCGCCCAGGTCGGGCCGGGGTGGTTGGCTGGCACCGGCACAGCGTGACGTGGTCAGCCCCCATCCCACCGTCGACCCGGCCAGGCGCCCGGGCGCATTCCGAGCGTACGGTGCCGGCAAGTTCGCCGCGGCCGGCTGAGCGGACGCGTCAGATCGTCCCACCTGGCCAGGGCAGCGGTGACATGCTGGGACGATGCTGATCGCCCCCCTGCCGGGTGCTGACCGCGAAAACGTGCGTTAGCCCCTGAAGCACGTGTGGAGCCAAACGATCAACACGTAGAACTTGTCGGTCGAGCCTGACGAGCTGGGCCTGCAGTACCTCCGGTGGTCTGTGGAAGCCGCCACCCATCTCCGCGGCCAGATCAGCGCCCGCGATATCGATCGGTGCCGCCATCAGGAAGTCCATGCGGCCGTTGATGCGCGCCCACGCGCGCTCGTCCCCGGCGGGGTGCCGGAGGAGGACACGCTGGAGGGCATGTGCTCTCAAGAAGTCGGGTCGCCCGGGGAATCTCTCCCGGGCGACCCGACTTCTGATCGCGCGGCCCGCCCGTCCACCGTGATGAGGACCGACGGCCGCCGCGATCTCATCCCGCGGGACGGTTCCAGAGTTGCGAGATGTTGCCATCACAGAACCGCAACTCCATCGGCAGGCCGTCCTGCGCTCCCGGTGTCGCGATGCAGTGGCTGAAGGTGTTGGAGACTCCTGACGACAGCAGGTTGTTGGTGATACCGAAGCTCCAGTTCTCGTTGCTGATGGTGTTGCAGGGCCACTGGATGATGGGCGTTCCGTTGGCGGCCCCACCGAAGGCGTCCATGCAGAACTGGCTGGCCCTGTTGCGCAGGTGGACCCTTGTCGAGTTGACGGATTCGACCGTCCATTGCTGAACGGTGGAGCCCTTGCAGGACATCTGGATGACCGCGGCCCCCTGGTTGAGGGAGGCGGGCTGCAGGCACTCGTTGGGGAACTGGACGCTCACGAGCTTGACGATCGGGCTGGCGGCCTGGGCCGGCGATGCGGCCGTCAGTCCGGCGGCAGTCGTTATCGCCGCGGCGGAGAACAAGGCGGCTAGTCGGCGTTTGCGCAAGGTGCGATTCCTTTCACAGATCGGGGCTTTCGATCAGTTAGGCGTTCCAAGCCGTTCCACAGGAGATGGACCCGGTGGAACACGGTGGAACACCTACCTGATGGGCGGCCACCAGGGCCGGCCCGGAAAAGTCGCAACGGCAGCAAATGGAGAAGACGATGAAATTCCGCCGCAGGTCGGCCTCTCTGCTCATCATCGGCGCGGCCGCCACGCTTCTGGCGGGGACCCAGCCCTCGTCGGCCGCAACCGCCGTGGGCATACCCATCCTGAACTACCTGTCGTCTCCCTCTCTCAAATGCCTCCAGCCGGTGGGCGCGTCGCTTGAGCAGGGCGCGGCGATCGTTCAGGAGATCTGCGATTTTAGGAACCCTGCCCAGCAGTGGGAGCCGATGCCGATCCTCCTGCCGCTGGGCGGGAAAATGTTCCGCTACCGCAACATCAACAGCGGCCTGTGCCTGGACGCCCTTGGCGGTGCCACGAACGGAACGCCGATAGTGCAATGGACCTGCAACACCATCAGTAACGAGCTGTGGGAACACCCGGTTGGGGAGGGCCCCGACGACCTTGACGGGCCGTTGATCTCACGAGTCTCCGGAACCCGCAGCCACTGCCTCGACGTCCCGGGTGGCTCGACGGCGGCGGGCCTCGCGATGCAGCTCTACCGGTGCAACGGCACATCTGCCCAGATCTGGGGCATCTAGCTACTTACTCCTGAAGAAGTCCTCGAGGTAAGCACTTCTGACCTCGGCAATCACAGCGCTGGGAGGCTCGGCGGGTTGAGAATGACGTTGGTGTCATTTCCGCCGAAGGTGGTAGCCGGTGCTTCGGGTCTCGGGACAACAGATCGCGTTGTGGGAGACGCTGCTGCCAGAGGAGGTGACGCGACTGCCGCAGGAGTTGGCCCGGATCGACGTCTACCTCGATGATGAGCGGTTCATCGCGCCGTGGCGGAGCATGTTCCACGCCCAGCTGGGCCGCCCGTCGGTGCCTGTCTCCTGCCTGGTGCGGATGTTGTACCTCAAACACCGCTATCAGCTGGGCTATGAGGTGCTGTGCCGGGAGGTCGCCGATTCCATCAGCTGGCGTCGCTTCTGCCGCATTCCGCTGGACGGGCGGGTGCCGCATTCCACCACATTGATCAAACTGGTACGGCGGGCGGGGCCGGAGGTGTTCGAGCAGCTCAACACCGCGCTGGTGGGCAAGCTCGCCGAGGACAAGCTGCTGCGAGGACGCAAGCTGCGCATCGACACCACCGTGGTCGAGGCCGATATCGACCATCCCACCGATGCCGACCTGCTGGAGCACGGGGTCCGCAAGCTGGGTGGGTTGGTGCGGCGCGTCAAGGCGGCGGGCGCGGCGATTCGGACCCCGTTTCGCAACCGGAGCCGGTCTGCGGGGCGGCGGCTGAAGCAGATCAGCCGCACGCTGCGGCGGCGCACAGGCCAGGCGATGGGGGAAATCGATCGGCTCACCGGTGAGGTCGCCGACATCGCGGCCACGACGCTGGCGCAGGTGGCACCGGTGATCCGCAATGCCCGCCGCGCCTTATCGCGGTGTCCTTCCCCGCGTCTCGCCCGCCTGATCGACGACCTTGAGCAGACGGTGTCGGGCACCGAGCGGTTGCTGGCCCAGACCGGGCAACGCCTGGCCGGCAACCGCACCATCCCCGACCGGATGGTGTCGCTGGCCGACCCCGATGCCCGCCCGATCCGCAAGGGCAAGCCCCAGCACCCGACCCAGTTCGGCTACACCCTGCTGGTGGCCGAAGACGAACGCGGCTTCATCTGCTTCCACAGGCTGAACCAGGGCAATCCTGGTGATGCTCCCCAGCTGGTCCCGGCTGTCGAGCAGGTCATCGAGCGGACCGGCCGGGTCCCGACCACCGTGGTCGGCGATCGCGGATTCGGTACCGCGGCAGCCGACAAGGCCCTGGCCGACCTGGGTGTGCAGCACATCGGCCTGCAACGCGGCGGCACCCTCAGCAAGACGCGGCGCGAGCACGAGCACACCCGCAGCTTCCGGCGGATGCGCAACTGGAGAGTGGGGGTCGAAGCCCGGATCAGCCACCTCAAACGGCAATTCGGACTCCGACGGACCCGGCTGCGCCGCATCCAAGGCGCCCAGATCTGGGCCGGGCTGGGGATCTTCGCCTACAACCTGCAGCGGATGGCCGCGATCGGCGGCTGACTGCCAGCTGCCACCCCTGGCGGACCCGACCACCAGTCAACCCGATCAAGCCTGGACCGATGGCAAGATCCCGCCCGAACCTCAAAACCCCTTTTTCAGGAGCAAGTAGCTAGCCGGTACGGCGGGCCGCCCACCACCCCCACAGGGTGGCCGCCATCCAGGCGGCCAGCGTGACCTCGTCCGTCATCGCGTGGATCGGCACTGCAGGACCGGCCGGCGCCGCCAGGTCGGTCCAGAGCCGCGTCACCGCCAGGACCGCGAAGCAGACCACCGCGGCGGCCGCCACGACCGCCGCGGGTCTCGACCACGGCCAGGTGCGGACCGCCGTCACAGCCGTCCACGCGCACATCAGCGCGTAGACCATGGCCATGGTCACCGCCGATCCGCCGCCGCTCTGGTAGCCGCCCAGGTATCCGGCGAACGCGACGAACGGCAGCGCCCTGGTCACGGTCGCCGCCGTGGCGCCGCCGGGCAGCAGCGACCCGGGCAGCACGGCGGCCAGCAGCGCGAAGGCGGCGAACAGCACCAGCAGCGCGGTGGCCGGCCCGGCGAAGGACGCGGCCGTCCAGGACAGCGCGTAGGCGGCCGTCCCGGCGGTGGCCGCGATCATCGCCACGACCCTGAGCCCCGCCGCCACCCGCCTGCCCGCCCGTACGGCGGCGCCGTCCCGCGGCGCGCCGCCCACGCCCTGGGCACGCTCCTGCGGCACCTCGGCCGAACCAGCGCTCGCCTCACGACCGGCCGCCCCCGCTCCTGACCCGGCGGAGAGATCGGACGCGGCAGAGCCACCGGGCCCCGCGACGTGACCCGACCCTCCGGACCGATCCGGCCTGGCGGAGCGATCCGACCCGGCGGAGCGACCGGACCCCGCCGAGCGATCCGACCCCCCGGACCGATCCGACCCGGCGGCTTCACCGGAGTCCACCGACCTGCCTCGACCTGCCACCCCGGCGGGACCACTGGCCGCTTCGTCCGGCGAGGCACCAGCCGCCCCCGCCCCGGCACCCACAGGACCGGAAGCCTGACCGCCTCCGATAGCCCCACCAGGGCCGACAGCCCCGGCCGCCTCGGAAGACCTGGCATCACCGGCGGACCCGAGAGACCCGTCAGACCCGGCTCCGGCCGGGCCCGTAGACCCAACGAGACCGGCAGTCCCCGAAGACGTGCCGCCTTCGGCAGGTCCCGCAGGACCCGAAGGCCTCGCGGGTCCTGCGGGCCCAGAAGCATCGGCCGAACCAGCGGGACCGGCAGGGTCCTCAGCACCAGAAGGACCAGCAGACCTGACCGGCCCGACGGGGTCGGCGGGAGCGGCGGGAGCGGCGGAACCGGCGGGTGTGGCAGGACCCCAGGACCTGCTCGGGCTGTCGTCGTCCGCTGACCCCACGGGCCCGGCGGAGCCGCCGTCCCCCGCCGAGCCCGTGGACCCGGCCGGGGAGGCGAGACCCGACGCGGCGGAACCCGACGCAGTGGGCCCCGACGCAGTGGGACCCGACGCGGTGGGACCTGGGACGGCGGGGCCTGGCATGGTGGAACCCGGGACGGCGGGGCCCGGCATGGTGGGACTCGACGCGGCGGAACCCGGGACGACCGTGCCCGAGCCGGTAGAGCCCGACGCGGCGGAACCCGGAACGGGCGTACCTGCGGCAGCGGAGTCCGAGGCAGCGGAGTCGGGGGCAGCGGAGTCCGGGGCGGCGGGGCGTGGGGCGACGGAACCCGGGAGGGGCGTACCCGAGGCGGCGGAGTCGGGGGCAGCGGAGTCCGGGGCGGCGGGGCGTGGGGCGGTGGGGCCGGGGGTGGTCGGGGCGTCGGGATGAGGACCGGCGGCGTCCGGGTCCCGGACCAGCGCCGCCAGCGCCCGCGAGCCCCGCCGCCGGCGCCCCTCCTCTCCCGGCGGTCGCGCCGCCACCCGGCGCAGGGCCGCGGCGGCCGGCTCGTGTGACAGCCGCTCGGCGGGATTCTTGCGCATGAGCCCCAGCACGACCCCCTCCAGCCGGTCGGCGCGCCGCATCGGCCGCGGCTCCCGCATGAGGATGGCGGCCATGATCGCGACGGGGCTGTCCATCGGGTACGGCGGGACGCCCTCCACCGCCGTGTACAGCGTCGCCCCCAGCGCCCACAGGTCGCTCGCCTCGGTGGCGGGCGCGCCTTCGAGCCGTTCGGGCGCCATGTACGCGGGCGACCCCATGAGCATGCCGGTCGCGGTGAGCGTCGGGGAGTCGGCGACGTGCGCGATGCCGAAGTCGGTCAGCACCACTCCCCCGTCGTCGAGCAGGAGGACGTTGGCCGGCTTGACGTCCCGGTGGGTGATTCCCGCGGTGTGGGCGGTGCGCAGGGCGTCCAGGACCTTGACGCCGATGTCGGCGGCGACCTGCTCCGGCAGCGGGCCGGTCCGCGCCACCGCCTGGGCCAGGGAGGAGGCGGCGAGCAGTTCCATGACGATCCACGGATGGCCCTCGTCCATGACCACGTCGTGGATGGTGATCACATAGGGGTTGCGCAGCCGCGCCGCCGCCCTGGCCTCGCGCAGCACCCGGGCGAACGCGCGCTCCCTGTCCTTGTCGGCCATCCAGCCGGGGACCAGCACCTGCTTGAGCGCCACGGGCCGGTCGAGCACCTGGTCGTGGGCTCGCCACACGACGCCCATCCCGCCACGCCCCAGTTCGTCGGACAGCAGGTACCTGCCGCCGACCAGCCGTATCCCGGAGGGCTCACCCACGCTCCGCTTCCACCCCTGTCGCCGTTCTCATCCCGTTACGTCAACACTCGCATGAGATGCCCCGTTCTCGAACCCTGGGCTCGGACCGGAACCGGGATGGCAGGCCGTCCGGACGGCAGCGCCCACATCCTGACCGACAAGGCCCGCACCGTCAGCAGACGCCCCACCACACCGGCCCGGCCCACCGACAACCCGGCGACCGGCCGTCCCGGCAGGAGCGGACGACCTCCTGAACGATCAGACCGTCAACGCCGTGGCCGGAGCCGATGCCCCCCCGGCTGACCAGCCAGCAGCCGACGACCTCTGAACGATCAGATGAGCAGCGCCGGAGCCGACGCCCCCGGCTCACCGGCTGGCCAGACAGCAGCCGACGAAGTCCTGGACGATCGGGTTGGCGTCGTCGGCCGGGGCCCAGGCGACGCCGACCTCGCTGGGGCCGACACCGCTGACCGGCCGGTAGGTGACGCCGGGTCGCGCGTAGAACCGGGCGGCCGATTCGGGGGCCAGGGCGATGCCGTACCCGTTGGCGATCGCGCTGAGCCAGTCGTCCGGCTGGTCGGTGACGGCGCCGATGCGGACCGGGTGGCCGTCACGCTCGTCGACCGCCAGCCAGTAGTCCCGCCAGGGGCCGGGTTCGGGCGGGGCCGCCACGAACGGCTCGTCCCACAGGTCCCGGAAGGGGATCAGCTCCCGTGTGGCGAGCGGGTGCGCCGAGGGCAGCGCGACCCAGCGGGGCTCGGTGAACAGCACCTCGACGCGCAGGGCGTCCTGGCCGGGAAAGGGCAGGCGCAGCAGGGCGACGTCGACCTCTCCGTCGGCGAGTCCGGCCGCCGGGTCCGACCATGCCGCCTGGCGCATGTCGACCCGCCAGCCCGGCCGCCGCCGGGCGAAGGCCGCGATGATGTCCTGGGTGGCCTCGTTGGCGGCGCTGGCCAGGAAGCCGACCCGCAGCACGCGGGCCGCCCGGCCGGCCACGCGTCTGGTCTCCCGCAGCACCCGGTCCCAGTCGTCCAGCAGGGCGGGGACCTGCTCCGCCAGGGCCTGGCCCGGTTCGGTGAGAGCCATGCCGGCTCGGGAACGGGTGAACAGCCGTACGCCGAGCTGCGATTCGAGCTGCCTGATCTGCTTGGTCAGCGCCGGTTGCGACACGAACAGCCGTTCCGCGGCCCGGGTGAGGCTGCCGTCCTCCGCCACGGCGACGAAGTATCGCAGCAACCGGATGTCGACATCCATGCCGTCAGGTTATAGATGCAGGTATTGGACGTCCAAGCCGGCGCTCGACGAGGCTTGGTACAGGTGGCTCGGACGGTCCGCGGTGGTGGAGACACCCCGGCCACCCGACCTCGCCGACACTTGCCGCATCCCGGCCGAACGGAGGCCCTCCGCATGTCCATCGCCTATGTCCTGGTCACCCTCGTCACGATCGTGGTGAACGCCGGGGCCGCTTCCGCCGACTTCGCTCGGGCCCGGTTCGTCCTGGCCAACTCGGCTGAGCTGGGCATCTCGCACTCGTGGATCCCGCTGCTGGCCGCCCTGAAAGCCGCCGGCGCCGCCGGGCTCCTGCTCGGGCTCCTGGGTGTTCCGTTCATCGGGATCGCCGCCGCGATCGGACTCGTCCTGTTCTTCGTCGGCGCCGTCGCCCTCCACGTGCGCACGCGGGTGTTCCACAACATCGCCTTCCCCGGCGGTTTCCTCGCGCTGGCCGTCGCGTCACTCGTCCTGTCCACCGCGTCGGGCGCCACCGCCTGACCAGGGGTTCGCCCACCCACCCGCCGGCGATCACGACGTGACCGCGGGCTCTCAGAGCGCCGGACAGACGTGACGGCGGGCTCTCAGGGCGCCGGGAATGCCGAGCCGGGAATGACGAAAGGCCACCGGTGACCCCGGTGGCCTCTTCTGCGCCTGCCGTACCGGCGAAGCGCTCAGACCGCGGCGGCGATGGGGGTGCGGCCGCGGCTGAGGATCCAGGCCATCGCGGCCAGGCTGGCGACCTGCAGCGGCCAGCCCATCAGCACCTTGGCGATGCCCAGCGCGGCGATCGCCTCGTCGCCGCCGCCGAACAGGTAGATCGGCAGTTGCACCGCCACCCGCACCACGCACGGCAGCATGAGCAGCCATGTCAGCCTGGTGCACAGCTTCACGACGCTCGGCTCCTTGTGCCACCCGGTGGGATCGCCGGTGACCGAGCCGATGATGAAGCCGACGACCGGCCATCGGGCCAGGATGGAGACCAGCATGGCCGCGGCGTATCCGGCGTTGTACAGGATGCCCGGCAGGTAGACGTCGCGCGCGTCACCGGTGCGGGAGGCGAAGAACCAGCCGATGCCGATGCCGATCAGGCTGTTGATCACGAACTGTGGCGTGGAGCGCTGCGCGAGGCGCGCCACCAGCAGCACGCCCGCGATGGACGCGCTGATGATGAGCGACTTGTTGAGCTGCCCGGTCACCAGCCACGACACGGTGAAGGCGATGGTCGGCACCGCGGCCTCCACGATGCCGCGGATGCCGCCGAGCGCCTTCGACAGCTGCGCCCTGATGGCCGCCTCAACGGTCTGGTGTGCCGTAGCCTGCTCTGTCACGTGTTCGCTAGCTCCCTGTCAGGCGCCTGGGCGCAGTTCGTAGCGCGGGTTGAACATCACCTTGCGCCCGTCTTGCATGCTGACCAGGCCCTCGGCTTTGACGGCGCGGCCCGGCTCGATGCCGGCGATCTTGCGTCGGCCCAGCCACACCAGGTCGATCACGTCGGAGCCGTCGTAGAGCTCGGCCTCCAGCGCGGGGGCGCCGCCCCGGGGCCGCAACGTCACCGTTCGTAGCGTACCCGCTACGCAGAAGCGCCGCCTGCCTCCGCAGGAGACGATCGGCGTGGCGCCCGCCTGGTCGGCGTCTTCCCGCAGCTCCTCGGCCTCCAGCTCGGCCTGCGTGGAGGCCAGTCTGCTGAAGAATCCGCGCAATCCCCCGCGTTTGGAGGGCTCTGCCGTACTAGTCATGATGACCCAGCTTATGCGATGCGGCGCTCAACGGGTCTCGGTGATTTCCGGCCCTCTCGTGAACGGGTCGAGACCGGCTTCCTGGGTGCCAGGCGCGGCGTGCCGGTCGCCGGGAATGCGCAGCAGGATGGGCTCTTCGGGAGCCATGGGCTCCTCGCCGCGGACCACGACGACGTCGCGGATGACGGTCTCGAACGGCCCGGCCGCGGCGGCGTCGACGGCGGCCTTGCCGTTGATCACCGCGCGCAGGAACCAGCGCGGGCCGTCGATGCCCACGTAGCGGACCGGCTGGGCGCCGCCTTCGGCGGGGATGGTGCCGACGAGCTCGGGGCCGAACGGGCCCTCGGTCGTCTCGACCGCGCCGCCCGCCTCCTTCACGCTGGCGGCCAGCTTGGTCCTGACCTCCTCCCACAGCCCGCCCCGCTTGGGCGCGGCGAAGGCGTGCAGTTGCAGGGCGCTGTCGCCCTGGATGACCACCACGCCGATCGGCTGGTCGCCGGCCACCGCGATCTGCACGTCGAAGCCAGAGCCGATGTTGACGCGCATGCCGCCGAGATCGACGCGGTCGGCCTCGGGGTGCGGCTCGTCGGCGTCCCACGGGCCCGATTCGCGTATGTCCTGCGGCTGCTGGACGGCCGCCTCGGCGGCAGCCTGCTCGGGCTGCTCACGCCTGCGACGTCGGAACACTGTCGATCACTCCCTATCTGCCCGTGGAACCGAAGCCGTTGTCCCCGCGCACGGAGCCGGGCAGCCGCTCGACCTCGTAGAAGGTGGCCCGCTCGACCCGCTGGACGACCAGCTGGGCGATGCGGTCGCCGCGGCGCAGCCGGACCGGCTCCTTGGTGTCGGTGTTGAGAAGCGTCACCTTGATCTCGCCCCGGTAGCCGGCGTCGACGGTGCCCGGCGCGTTGACGAGCGTGACGCCGTGCCTGGCGGCCAGACCGGACCGTGGGTGCACGAAGGCGGCGTAGCCGTCGGGCAGCGCGATCGCCACGCCGGTGCCGACCAGTGCCCGCTCGCCCGGCAGCAGCTCGACGTCCGCCGCGGCCACCAGATCCGCCCCCGCGTCGCCCGGGTGGGCGTAGCTCGGCGCCGGCAGGTCGGGGTCGAGGCGGTGAATGAGCACCTCTACGGTCATGCGGTCTCCTCGCTACACCCCAACGTACGCGTCATGAGGCATGAGACTACCCCTTGGACTGCTCGGATTCCTTCTCCGCGGGCGGCTGCGGCGATGGTGGCGTCTCCGCCGTCGGGGGCGGCGGCTTCTCCGCCGGTGGCAGCGCGCGGGTCTCGTGCCGGAGCTCGGGGAGCGCCCGGTAGATGACCGCCGCGACGGGTACGGCCACGGCCGCCCCCGCGATGCCGCCGAGGATGCCGCCCACGGCCAGCACGATGATGATCGCCAGAGGGTGGAAGTTGAGCGCCCGCCCCACGATGAGCGGCTGCAGCACGTGGTTTTCCAGCTGCTGCTCGACGATGAGCACCGCCAGGAAGATCAGCGCCTTGAGCGGGCTGGTGGTGCCGAGAGTGACCAGCGTGGCCACCGTGCCGGCGATGAAGATGCCGATGATGGGGATGAAGCTGGCCAGGAAGATGAGGATGGCCAGCGGCGCCCACAGCGGCACGCCGAGCCCGGCCAGCACGATGCCCATGAGCAGGCCGTGGACGGCGGCGACGGCCACCGTGCCCTGCACGTAGTGGGAGACGGTGGTCCACGCGGCCCGGCCCGCCCGGTCGACGCGCGAGGACATCCCGCCGAAGCCCTTGAGGAACCACGACCAGATCCGGTCGCCGTCCTTGAGCAGGAAGAAGGTCACGAACAGCATGAGCACGATCGAGGCGAGCACCTCGATGGCGACCTGCCCCGCGGTCAGCACGGTGTTGGTGAGGGCGGCCTGCGAGGTCTTCAGCTGGTTGGTGATGGTCTGGACCCAGTCGTCGAGCTGCTTGGTGTCGAGGTGGATGGGTCCGGTCACCAGCCAGTCGCGCAGCTCGTTGATCGATTTCTGCACCTGGTCGACCACGGTCGGGAACTCGTCGCTGGCCCTGGCCCCGATGAGCCAGCCCGCGCCGACCAGGACGGCGAGCGCGATCAGCAGCGTGATCCAGGTGGCGTAGATGGGCCGCAGACCCGCACGGGTCAGCCTGCTGGTCAGCGGAAAGAGCAGCGCGGTCAGCAACAGCGCGATCGCCACCGGCAGTGCCACGAAGCTGAGCCTGGCCACTATCGAGGCGAAGACGTAGACGACCACGCCGACGACGATCAGACACGCACTCCAGGCGGCCATCTTGGCCACGACGGGAGGTACCAGCTGGGTTGGGCGGTCGGAGAACACATGTTCAAGACTGGCATGTCACCGGCCCGAACGCGCGCGGTTATCGCCGTCGACGAAAGATCCGGGGGTACGGCGCGGGCCGTACCCCCGCAAATCACGCCAGTTCGACGGAGACGGTCAGCTCCTCGGCCGGCTCCAGCACGAACTCGTCGACGTTGCCGGAGCCGCACAGGTCGTCGGCGCCCTGGCGGACCAGCCCGGCCTGCGGCGTGCCGACGGTGAGCCTGGCGATCTCGGCGCGCATCGACACCTTGGCCTCTGACTTGGCCTTGCGGACCTGCCGCAGCACCTCCGACACCTCCGCCAGCAGCGCGGGGTCGCCCTGGCCTGGCTCGGCCACGGGCCACGAGGCGCGGTGGACCGACCCGTCACGCCACCACGACCACACCTCTTCGGTGACGAACGGCAGGAACGGCGCGAACAGCCGCAGCTGCACGTCGAGCGCCTGCCTGAGCGCGGCGTGCGCGGAGGAGGCCGCCGCGTCGCCGTCGTAGGCGCGGGCCTTGACCAGCTCGAGGTAGTCGTCGCAGAAGGACCAGAAGAAGCGCTCGGCCACCTCCAGGGCCCGCGCGTAGTCGTAGCCCTCGAAGGCGTCGGTGGCCTCACGCACCGTCTGCGCCAGCGCGGCCAGCATCGACAGGTCGAGCGGCTCGGTGACCCGGTCTCCCTCGGGGAAGCCGAGCACGAACTTCGACGCGTTGAGGATCTTGATCGCCAGCCGGCGGCCGATCTTCATCTGGCCGGTGTCGAAGGCGGTGTCGGTGCCGGGACGGCCGCCCGCCGCCCAGTAGCGGACGGCGTCGGAGCCGTACTCCTCCAGCATCGCCATGGGCGTGGTGGCGTTGCCCTTGGACTTCGACATCTTCTTGCGGTCGGGATCGAGGATCCAGCCCGAGATCGCCACGTTCCTGAACGGCAGCGAGTCGAACTCCTGGTGGGCGCGGACCACCGTGGAGAACAGCCAGGTGCGGATGATCTCGTGGGCCTGGGGCCGCAGGTCCATCGGGAAGACCCGCGCGAACAGGTCGGGGTCCTGCTCCCAGCCGCCGACGATCTCCGGCGACAGCGACGAGGTGGCCCAGGTGTCCATGACGTCGGTGTCGCCGACGAACCCGCCCGGCACGCCGCGCTGGTCCTCGGTGTAGCCGGGCGGCACGTCGGAGGAGGGGTCGACGGGCAGCGTGTCCTCGGCCGGCAGGATCAGCGCCCCGGTGTCGACCTCGTACCAGACGGGGAACGGCACGCCGAAGAAACGCTGGCGGGAGATCAGCCAGTCGCCCGCCAGGCCCTTGACCCAGTTGTCGTAGCGCACCCGCATGTGCGGCGGGTGCCAGACCAGCTCGGCGCCCCTGGCCAGCAGCCGCTCGCGCAGCTCGGCGTCGCGCCCGCCGTTGCGGATGTACCACTGGCGGGTGGTGACGATCTCGAGGGGCTTGTCGCCCTTCTCGTAGAACTTCACCGGGCGGCTGACGGGGCGGGGCTCGCCGGCGAGGTCGCCGGAGGCGCGCAGCATCTCGACGATCCGCTCGCGGGCGCTGTGGACGGTCTTGCCCGCCAGCTCCTTGTACGGCTCGGCCTCCACGCCGTCCGGCGGCTCGGGCAGCAGCCTGCCGTCCCAGCCGATGACGGGCCTGGTGGGCAGGTTGAGCTCGCGCCACCAGGTGACGTCGGTGACGTCGCCGAAGGTGCAGATCATCGCGATGCCGGAGCCCTTGTCGGGCTCGGCCAGGTGGTGGGCCAGGACCGGCACCTCGGCGCCGAACAGCGGCGACAGCACGCTGGTGCCGAACAGGCGCTGGTAGCGCTCGTCGTCGGGGTGGGCGACGAGGGCGACGCAGGCCGGGATCAGCTCGGGCCTGGTGGTCTCGATCCAGACCGGGCCCTGGTCACCGTAGAAGGAGACGCGGTGGAAGGCGCCCGGCCACTCCCTGTCCTCCAGCTCGGCCTGGGCGACGGCGGTGCGGAAGGTGACGTCCCACAGCGTCGGCGCCTCGGCCTGGTAGGCCTCGCCCCTGGCCAGGTTGCGCAGGAAGGCGCGCTGGGAGGCGGCGCGGGAGGCGCCGTCGATGGTGGCGTAGGTCAGGCTCCAGTCGACCGACAGGCCCAGCCGCCGCCACAGGTGCTCGAAGGCCTTCTCGTCCTCCAGGGTGAGCCGCTCGCACAGCTCGACGAAGTTGCGCCGGGAGATGCTGATCTGCTGCTTGCCCGGCTTGTCGGGCGGCCGGAAGGAGGGGTCGTAGGGCACGGAGGCGTCGCAGCGCACCCCGAAGTGGTTCTGCACCCTGCGCTCGGTCGGCAGGCCGTTATCGTCCCACCCCATGGGGTAGAAGACCTCGCGCCCGCGCATCCGCTGGTAACGGGCGATGGTGTCGGTGTGGGTGTAGGAGAAGACGTGTCCGACGTGGAGCGAGCCGGAGACGGTCGGCGGCGGGGTGTCGATGGAGTAGATCTGTTCCCGCGTCTTCGACCGGTCGAAGCGGTAGACGCCGTCGGAGTCCCAGCGCTCTACCCATACCTGCTCCAGGCCGTCGAGAGTGGGTTTCTCGGGCATGGGCACAGGGCGTGATCGCTGAGTCATGCCTCCAAATGGTACGCGGCGAAGGCGAATAGGGTTGCACACATGAAGACAGAGGAGAAGCCCGACCTGGCGTGGCGGGTGATCGGCGGCCTGGTGGGTCTAGCCACCGCCTGGGCGGCCAAGAAGCTGCTCGGCTACGCCTGGGTGAAGGTGACCGGCAAGCAGCCGCCCGTCGACACCGAGTCCGACGAGGTCGGCATGGCCGAGGCGATCGGCTACGCGGTGGTGATGGGCGTGGGCATGCAGGTCGCCCAGATCGTGGTCAACAAGACCGCGAAGAAGCGCTACCTGGCCTGGAAGTCGCTCAAGACTCCAGAGCAGTGAGGAACTCGCTCGCCCAGCGGTCGACGTCGTAGGTAGACACCCGCCGGCGCAGCGCGCGCATCCGACGGGCCACCTCGTGCGGGGTGGCCCGCATGGCGGTCATCATCGTCCGCTTGAGCCCCTCGACGTCGTAGGGGTTGACCAGGTAGGCCTGCCGCAGCTCGTCGGCGGCGCCGGCGAACTCGCTCAGCACCAGCGCCCCGCGCAGGTCGTGGTGGCAGGAGACGTACTCCTTGGCCACCAGGTTCATCCCGTCGCGCAGCGGCGTCACGACCATCACGTCGGCCGCCAGGTAGAGGGCGGCCAGCTCGTCGCGGTCGTGCGACTGGTGGAAGTACTGGATCGGCTGGTGGCCGAGCAGGGAGTGCTCGCCGTTGATCCTGCCCACCTGCAGCTCGATGTCGTCGCGGAGCCTGCGGTACTCCTCAACACGTTCCCTGCTCGGTGTGGCGATCTGGACGAACACCGCCTCGCCCGGGCTGACCTGGCCCTCGCCCAGCAGCTCGCCGAAGGCCTCCAGGCGCTGGCCGATGCCCTTGGTGTAGTCGAGCCGGTCGACGCCCAGCAGCACGTGCTCGGGGTCGCCGAGTTCGGCGCGGATCTCCTTGGCGCGCTGCACGATGTGCTGCTCGCGGACCAGGACGTCGAGTTCGGAGAAGTCGACCGAGATGGGGAAGGCCTGCGCGGTGACGACGCGGTCGCCGACGTAGACCTCGTTGCTCTTGTACGACAGCCCGAGCAGGCGGCGGCACAGCCTGATGAAGTTGGAGGCGCCGCCCGGCAGCTGGAAGCCGACCAGGTCGGCGCCGAGCAGGCCCTCCAGCAGTTCGGTACGCCACGGCAGGCGCCAGAACAACTCGACCGGCGGGAAGGGGATGTGCAGGAAGAAGCCGATGCGCAGGTCGGGCCGGCGCTCACGGAGCATGGCGGGTACGAGCTGCAGCTGGTAGTCCTGGATCCAGACGACCGCCCCCTCCGCCGCGGTCGCGGCGGCCGCGTCGGCGAAGCGCTCGTTGACCCGCCGGTAGGCCTCCCACATGGGGCGCTCGAAGACGGGTGTGGCGACCACGTCGTGGTAGAGAGGCCAGAGGGTGGCGTTGGAGAAGCCCTCGTAGTAGAGCTCGACCTCCTCGGCCGACAGCGGGACCGGGATCAGGCTCATGCCTTCGTGCTCGAACGGCCGCAGGTGCTCGTCCGGCGCGCCGTGCCAGCCGAGCCAGGCGCCCTGGCGGCGCTGCATGACGGGCGCGATGGCCGTGACGAGCCCGCCGGGGCTCCGGCGCCATGAGGCCGTGCCGTCGGGTTCCGTCGTCCTGTCCACCGGCAACCGGTTGGCGACGATCAGGAACGAGCTGCGGCCGGTCACGCATGTCCTCCTGGGAGTCGAGGGTCCGCAGACCCATACCCCGGACGTGCACAAAGAAACACAAATCGGTCAACTGTCCCAGATGTAAAATCCTTTCCCCGTCTTGCGGCCCAGCTCCCCTCTGGCCACCATCGCCCGCAGCAGGGCGGGCGGCTCGAAGCGGGCACCGAGCCTGGCGTGCAGGTACACGGCGATGGCCAGCCGTACGTCGAGGCCGACCAGATCGCCGAGCCGGAGCGGGCCCATGGGGTGGTTGTAGCCGAGGGTCATGGCGGTGTCGATGTCCTCGGCGCCGGCGACGCCCTCCTCGACCATGCGGATGGCCTCCAGGCCGAGAAGCACGCCGAGGCGGCTGGTGGCGAAGCCGGGCGAGTCGTTGACCACCACGCCCGTCTTGCCCAGCGCCTCGACGTGCCGCCGGGCCGCGGCCAGCACCGCGGGCGGCGTGTGCGGGGTGACGACGATCTCGACCAGGCGCTGGACCGGGACGGGGTTGAAGAAGTGCAGGCCGATCAGCCGGTGCGGGTCGCGCAGCGCGGCCGACAGCTCACTGACGGACAGCGAGCTGGTGTTGGTGGCCAGCAGCGCCTGCGGCCCGACGCGCGCCTCGGCCTCGGCCAGGACCTCGGCCTTGAGCTTCGGGTCCTCCGGCACCGCCTCGATCACCAGGTCGGCCGTCTCGGGCACCGGGCCGAGAGACAGCCGCCGCAGCGCCTCGGCGGCGCGCACGTCCAGCTGCCGGGACTCGGCCGTCCGCAGCCCCTTGGCGATGCGCTCGGCGGCCGCCCCTGCCGCGCGGTCGTCGGCCTCCTGGACGGTCACCAGCGCGCCGGTGGCGAGGAAGACCTGGGCGATGCCGGCGCCCATGCGACCGCCGCCGATCACCGCGACCCGCACACTCATCTCACGCCGCCGGGTCAGGCGTGCCGACGCGACTGGACGACGAAGAACCGGCCCGCCACGTACCCCGGATCGGTGAGCGAGGCGGTGGCGGCCGGATTGGCCCCGGTGCCGTGGTAGTCGCTGAAGGCCGCCGACTGGTTGACGAACACCCCGCCGGTCAGGTTGCACGACAGGTTGACCCCCGCGTCGAGCGCCGCCCGCTCGGCCGCCTCGAGCACCTGAGCGGAGGTGGAGTACACCGAGGCGGTCAGCGCGCCGCGGGCCGAGATCGTCCGCCGCAGCACGGCCAGGGACTCCTCGGTGGACCCCGTGGCGATGACGAAGGCGATCGGGCCGAAGTGCTCGCGCCCGTAGATCTCCTCGTCGGCCTGGGAGAGCTTGACGATCACCGGGGTGCGCACGGTCGCCTCGGGGAAGGACGGGTGGGTCACCGCCCTGGACTCCAGGACGACCTCGCCGAGGGAGGGCGCCGCCTCCAGCCTGCCCAGCACGCCCGCGTTGACGATCGCGCCGGTGAACTCGACGGCCCTGGTGTCGTCGCCGAGCAGCCGCGTGACGGCGCCGGCCAGGTCGGCGGCCACCTCGGCGAAGCTCTTGTGACCCGCCTCGGTCTCGATGCCGCCGGAGGGGATGAGGATGTTCTGCGGCGCCGTGCACATCTGGCCGCTGTAGAGCGACAGCGAGAAGGCGATGTTGCCGAGCATGCCCCGGTAGGAGTCGGTGGAGTCGACGACGATCGGGTTGACCCCGGCCTTCTCGGTGTGCACGAGCGCCTGGGTGGCGTTGCGCTCCAGCCAGTCGCCGTACTCGGTGGAGCCGGTGAAGTCGACGATCCGCACGTCGGGATGAGTGGCGAGCTGGGTGGCCAGGCCCTGACCCTCCTCGGCGGCGAGCGTGACGAGGTTGGGGTCGAAGCCGGCCTCCTCCAGCACCTGCCTGGCGACGGCCACGGTGATGGCCAGCGGCAGGATCGCGCCAGGGTGCGGCTTGACGATGACCGGGTTGCCGGTGACCAGCGAGGCGAACAGCCCCGGGTAGGCGTTCCAGGTGGGGAAGGTGTTGCAGCCGATGACCAGGCTGACGCCGCGCGGCACGACGGTGAACGTCTTGTCCATGACCAGCGGATCACCCTTGCCGGGCTTCTCCCACCGCGCGTGGGGCCGGGCGGCGGTCATGGCGGCCAGGCCGTAGGCGACGGCCTCGAGCCCGCGGTCCTGCGCGTGGGGCCCGCCGGCCTGGAAGGCCATGACGAACGCCTGCCCGGTGGTGTGCTGGACGGCGTTGGCGATCTCGAAGCTGCGCTGGTTGATCCGGTGCAGGATTTCGGCGCAGACCTGCGCGCGCACCTGCGGGCCCGCGTCGCGCCAGGCGGGCATCGCGGCTCCGGCGACGTCGACGAGCTGCTCGGGCGACGGCTCCGGATAGGTCACCCCCAGCTCCATCCCGTACGGCGAGCGCTCGGCGCCGATCCACAGGCCGGTGCCCGGCTGGTCGAGCGGGAAGGGCTTGCCCAGGTAGGACTCGAAGGCCTCCTTGCCCCGCTCGGCCGCGTCCTCGCCGTAGACCCGGGGGCTCGGCGACTCGGGGTAGGCGCTCCAGTAGCCCCGCTCGGCGATGGCCTCCATGGCCCGGCTGAGCGTCTGCCTGTGCTGGTCGAACATGGTCGCCCCTCCCTTGACAGGACCTGCGGACGATGATGTGTTTACCGAACATTCGGTCAGCTGACAAGGGAGACATCCGTGTCGCGCCGGCGTGTCCGCGCCTGCGGGAGGAGGAGCCATGATCTCGTCGGACGAGCTGGCCGCGCTGCAGCTGGAGCGGCTGCGATGGACCCTCGACCACGCCTACCGCAACGTCGCGCTGTACCGGGAGAAGTTCGACGCGGCGGGGGTCCATCCGGCTGACTGCAAGAAGCTGGACGACCTGGCCATGTTCCCCTTCACCACCAAGGACGACCTTCGGTCCCGCTACCCGTTCGGCATGTTCGCGGTGCCGCGCGAGCAGGTGGCGCGCATCCACGCCTCCAGCGGCACGACCGGAAGGCCCACCGTGGTGGGCTACACCAGGCGCGACATCGACACCTGGGCCGACGTCATGGCCAGGTCGCTCAGGGCGGCCGGCGGCAGGCCCGGCGACATCGTGCACGTCGCCTACGGCTACGGGCTGTTCACCGGCGGGCTCGGCGCGCACTACGGCGCCGAGCGGCTCGGCTGCACGGTGGTGCCGGTCTCCGGGGGCATGACGCCCCGCCAGGTCCAGCTCATCACCGACTTCCGGCCCGACGTCATCATGGTGACGCCGTCGTACATGCTGGCGCTGCTGGAGGAGTTCGAGGCGCAGGGGCTCGACCCGCGCGCGACCTCGCTGCGGGTCGGCCTGTTCGGCGCCGAGCCGTGGACGGAGGAGATGCGCGCCGAGATCGAGGACGCCTTCGGCCTGGACGCCGTCGACATCTACGGCCTGTCGGAGGTCATCGGCCCCGGCGTGGCCCAGGAGTGCGTGGAGACCAAGGACGGCCTGCACATCTGGGAGGACCACTTCTATCCCGAGATCGTCGACACGGACGCCTCCGGCAGGGGCGAGCTGGTCTTCACCTCGCTCACCAAGGAGGCCATGCCCGTCATCCGCTACCGCACCCACGACCTGACCCGCCTGCTGCCCGGTACGGCGATGCCCGCCTTCCGGCGGATGGAGAAGGTGCGGGGCCGTACCGACGACATGATCATCCTGCGCGGCGTCAACGTCTTCCCCACGCAGATCGAGGAGATCGTGCTGCGCACGCCGGGCCTGTCGCCGCACTTCCTGATCGAGCTGAGCAGGCCTGGCCGCCTCGACGTGATGACGGTCCGGGTGGAGGCCGCCCCGGGAGCCGGGGGCGCCGGCGAGGCGCTCGCCAGGACGGTCAAGGACACCGTCGGCGTGACGATCGCGGTCGAGCTCGTGGCGCAGGGGACGCTGGCCAGGTCGGCGGGAAAGCTCCAGCGCGTAGTGGACCTTCGGGATAATTAGCCCATGACCACCACTCCGACCCGTCAGCGCGGGCGCGGGCACGACCCCGAGTCCGTCCTGCACACGGCCGTGACGGTGTTCAACGAGCGCGGCTACGACGGCACCAGCATGGAGGACCTCGCCCGCGCCCTCGGGATGACCAAGTCGGCGATCTACTACCACGTGCCGGGCAAGGAGCAGCTGCTCGCCCGGGCCCTCGACCGGGCGCTGGACGGCCTGTTCACGATGATCGCCGACCCCATGGCCACCTCGGGCCCCGCGATCGCGCGGCTGGAGTGGGTGGTCCGGCGCAGCGTGTCGATCCTCGTCGAACGCCTGCCGTACGTGACACTGTTGCTGAGGGTGCGCGGCAACAGCGCCACCGAGCAGCAGGCGCTCGAGTGGCGGAGGAAGTTCGACAGGTTCGTCAGCCACCTGGTGAAGGAGGCCGCGGCGGAGGGGCACATCAGACCGGACGTGGATCCCGCGCTGGTGACACGGCTGCTGTTCGGCACGGTCAACTCGATCACCGAGTGGTACCAGCCGTCACGCGGCGGATCGGCCGACGAGCTGGCCGAGGCGATCCTGACGATCGCCTTCGACGGGTTGCGCACCCGCTGACGCGGACCCAGGGGCGCGACGGGGGAAGGGCCACGCCACCTGGGCGCGGATCAGCTCTCGAGCTCGGCGTCGGCGGCGGGCCGCGGCAGGGCCGACCCCTTGATGCGCAGGTCGGCGCGGATCGCCGCGCCGAGTCGCCTGGTCGCGGCCCGGTTGAGCGCGCCACCGGCCACGGCTCCGGTCAGGAACGGGCCGAACGTCGTCAGGTGCCGTCCGAGGGTCCGCATCAGCCTGTTGCGGAGCGCCGTCTTCGCGGCCCCGCCCAGCGCGAGCGTGACCGAGGCGGGGGCGAGGGGGTCGATGCCGCGTTGCTTGGACCACGCCACGGTGAAGGCGACGGCCCGCTGGGTGCCCGTGCCCGGCACCTCGACGCCGTAGACCTGGTGGAGCTCGGCCAGCAGCTTGACCTCGATCGCGGCCACCAGGATGGTCTCGGCGACCAGCTGGGCGGGCGCCGACAGCAGCAGCGGGGGCGCGGCGAACTCGGCGGCGGCCAGTGCCCCGCCGATCGCGCCGATCGTCATCGTCGCCTTCTGCGCGGTGCGGACGAGATCGTCGGCCAGTTGTTCGCCGGTGAGGCCGTGGTGGTGGTCGGACAGGGTCGCGAGGTCTCGGATGGGGATGCGCGGTGCGATCTTCAGGAAGACCTCGGCCAGCCACCTGCCCCGGCCGACGCCCGAGGCCTGCGCCTTCCTGGCTCCCTCGGACAGTGCCGCGCCGAGGCGGCCGAGCAGCCTGCGCCGCTCGGCGCTCTTCAGCTCACCGGGCCGCACCAGGCGGCCGACGAGCTCGCCTACCTCGTTGTCGAGGTCCGCGGCCTCGTGTTCGCGATCCTCGTCCACGGTGGAGGCAGCGGACGACTCTGCGACCGTCGGGTCGTTCACAGGGTCGTCCCGCTCCTCATTCCTGGATGACACGATGAGGTGCCCTCTCCGTCAGGCGGCGCACTCCTTGCAGACCTGCTGCCCGTTCCTCTCGGAGGCCAGCTGGCTGCGGTGGTGCACAAGGAAGCACCGCGAGCAGGTGAACTCGTCGGCCTGGCGAGGGATCACCCGCAGGGACAGCTCCTCGTTCGACAGGTCAGCACCGGGCAGCTCCAGCGACTCGGCGAGGTCGGTCTCGTCGATGTCGATGCTGCCGGACGACTTGTCAGTGCGCCGCGCCTGGAGTTCCTGGAGGCTGTCCTCCCCCAGGTCGTCGTCGGTCTTGCGCGGGCTGTCGTAGTCGGTTGCCATTGTGCTCGCTCCATCCCCCTCATCTATGGTCTCGCGCTCGTCGCGCGTGTCTAACGTCCGAGAGGCCCATCTTGTGCCCGATTCCTCCGGGAGATTTGTGCATCGGTACCCCGAAGGAACGGCTGCTGAACCTCCCGACACGTTGGGGCGTGCTACCAACGGCCCGTGGTTAGCCAAATATGGCGAAACACACAGCATTGGCGGCATGCACCACCGTGTTCGACGGCACATCCAACCACATGTACGGCGCGAACGAGACTCCCCCGTCAGATCAACACGCCGGACTAGCGCCCGGGAAGTCGAATGGTCACGACAAGTCCTCCGCCGTCGCGCGGCACCGCGGCCACGTTTCCGCCGTGCGCCTGCACGACCGCGCGGACGATGGACAGGCCGAGACCCGAGCCTTTCGCCGAGTCCACGCGGTCGGCGTGGAGCCGTCTGAAGGGCTCGAACAGGCTGTTGACCTCGTACGCCGGGACATGCTGTCCCGTGTTGGCCACCTGAACAACCAGTGCCCCGTCCACCATTCCCGTCCGGATCCAGACTTTTCCGTTTTCTGGGATGTTGTATTTGACGGCGTTCTCGAGCAGGTTGCTGATGGAGCGTTCTAGCAGGACGGGGTCGCCCAGCGTCGGCGCGGCCGACAGCTCGGTGGTGACGGTGACGCCGTGCTCGGCCGCGAAGGGCGCCAGCTGCTCCACGGCCGTCGTCGCGACCTCCTTGACGTCGACCGGCTTGCGCACGCGCAGCTCGCGCTCGCTCCTGGCCAGCAGCAGCAGGCCCTCGATCAGCTTCTCGTTGCGGGCGTTGACCTCCAGGAGGGTACGGCCCAGCGCCTTGAGGTCCTCGGACGCCTCGGGGTCGGACAGCGCGATCTCCAGCACCGTCCTGTTGATGGTCAGCGGCGTGCGCAGCTCGTGCGAGGCGTTGGCGACGAACCTGCGCTGGGTGTCGAAGGCGATGTTGAGCCTGGTCAGCATCGCGTCGAAGGTGTCGGCCAGCTCCTTCAGCTCGTCCTGCGGACCCTTGAGGTCGATGCGCTGGTGGGCGAGGTTGCTCTCGGACAGCTTCTTGGCCGTCGCGGTCATCTGCGTCACGGGACGCAGCGCCCGGTCGGCCACGAAGTAGCCGAGGATCAGCGCCAGGATGCCGACCCCGATCAACACCATGATCGACTGCCTGATCAGGTTCTCCAGGATCAGGTTGATGTTGTTGTTCATCAACAGCTGGGACTGGTCGTTCAGGGACTCGGCCAGCCCTTCCGGCGCCCACTGCGGCAGCTTCAGGGTGAAGGAGAAGCCCTGGTGCAGCACCGCGCTGACGATCAGGTACATCACCGCGAGCAGGAAGGCGCCCGCGGCGAAGAACAGCGCGCTGTAGGTGAGGGTGAGCCGCCAGCGGATGCTCACCCTGTCGCGCATCACCCTGATGCGCTCGGCCATCGTCTCCTCGGCCGCCGGCTGGATGGGCGGCGGGCCGTCCCACGCCTCCTCCTGCGGCGGCCGCTGCCCGTCCCTGTCCCCGTCCCCCTGGCCCAGCTGCTCCACCCGCGTCCGTGTCATGCTCGCCCGCTCCGAGTGCGGGCTGATCATCGGATGGGTGGGGACCGCCGGGCGGTCCTGCTCGTCGCTCACAACTTGTATCCCACTCCCGGGACGGTCTCGATCACCTGCGGCTCACCGAGCTTCTTGCGCAGCGTCATCATGGTGACGCGCACGACGTTGGTGAACGGGTCGATGTTCTCGTCCCACGCCTTGTCCAGCAGGTCCTCCTGGCTGACCACGGCGCCGTCGGCGCGCAGCAGCTCCTCCAGGACCGCGAACTCCTTCTTCGTCAGCTGGATCTCCCTGCCGTCGCGCTCCACCAGGCGCTTGCCGGGGTCCAGCCGTACCCCCGAACGTTCCAGCACCGGCGGCAGGGCGGGCGCCGACCTGCGGCCGAGGGCACGCACCCGGGCCACCAGCTCGATGAACACGAACGGCTTGGCCAGGTAGTCGTCGGCGCCGAGGCCGAGGCCCTCCACCTTGTCGTCGACGTCGCCCGCGGCGGTCAGCATGAGGATGCGGGAGGCGCTGCGGTCGGCGACCAGCCGGCGGGCCACCTCGTCGCCGTGGACCACCGGCAGGTCCCTGTCCAGCACGATCACGTCGTAGTCGATGTAGGAGGTCTTCTCCAGCGCCGTTCCGCCGTCGTAGGCCACGTCCACGGCCATGGCCTCACGACGCAACCCCGTCGCGATCGCGTCGGCGAGCACCCGCTCGTCCTCCACCACAAGCACCCGCACGGCTGCCGGCCCCTCTCCCTGCTCCTCGATGTGGCTTCATTGTCCCCACATCCCTGATAAACGCACGGTAAGCCATGTTCGGCGGCAGCGTGACGCAGGGCACACGCGATCGGAGGTTTCGGACCGCGGCCGGGGTGGGTACACCCGGCAGACACTCATCGCCGCGTGCCGTGGAACCCCCATGACCGCACGCGCCGCCCCCGAGATGCATGTGAGAGAGAAGGTGAGATGGGCGAGTTCACGATCACGATCGAACGCCGCCTCTGCCAGGCCTACAAGGGTCTCGACGAGGCGAGGTCCGTCGGCGACGACTACCTCGCCGACACCCTCACCGCGGAGATCGAGGACCTGCGCCGCCTGGCCGACGACCACGGCGTCCCCTTGCCGCGCTGAACCCCACCCGCACGCGTGACGGCCGGAGCCCGTAGGCTCCGGCCGTCGTCGTGTCCCGGGGTGCGCCGCACCCCACCGGTCAGGCGTCGCGCTCGGGATCGAGCGGCACGAGCAGGTCGTGCAGTTCCTCGAACAGCCCCTGCGCGGCGCAGATCGTGAGCTCGCCGCCGGCCGGCCTGCCGTGCAGGCCGCCGACCCTGGCCCCCGCCTCGGTGGCGATCAGCCCGGCCGCGGCGTGGTCCCAGTAGTTGATGCCGCGCTCGTAGTAGGCGTCCACCCGGCCCGCCGCCACCGAGCACAGGTCGATCGCGCACGAACCGCCCCGCCTGATGTCGCGTACGGCGGGCAGCACGGCCGCCACGATCTGCCCCTGCACCCTGCGCCGTGCGGCGTCGTAGCCGAACCCGGTCGCCACCAGCGCCCGCGCCAGCGGCACCCCGCTGTTGCAGCGCAGCCGCTCCTGCGCGAGCCCGTCCTTGTGCAGGACGGCCCCGCCGCCGAGGGAGGCGCTGAACAGCTCGCCGCGCGGCGCCACGTTGACGGCTCCCGCGACGATCCTGCCGTCCACCTCGACGGCGATGGAGACCGCCCACTCGGGCAGGCCGTACAGGAAGTTGACGGTGCCGTCGATGGGATCGACGACCCACCGCACGCCGCTGGAGCCCGGGGTGTCGCCGCCCTCCTCCCCGAGGATCATGTCGTCGGGCCTGGCCTGCCTGATCCTGGCCCTGATGAGTTCCTCCGAGGCCCGGTCGAGCGCGGTGACCACGTCGGTGGGGCTCGACTTGGTCTGCACGACCTCGGGGTTGCTCGGCCGCTTGACCAGCAGCATGTCGCCCGCCTCGCGGGCGATGTCCGTGGCCAGTGCCGCGAAGTCGGTCATCTACGCCACCGACTCGGGGCGCTTCCACTCCTGGCCGAGCACGTGCTGAGCGAGGAAGGCGAGCACCGTCTCGTACCAGGCGACGGCGTTCCCTGGCTTGAGGATCCAGTGGTTCTCATCGGGGAAGTAGAGGAACTTCGACTCGACGTCGCTGCGCTGCAGGTCCCACCACAGGCGCAGCGCCTCGCCGATCGGCACCCGGTAGTCCCTGTCGCCGTGGACGACCAGCATCGGCGTGCTGATCCGGTCGAGGGCCACGTGCGGGGACAGCTTGCCGTACCGCTCGGAGCCGGGCGCGCCGAACTCCCGCTGCCAGTACATGGAGGCGTCGGTGGTGCCGGCGAACTGGTCGAGGTTCCACAGCGAGGCGTGGGTGACGATCGCGCGGTAGCGGTCGGAGTGCCCGGCCACCCAGTTGGCCATGTAGCCGCCGAAGGAGCCGCCCATCGCGCCCAGTCGGGTCTCGTCGATCTCGGGCAGCTTGAGCGCCTCGTCGACGATGGAGTCGAGGTCGGCCAGCGTGCGCGGGCCCCAGTCGCCCCAGCCGCGGTCGATCATGTGCTGGCCGTAGCCGGTGGACAGGGCGGGGTCGGGCATGAGGACGGCGTAGCCGTGCTCGGCCATGATCCACGGGTTCCACCGCCACGACCAGTCGTTCCAGGAGGCGACCGGGCCGCCGTGGATCCACAGCAGGAACGGGGCCGGGTTCTCGGCCGAGGCGTCCCTGGGCAGCACCAGCCAGCCGCGGATCTCCTGCCCGTCGTCGGCCACGGCCGTCAGCTCGGTGAGCGTGCCGGGCAGCTCCAACGCGGGGGCGGGCGAGGGCAGCTCGACGACCTCGCCGGTGGCGGTGTCGATCCTGGCCGGGGTGGCGGGGGCGTGGTAGCCGCTGCGCAGGACGTACAGGAAGCGGCCGTCCGCGGAGGCGTTGAGCGCCAGGTAGGCGGCGTCGTCGGCGGTGAGCCGCGTGACGGCGCCGTCGAGGGAGACGCGGAAGACCGGGCGGCGGCCCTGGTGGTCGGCCGCGAGGTAGACGGCCGTGGAGTCGGCCGCCCACGCCAGGTCGGTGGGGAACAGGTCGTCGGCGTGGACCCTGCCCTCGCCCGTGGCGATCTCGCCGATCCACAGCTCGGAGCGGGCCGAGACGTCGAGCGCGGTGTGGCGGCTGCGCGAGCAGGCCACGCGGGCGCCGTCGGGCGAGATCCGCAGCGGCCCCTCGAAGTCGTGGTCGTCGGCGGCGAACAGGGTGCGCCGCTCGCCGGTGGCCACGTCGATCGCGACCACCTCGATCCGCTGCTGGCCCGCGCCGGTCGGCACCGCCCAGGTGCTCAGGACCGTGGCGCCGTCGGGGGTGAGGGCGAAGTCCAGGTGGTCGCCGAGGGAACTGCCGGAGTCGGGGGTCAGATCCCGCACGTCCTCCAGCCGGTCGGCGCCGAGCCTGCCGGCGAACAGGCGGGTACGGCCGGGGCCGAGGTCGTGGTCCCAGTAGCGGACGGGGTATCCCTCGTGCAGGATCGCGCTGATCCCTGCGTCCTTGCGGGCCTTGCGCCGCTCCTCGTCGGCGGCCTCGTCGCCGGGCAGCACGTCGGAGGCGAAGACGACCACGTCGCCCGCCGTCCTGGCCGCGGCGATACCGCCGGGGCGGGCGGCCACCTGGCGGGCCTCGCCGCCGGCGCGCGGCAGCAGCCAGAGGGCGGGCACCTCCTCGTCGGCGTCCTTGACGGTCGGATCGGGACGGCGTGAGGTGAACAGCACGTCACCCGCCGAGGTGAACTCGGTGCCGGTCTCTCCCTTGGCGCTCCTGGTGAGACGGTACGGCTCGCCGTCCACGGGGATGGCCCACAGCGCGGTGCCGTACGACTTGCCGTCGGGATTGAGCGACTGGACGGCGCTGACGAGCCGGGATCCGTCCGGCGACAGCTTCAGCGAGAGAACTCGGGGGATGGCAACGTAGTCTCGAATATCCTTGAATGAGCTCACGTCACGAACCTACATCGTGGTCCGCCTAGGCTTACCGGCGTGGGGAACTACGACGCGCTGCTGCTGCTGTCCTTCGGCGGTCCCGAGGGGCCCGACGACGTGATGCCGTTCCTGGAGAACGTCGTGCGGGGCCGGGGGGTGCCGCGCGAGCGGCTGCTCGAGGTGGCCGAGCACTACCAGTCCTTCGGCGGGGTCAGCCCGATCAACCAGCAGAACCGCGACCTGATGGCGGCCCTGCGCCCGGAGCTGGACGTGCCGGTCTACTGGGGCAACCGCAACTGGCGGCCGTTCGGCGAGGACACGGTCAAGCAGATGAAGGCCGACGGGGTCAGGAAGGCGGCGGTCTTCGCCACCTCGGCCTTCGCCGGCTACTCCAGTTGCCGGCAGTACTACGAGGACATCCGGCGCATCTCCCTCGAGGGCGGGCCCGAGCTGGTCAAGATGCGCCACTTCGGCGACCATCCGGGGTTCGTGGCCGCGCTGGCCGACCACACCAGGCAGGCGCTCGACCGGCTGGGCCGCGACGACGCCAGGCTGGTGTTCACCGCGCACAGCATCCCCGTCTCCATGGCCGAGACGGCGGGCCCCTCCGGCGGGCTCTACGAGGCGCAGCTGCGCAGGTCGGCCGAGCTGGTCAACCAGGCGCTCGGCCGCGACGAGCCGTGGGATCTGGTGTGGCAGTCGCGCAGCGGCCCGCCGCAGGTGCCGTGGCTGGAGCCGGACGTGCTCGACCACCTGCGCAAGACGAACGCGCCCGCCGTGGTGCTGGTGCCGATCGGTTTCGTCTCCGACCACATGGAGGTCGTCTTCGACCTCGACGTCGAGGCCCGGCAGCTGGCCGCCGATCTGGGGCTGCCGCTGGAGCGGGCGGCGACGGCGGGCACGCATCCGCGTTTCGTACGCATGGTGCGCGAACTGATGGACGAGCCGGAGCCGGTGGCGTGCCCGCTGACCTGCTGCCCGGCGCCCGTGCGGCGCCCCTCGTAGACCGGGGCCGGCGGGGTCAGGCGGGGCGGGGTCAGGTGTAGGCGCGGGCGTAGGCGTCGGCCAGGCCGAGGACCTTGTTCACGTAGTCCCAGGAGTGGTTGTAGAACCACACCGCCTTGCGCAGCTTCTGCCCGCCCTGGCCGGCGCCGTTGGCGCACAGGTAGTTGGCCGCGCCCGGCACCGCGTCGTAGGGGCTCCAGATGTCCCTGCGGCCGTCGCCGTCGCCGTCGACGCCGTAGGCCTTCCAGGTGGCGGGCATGAACTGCATCGGGCCGAGGGCGCCGGCGCTCGACGGGCCGTTGTTGCGCCCGTGGGAGCTCTCCACCTGGCCGATGGCGGCCAGCACGGTCCACGACAGGCCGGGGCAGCGGGTGGCGGCCGACTTGTAGAGGTCCAGGTAGCTGCCCTGCCGTACCACCTGCTTCTGCGGCCGGGGCCGGGCGGGGGCGCGGCCGATGGTGACCACCTGGGTGTCCTTGCCCAGCAGCCGGCGCACGCCCGCCTCGCGGATCTTGCCCTCCTTGCCGTGCAGGAGGACGGCCACGCCCTGCATGAGGCCGAGGCTGCGGCCGACCTCGGCGCTGACGACGCCGTCCACGCCGGGCAGGCCGAGCGTGGCGGAGGCGGCCACGCGCAGTCTCGGGCCGCCGTCGATCTGGTAGGTGGCGCCGAGGACCAGGCCGAACCTGCGGGCGGCGGAGGTGTCGGCGACCAGCTCGCCCCTGGCCAGCGCGCTCCACACCTCCGGCTGGTCGGCGACCGCCTGCGGGGTCCACGAGCGGTACTCGGCGGGGTCGACGGCCAGGAGGTTGACGCCGGTGCCGGAGATCCTGACCGAGCCCGCGTCCACCACGATCACCTTCTGCACGTGCTTGAGGCCGCCGAGGGCCAGGCGGGTGTCCTTGGGCACCGTGGCCCGGGCGATGCCCAGCACGCGCGGCGGCGTGACCGAGACCCCCGGGCCGCCCTGCCCGAACTCCTTGACCGGCACCAGCTGGTCGAGCCGCGGGGTCTCCTCCTTGAGGACGACGGGCGGGGCGGGATCGGCGCCCTTCTTCTTCTCCTCGCTCATCGTGAACGCGAACGCGCCCGCGGCGCCCACCGACACCACGACGGCGAGAACGATCATGAGTCCCCGGACAGAGGGAAGAGCAGACACCTGCGCCACGTTAGACGATCAGGCGAAAAATCACTTGCTGTCCGGACACACGGTGCGCAAAGGTTGAACGCTTGAAGAGTAGGGGGACGCAAGTGGTCGGGCCGTACCGGGGGCTGTTCAACATGCCCGGCGTGAAGGGTTTCGTCGTCGCGGGATTCATCGGCAGGATGCCGATGTCGATGCTGGGAATCGGCATCGTCCTGCTCATCTCCTTCATCACCGGCTCGTACGCCACGGCAGGCGCCGTCGCCGCCGTCACCAACCTCTCCTACGCCATCGCCGCCCCGCTGTCGGGCCGCCTGGTCGACAGGTTCGGCCAGGGCCGGGTCATCACGCCGCTCGCCCTGGTCAACGGCGCGGCCATGGCGGCGCTCATGCTATGCGCGGCCCTCGGCCTGCCCGGCTGGACGCTCTATGTCTCCGGCTTCGTGGTCGGCGCCAGCTCGGTCTCCCTCGGGTCGCTGGTCCGGGCGCGCTGGTCCCACCTGCTGGGCGGCTCGGCACGGCTGCACACCGCCTTCGCGTTCGAGTCGGTGGCCGACGAGGTGATCTTCGTTACCGGGCCCGCGACGGTGACCGTCCTGGCGACCATGGTCAACCCGTTCGCGGGGCTGATCGTGGCGCTGGTGCTCATGCTGGTGGGCACGCTCGCGTTCGCGATGCAGCGCCGTACCGAGCCTCCCGTCGCCCTGGTACGGCACGTCGGCGGCAGCCCGATCACCATCCCCGGCATCGCCCTGCTGTCGTGCGTCTACCTCGCGCTGGGGGCGGTCTTCGGCTCGGTCGACCTGATCACGGTGGCCTTCGCCGACGAGCACGGCGTCAAGGGCATGGCCGGCTTCCTGCTGGCGGCCTTCGCGGGCGGCTCGATGGTGTCGGGCCTGTGGTTCGGCTCGCGGGCGTGGAAGGTGTCGCTGCGGGCCAGGTTCGTCAGGGCGCTGGCGGTCTTCGCGGTCGGCCTGCTGCCGATCGCCTTCATCGGCAGCGCGCCGGTCATGGCGATCGCGTTGTTCATCGCGGGCCTGGCGATCTCGCCGACGCTCATCACCGGCTTCTCGCTCACCGAGCGGCTGGTGCCGCCGTCGCTGCTCACCGAGGGCATGGCGTGGATCTCCACCTCGATCGGGTTCGGCGTGGCGGTCGGCGCGTGGGCGGGCGGGCGGCTCACCGAGGCGTTCGGCGCCTCCAACGCCTACGGCTTCTCGCTGACGTGTGCGCTGCTGGCGGCCGTCGTCGGCATCGGAGGTTCGGGTTTGCTGAGACTTCCTGAGGCTCCTTCACCCGCCAAAGGATGATCCGCTACGGTCGGGAGATCCCCTCAGACACCCCCTCAACCTACGAAAGTCTGCTATGTCCCGACATCTCCTTTCACTTCTGGCCATCGCCGCGGTAACGGTCGCATCGACCCCCGCCGCCGCGACAGCCGCACCCGCCCCCAAAGAGGTCGACTGCACCCAGGTCAAGTGCCTGGCGCTGACCTTCGACGACGGCCCCGGCCAGTACGCGGGCCAGTTGCTCGACACGTTGAAGAAGTACAACGCCAAGGCCACGTTCTTCCTCGAAGGCCAGTACGTGACGAGCCGTCCTGCCTTCGTCAAGCGCATGGCCGCCGAAGGGCACGAGCTGGGCAACCACAGCTACAAGCACCCCAACTTCACCACGCTCGAGCCGGGGGCCATCCGGAACGAGATCAAGAAGACCCAGGACGCCGTCAAGCAGGCCGCCGGCGTGGAGCCCAAGCTGCTGCGCCCGCCGTACGGGCTGGCCGACCTGCAGGTCTCCGAGATCGCGGCGGAGTTCGGGATGCCGATGATCCTGTGGACCGGCGGCTCGCGCGACTGGGAGTCCAAGAACGAGGCGGCCATCAAGAAGCAGACGCTCGCGGTGGCCAAGCAGGACGGCATCATCCTCATGCACGACTGGGTGAAGCAGACCGTGGACTCGATGCCGGCGCTCATCAAGACGTTGCAGGGCAAGGGCTACCATCTCGTGACGGTCTCCGAGGTCGTCAAGAGCCAGAACCTGCAGCCGGGCGACATCTTCCCCGTTCCCGAAGGATGGGAAAAGTGAGTATCGTTCGCGTTTAACCGAACGTTGCTCCGGAGGGGTGCGCATGGTCTTCACGAACTGGGCAGGCAACCAGTCAGCCACGCCCGCCGAGGTGCGCACCCCATCCTCCGTGCAGGACGTGGCGCGGGCCGTCCAGGACGCCGCCGCGAGCGGGCGCCGCGTCCGCATGGTCGGCACGGGCCACTCCTTCACCGGGGTGGCCCTCACCGACGGCATCATGCTCAGGCCGCACAAGCTGACCGGCATCCGGTCAGTCACCAGGGACAACGGCTCCAGCTCGGTGTGCGTGCTGGCGGGCACCCCGCTCAGCGTGCTCAACGAGGAGCTCGCCAAGCGCGGCCTGGCGCTGGCCAACATGGGCGACATCACCGCGCAGACGGTCGCCGGCGCCATCCAGACCGGCACCCACGGCACCGGACGCGACACCGGCGGACTGGCCGACCAGGTGGTCAAGCTCGAGATGGTGCTGGCCGACGGCTCCGTGGCCACGGCCGTCCCCGGTGACGACCTGTTCGACGCCGCCAGGGTCGGGCTCGGCGCGCTGGGCGTGCTCACCGCCGTCACCTTCCGGGTCGAGCCCTCCTTCCTGCTGCACAACCGGCGCAGGGCGATGCCGCTGAGCGACATCCTGGACGGCCTCGACGCGATGACGGCCGACAACGAGCACCTCGACTTCTTCTGGCTCCCCCACACCGACGCCTGCCTGGTCAAGACCAACAACCGGCACCCGGGCCCGGCCAGCCCGCCCGGCGCCGTCAAGCACTGGCTGGACAACGTGTTCCTGGAGAACACCCTCTTCGGGGCGCTGTGCGGCATCGGCGGGCGCTTCCCCGCCGCGATCCCCCGGCTCAACGTGCTGTCGGCGGCTTTCCTCGGCGACTCCGAATCGGTGAACACCAGTTACAAGGTCTTCACCTCCGTGCGTGACGTGCGCTTCCTGGAGATGGAGTACGCCGTCCCCCGCGAACGGCTCGGCCAGGCGCTGCGCGAGACCAGGGACCTGGTCGAGCGGATGGACTGGAAGATCACCTTCCCGATCGAGGTGCGCGTCACGCCGCCGAGCGACGCCTGGCTGTCCACCGCGTACGGCAGGCCGTCGGCCTACATCGCCTGCCACATCTACCGGCCGACCCCGAACCCCGCCTACTTCGAGGGCGTCGAGGAGATCATGACGCGCCTCGACGGGCGGCCGCACTGGGGCAAGCTCCACACCAGGGACGCCGCCTACCTGCGCGGGGTGTATCCGCGGTTCGCCGACTTCGTGGCGCTGCGCGACCGCCTCGACCCCGGCAGGGTGTTCGCCAATCCCTACCTGGACACCGTCCTGGGCGCCTGAGGGCCGGGGCCGCGCTCCAGGTGGATGCGCACCGGCGCTTCGGGAACCCTTCAGCACTGCCCCATGAGGTGGTGCTCGAGACGCTGGAGCGGGCGCTGGGCGACCGCTCGCTGGAGGCCGCCGCGGCGGATGCTCTGGTCGGTACCGCGTTGCACGAGGACGGACGGGCGCTCGACGGCCTCGACGACATCCGAAGCTTCCTGCGTCGCGATGAGGCCGGAAAGCGCTAGGACTGGCCGGGCGGTTGCTCGAGACGGTCTTCGGCGGGCGCGTCCTGGTCCGGCTCGGTGCCCCTGTCGCCCTGCGTCTCGGCGGGCGTGGGCGCCTCGGTGGCCGAGCCGGTGGGCTCCGGCGTGGGCTCGGTCGCGGGTGGCGTGGGCGTGGGCGTGGCGGCGGGCGTCCGGGTGGGCGTCGGGCTGGGGGTCGGCGTCGGCGTCGGCGTGGGAGACGGGGTGGGCGTGGTCGCCGGCTCCCGCGACTGCGGCGCCTCGGACGACGGCGGCGCCACCGGCTCCTCCCGCTCGCGCTTCGGCTCCTTCTTCTGCTGGACGACGCTGGACCTGCCGGTCACCGTCTCGTGCACAGTCTCGTGGGCCAGCGCCTGGTAGGCGAGGATGACCCCGGTGCTGATCGCGAACACCAGCGCCGCGGCCGCCAGCAGCTTGGGCCACGGCAGCCGTCGCTTCGGCGCCACCGGGGCCATCACCAGCGTGGGCGCGGACTCGCCCTCCTCCCGCACGGTGGCCTGCACCGCCGTGGCCAGCTCCCCCGCTCCCTCGACGCGGGCCGGCGGCTCGGACCGGTCGCGCCAGGCGACGACCGTATGCTGCTTGATCTGCTCGTTGGCGCGTTTCAGGTAGTGCGTGTAGACAGCGCCGCCGATCGTGCTGGCGACACTCGCCACGGCCGCGCCGACGAAGGTCCCCGCCACCCCGAGGTACGACGCCGCGACAGCCGCGGTCACCGCGGCCAGCGCTCCCCCTGCGATCTGCGGCACGCTCAGCTCGAACTTCTGCTGCTCGCCGCTCATCCCCCGGATCAGTCCCCTCTTGTCACGCGTTCGGTAAAGAGCTTCTTCGTAACTAGACGCGACCGCGTGTCCTGTTGTTCCTGTGACCTGCGTGACAGCAGATTGGACCCTCGTGCCCCGCCGATTCGGACTGCCCTCCGTCTATGCCGCCGCGGCCGTGGCGACGGCGGTCACCACAGCGGCCCCCGTAGTGGCCTCTGTCGTGACACCCGCCGCCACGCTCACCGTGCCCGACGAGCCGCCCCGCCCCTCCATCGTCACCGCCGTCGGCAAAGCCGAGGCCCGGGCACTGGTCGGCGACGCGCGCTGGCGGGTACGCCGCTACTACGCCGCCGCGCTGCCCGGCTTCGCCACCGTGCTGACTCCGGCGGAGGCGGCCGAGCTGCGCGCCGACGCCCGGGTGAGCGCGGTGGAACCCGACAGCAGGGTCCGGGCGCTCCGACTCGGCGGCCGCGCGGGTGATCTCGGGAGCCGCGTGGGCGAGCCGGGGCCGGGCCACGCGCTCGGCCTGGCGTCGGCCGGGCCGTACCGCTCACCCTCGACCGGCAGGGGCGTCACCGTCTACGTGCTCGGCACCGGCGTCGACGTCACCCGTCCCGACTTCGGCGGCCGGGCCTGGCACGCCTTCGACGCCACGGGCGCGCACGGCCGCTTCTGCGGCTCGCACGGCACCCGCGCCGCCGCCATCGCGGCCGGCAGCCCGTACGGCAGGGCGCCCGGCGCCCACGTCGGCTCGGTCAAGGTGCTCGGCTGCGACGGCTCCGGCCGCCTGTCCGACGTGATCGCGGGACTCGACTGGGTGCGCAGGCACGCCCACCGCCCCGCCGTGGCCACCCTGCCCGTCGACTCCGGCGACTCCCCCGCCCTCGCCACCGCCGTACGTCGGCTCAGCGAGGCCGGAGTGGCCGTGGTGACCTCCCCGCGCGCGGCGGGCGTCCTCGCCCGCCACCTGGAGCCCCGACCGTCCGGCGACCCGCCAGATCAGGCCACTTGGCCGAAGTTCACGGCGACGCGTGACGCGATTCGCCAGAATCCCTCGGGGACGCCTAACCTCCTGCTGCACGGTGGCGGGCTGTAATTCCGGATGGAAACATCAAATGTGACCGGCGTCACATCGAACAGGGCCCGTCCCATGAAGGCGATGTTCGGACATGCCGGGTACGGTGCTGGCAGGCAACCGGCACACGCGAGAGACTCAAGGGTCCGGGGGAAGATTGAGCACGACGCTGACGAAGGGACTCGCATGCAGGAGCTCCGACTCGTCGCGGTGAGCGAGGACGGCACCTATCTCGTGCTGGCGACGGCCGGGAGAGGGACCCGCTTCACGCTTCCCGTGGACGACCGGCTCCGCGCTGCCGTCCGCGGAAACTTCTCCCGTCTCGGCCAGTACGAGATCGAAGTGGAGAGTCCGTTGCGCCCCAAGGAGATCCAGGCCCGCATCCGAGCCGGGGAGACCGCGGAGGAGATCGCCGCGACCGCGGGAATCCCCGTCGAGCGGGTCCGCTGGTTCGAGGGCCCCGTGCTCCAGGAGAGGGAGTACGTCGCCCAGCAGGCGCAGCGCGTGTCCGTGCGCATGCCTGGGGAGTCGGCCCCCGGCCCCACGCTCGGTGACCTGGTCGCCGAGCGGCTCACCCGGCGTGGCGTGCCGTCCGACGAGATCGACTGGGACTCCGCCAAGCGCGACGACGGCATGTGGCGGGTCAAGCTCGGCTACGTGTGGAACGGTCACACCCGGCACGCCGAGTGGCTGTTCGACCCGCGCCGCCGCCACGTCACCCCGCACGACGACGAGGCCATGCGGCTGTCGTCGGCCGACTTCGACCCGAACCCGCAGGTCGAGGACACCACCGTCACCCCGTTCGCGCCGCGTGTGGCCAAGCTGCAGCCGGTGCCGCCGCTGGCCGCCGAGCCGCTGATGCAGCCGCCCGTGCCGTTCCCGACAGTGGCCCGCCACGAACCGCCGGCCCCGGTGGCCCGCCACGAACCCCCCGCCCCGGTTGTCCGCCACGAGCCGCCGGCCGCCTTGATCCACCACGACGCGCCCGCGCCGGCGGCCAGGCAGGAGCCGCCCGCTCCGGCGGCGTTCCAGGACCCGACGAGCTTCCCGCCGCCGGTGGCACGCCAGGATCCGACGGCCTTCCCGCCGCCGGTGGCGCATCCCGCCGTTGCCGAGCCGCCCGCGGCGTGGACGCCGAGCCTTTCGCGTACGGCCGAGGCCGGGGGGCGCGGCGCCGCCCGGGAGCCGGAATCGATCTACGCACCCGCGGTGCGCGAACCCGCACCGTCGCCGTCGCCCGAAGCGCCCACAGGCCCCGCGCACGGCTCTGCGGGTTCCGCCGTCGGCCGGCCCGTGCTCGACGGAGCCGAGGCCGTCCCGGCTCCCGCAGCCACGGGCGACGCCGCGCCCGGTGAGGCGCCGGTCACGGCCGCTCCGCTGGTCGAGGACACGATTGGGGCCGTCGCGCCCGCGCCTGCCTCCGCCGCCCCTGCTTCTCCGGAGGCCCCCGCGTCTCTGGAGGCCACCGCGACCGTGCAGGCCACCGCGACCGTGCAGGCCGCCACCGCCGTGGAGTCACCAGGGACCGCTGACACCGCGCGGCCCCCTTCCGACGCCGAGCTGCCCTCTTCCGGCACCGCGCAGCCTGCTTCTGACGCCGCGACCGCACCGGCACCCGCCGACGTGGCCGCTGTTCAGGGATCCGCCGCGGTGAAGGAGGTCGGGGAGGTGTCCCCGCCTGTCGACGGCGCCGTCGAGACCGCGCAAGCCGTCCCCACGACCCCGGAGACCACCGCGCAGGACACTGTGGCCACCGCGCAGGACGCATCGACCACCGCGCAGGACAGCCCTGCCACTGCGGAGGACGCATCGACCGCCGTGCAGGACGGCCCTGCCGCCGCGCGGGACGCTTCGACCGCTGCGCAGGACGGCCCTGCCGCCGCGCGGGACGCTTCGACCGCTGCGCAGGATGGCCCTGGTGCCGCGCAGGTCGCCCCTGCCGGGCCGGAGGTCGTCTCTGCGGCCGCGCAGATTGCTACCGCCGAGCCGGAGGCCGCTCAGCCCGCGACCACTCCAGCCGAGGCTTCCCAGGGGGTCGACGCGGACCTCGCCGGGCAGCCGCAGGCGGCCGACGGGCCGGCGGAGGCAGCCGACGCGTCCGTGCAAGAGCAGAAGGCCGTCGAGTCGCCGCAAGCCGCCGAAACTCCCGGGGCCGCCGCGACTCAGCAGGCGGTCGAGACTCTCGAAGCAACCCCGCAGGCCGCGGACACCCCCGGGGCAGCCGCCACGCAGCAGGCCGCAGGAACTTCCGAAGCCGCCACGCGGCAGGCCGCCGAGGCGCCGAAGCCAGCGGAAAGCGCCGAGGCCACCGAGGCTCCCAAGCCCGCCACGACCGCGCCAGCCACCGAGACGCCGAAGCCCGACGTGAGCGCCGAAACGCCCAAGCCCGATGTGACCGCCCAGGCCACCGAGGCGCCAAAGGCCGACGTGACCGAGCAGAGCACCGGCACACCGACCGCGACCGCGGGAACGACCGACCCGGGCGCCGGAAGTCCGGCGGCGAACGCGACCGACCAGACCAGGCAGGCCGACCCAGCCGGACAGACCGACCCGACCGGACAGATCGACCAGACCAGGCAGACCGACCAGGCCGGGAAAGCTGACCAGGCCGGGCAGGTTCCCAAGGCCGGACAGGGTCACCAGACAGCGCAGCCCGGGAAGGCCGCTGAGGGCGGACGGGGTCACCAGGTCGGCGAGGTCGGTGAGGTCTCGAAGGGGGCGGAGGCCGAGCGAGGCGCCGAGGACCTCAAGGTCACCGAGTCCGGGCAGAGCGCCGACGCCGTGGAGGCGGCCCAGGCCGACAGGGACGCGGAGACGCCCAAGGCGCCCCAGGCCGAGGAAGCCGTCCAGAGCTCGGCGGCAGCCGCGGCCGGACAGAGCACCGAGGCCGGGCAGGGCGCCGAGGCGGTGAAGGCGGCGGGGCAGGCCGTACCCGAGGAGAAGGCCCAGGTGCCCGCCGCGCGCCCGAGCACCGACGAGGGCGCCAAGGAGAGCAGGCCGGTCCCGGACAAGCCGCCGGTGCCCAAGCCGCCCGTCCCCAAGAAGCCGGGGGACGCGGGGCCCGTGCCGTCACCGCCGCCGGCGCCCGCCGCGCGCCAGCCCAAGAAGGGCTCCAGGGGCCGCCGCGCCTCGGTGCCCACCTGGGACGAGATCATGTTCGGCGCCCGCCGCCAGGACTGACGCGAGCAGCCGACACGAGGGGTGGTCCCACGGGACCGCCCCTCGTTCGCGTCATCGGGGGCGCACGCGCCGCCCGGCGCCCTCCCCGCATCCGCACCTGGAGCGCGCGACCCGACCCAACAACGCCAGCCACCCCGGCCTGAGCCCCACGAGCAACCCAGCCCGAACCGCGCCGGCAGCCCTGCCTGGCGGGAGCAGCACGGCCTGAGCCCCGCGAGCAACCCCGGCGCGAACCAACCACGCCTGAGCCGTGCGAGCGGACCCGCCCAGGACGTGCAGACCCGGCCCGAACCGACGAGCAGGCCCGCCCGAGAGAGCAGGCCCGGTCAGGACCCTGCCAGCAGGCCGGACCAAAAGGGCGGGCTCGGCCGGGGAGCGCTCCGGCGGAACCCACCTAGCAGACCGCCGAGCTCTCAGGCGGATCCCGGACAGGCAGCCAGGAGCGGTCGGGCGGCGGGGAGCGGTCAGGGGTGGCGGCTGTCCGGGGTGCGCAGGAACGGAGCCATCCATTCGGGCGTGACCTCGGCGGGGAATCCGACCGCCTGCGCGGCGGAGACGTCCACCGCCTCGTAGCCGCCCTTGCCCGCGCCCACCCCCGCGATGAGGGTGAACACTCCAGCCCGCCGCTGGAACCACGTCTGCCGCAGCCGCCACCCGACGACCGCCCGCCGTTCGAAGACCGCCTGGGCGCGCCGCAGCGAACCCGAGCGGACCGACAGCAGCCGGCCGTCGTAGCCGTGGCCGAGCGACCGGTAGCGGTCGTCGCCGAGGGGAAGGCCGAGACCGGCCAGCACCAGCGCCAGGCCGGCCACGAGCCACCACAGCCCCGTCCCGGTCGCCAGGGCCAGAACGGCGAAGGCGGCCGCCACGGCGAGCCAGGGGGCGATCGCCCTGAACAGGCGGCGGTTGCGGGCGATGGGCGGGTGCGGGCGCAGCGACGCGGTGAACGGCCCCACGGCCCGGGCGGCGACCTCCAGCGCCATGGGGCGGGGGACGTCGGGCAGCAACTGCCCCCGGGTCTCGGAGTCGCCGAGGCCGGTGACGATCGCCCACATCCTGACGACGCCCGCCTTGCGCTCGGCCAGGGCGTCGACGATCTCGTAGCCCCTGGTACGGCGGGCCTCGAGGGAGACGCTGCGCCTGGTGATCAGGCCGCGTTCGGCGACCAGGTAGCCCTCGCGCTCGGTCAGCGTGAAGTCCCAGTTGAAGACGGCGTACATGACCGCCGCGACGAACGGCATGGCCAGCACCAGCAGCACGACGGCGGCCACGATGAGCAGGGGGTGCCGCCACAGCCACTCGCCCGCGTACCAGGCGACGTCGCGCAGGCCGAGGTCGTTGCCCCACTGGAGGACCAGGCCGATGGCACCGCCGGCAAGGGCGAAGGGGGTGAGCAGGTAGGCGCCCGACAGCGGGCCGTACAGCAGCCACGCGCGGGGCACCTTGACGATCACCCGCTCCTCGGGCGGCGCGGGAGGCGCCTCGGTGAGTGTGTCTCCCGGCTGTCGCGCCTCCTCGGCCCTGACCGCTCTGGCGCGGCGCAGCAGGACGCTCTTGAGCCTCTCGGCCTCCGCGACGGTCACCCCGTCGAGCTCGCCCTCCTGCTCGCCGCCTCCGCTGGCGCCCGTGTCGATCTTGACGACGGCCAGCCCCAGCAGCCGGTGCATGGGCGGGGTGCTGACGTCCACGCCCCTGATGCGTTCCAGCGGGATCGTCCGCACCGACCTGCTGATGAGCGACCGCCTGATCTCCAGCCGGTCGCCGGCGAGGCGGTAGCTGAACGTCGCCCAGCGCACGACGGCGAAGACGACGGCGCCGACCACGCCGACGGCGGCCCACCCGAACGAGCGCGGCGAGAAGCCGCCCACGAACAGCACGCCGACCAGCGGCACGAGCAGCGAGGGCAGCATGCGCACGGGATCGATGAGCAGCACCTTGGGGCTCAGCTTCGTGCCGGGGGCCTCCTCGCTCATGTCGCGTCGTCCCTGAGCTCCTCGGCCCTGCGCGCCAGCCGTTCGGCGAGGCCGGCGGCGACCGCCTGGTCGAGACCCTGGATGCTGGACGACCCGGCGTGTGAGGCGGTGCGGATCTCGAGCGTGGCCAGCCCCAGCATCCGCTCGAACCACCCTTGCGCCTTGTCGACCGTCTGGATGCGGCTGACGGGCACGAACACCCACTCCCTGGTCAGGAAGCCGGACCTGGCGTAGACGACGTCGCCGGACAGTTCCCAGCGATGTACGGCATAGCGCACGAAAGGCTCCAGCAGGAGCAGCGGCGTGCCGGGCACCAGCACCAGCACGGGCACCAGCCAGGAGTTGCCCGACAGCCACTCCGGCAGCCATGACCAGCTCGGGATCCAGGCGGCGAGCCCGAACGAGCCCCCCGCGAAGATCACGAAGGCGACCACGGCCTCCAGCAGCCACAGGCGCACGGCCTTGGGCGAGACGCGATGCTCGGGGTCGCGCAGGGGACCCGCGACGGGGTCGGGCTGCTCACTCACACTGCCCAGCTTAGAAGGGCCCACCCGGTTTCCCTCCGTCTCGGCCGTATCGATCGATCAAGGGTCACCGGACGGCTGAAACGGCTGGCCGGCGCGGCGCGGAACTGACCGCGACGGTCAGGGTTGTGTCCAAGGTCACCCTTCGATGCCCTGATTATGGTGGATTTCCGTGGCTTTCCTCGCGACCGAACCTCCCGAACCGGTCGGCGCACCACCGGCAGGCGCGTAGCATCTTCCGGCATGGGGCAGGCGAACACGTCCACGCGCGTACGGCGCGTCACCGTCATGGGGATGGTGGCCGCGCTGACGCTCGGCGTGTCCGGCTGCGGCATCCTGAACGGTCCCGCGAGGGAGATCAGGGAGATCAACGTCAGCAGTTCGCGACTGCGTGACCACACTCCCCTGCCGTCGGAATATTCCTGTCACGGCACCCGGAAGAGCCCGCCGCTGCGCTGGTCGAGCGATGTGCTCTCCCGTGCCAAGTCGATCGCGATCGTGGTCGACGAAACCACCTCCCCCAGCCCCGCCGTGCACTGGGTGGTCTACAACATCGACCCCCGCACGACCGAGCTCGGCGAGGACGCCGCCTCCGACCTGCCGAAGGAGGCCGCCCAAGCGGCGGTGACCAGCACGAAGGTCGGCTACGAGCCGCCCTGCGAGAAGACCGGAAGCTATCGATTCAGCGTCTACGCGTTGAGCGGGCGGCTGCAGGACCCGGTGGGCGCCTCCCTCCCCGAGATCCTGAAGATGATCGCCGACCACACCATCGCGCGTGGGCGCCTGACGGCGGTGCACATCGAGTGATGACCTAAACGCTGCCGGTAGTGATGGTTACCAATTCTTCACTTTGGGTGTGACAACGCTCATAGTGGTCCGACACAATCAGATCCGTTCGCTGTGCGTTGGTGATCAAAGGGGGCAGATCGCGTCGATGGCCGCGCGATCTCACCGGCGCTGCTGGCAGGCCATGGCCTTGAGGGTGGTGCAATGACCGCGGTCGTACTGGTTCTCGTCGCCGTCGTGCTCCTCGTGCTCGTAGTCGTGGCACTGGGCATGCGTTCGATGAACAAGCGTGAGAGCTCGCTCCCTCCGGAGCGGCTGAAGGCGATGGCCGAGAAAGAGGAGATGACCCAGGCTCGGTCGACGGACGAGTTCGCCGCCCACGAGCCGCGCATGTCCAACTTCAGCCCCGACTTCAGCCCCATCGACCAGGAGAAGCAGCCCAAACCCGTGCGTACGGGCCAGCGCGGCAGGCGTGGTGTCGACGAGTGGGGCAACGGCGCGGCCGAGGACGACGACGAGGAGTTCTGGGCCAACATCCGCAACGAGGCCACCGAGGGCGGCTTCGGCGCCGGCGGCACGGTGAAGGCGCGCATGGCGGCCAGCAGGCCCGTCGAGCCGGAGCGCCCGGCGGCCGACCCTTCGAGCGAGCGGACCGTCCAGCTTCCCCTGCCGCCGCGGCCCGCCGCCGCCGCGGCCGCCCCCCCGGCGCCCGCCGCGGCCGCTCCCACCGCTCCGGCCGCCTCCGCACCACCCGCGCCCGCCGCCAGGCCGGCCCGCTCCACCCGGTCGAGCAGGGCCGCTGCCCGCGCCGCCGCGGCGGCCGCCGCCGCCGCCGAGCGACCGCTGGCCGACCTGGTCGAGCCGGCACCGGCGGCCGAGCCGCGCCCCGCCGTCTCCGCCTCCGACCTGGCCGACCAGCGCACGGTGACGTTCGCCGCCCCGACGCCCGACGTGATGAGCATCCTGGGCGCGGGCGCCAAGCCGGTGCCGCCGCCGCAGCCCGAGCCGCAGCAGAACAGCGGCTCCTTCTCCGCGTTCGGCAGCAACTCGTTCCCCGCCGTCAACAGCGGCTCCTTCCCCTCGGTGCCGGCCGCTCCGGTTCACGGGGCGCCGACGAGCGACCCGTTCCCCGCCTACGGCGCGGCCGACACCGAGACGACCTGGCAGTCGGCGCAGCAGCCGGCACGGCGGTCGGCACAACAGCCGGCGCAGCAGCCGGCACGGCAGTCGGCACAACAGCCGGCGCAGCAGCCCGCCGCGGGGCAGAACTCCGGCTCGTGGCCGGCTCCTCCCGCCCATGACGTGCTCGACGCCGCCGCCCCCGCCTCGTCATGGCCCGCGTTCGAGACCTACACCCAGCCCGCCGCCGCCTTCCCCAACTCCTACGAGGTGCGCTCCGGCTGGGCCGCGCCCGACGACGACGCGCTGGTCACCGGGCCGACGCCCGCGGCCACCACGCCCACCGCGCCGGGCCGCGCGGTCTCGCCGTACGACGACGTGCTGGGCGGCGGCGCGCAGCACGCCTCCGGTTACGAGCCGCAGGCGCAGACGCAGGCCACCCCGTACGCGCCGCCGGCCACGCCCGCCGCCTGGCCCGAGCCCGCCGCGGGCGGCAGCTGGCCCTCCTACGGCGAGATGTACGGCCAGGAGGAGCCCGAGTCGGCCCCGCAGGGGCGCCGGGGCAACCACCACCGCGCCCCAGACCAGGACTATCCCGACTATTACCGCTGATCGTAAAGGTCCCTCGTAACAGGCGTTTCACCGGACCGCCAGCAGTTACAGTCTGTCGGTGGACACTCAGAGTAATCGCCTGACTGCCCTTAGACACGATGTGCCCGCGTCGCTGGTGGTGTTCCTCGTCGCGGTCCCGCTGTCGCTCGGCATCGCCGTCGCCTCCGACGCCCCGCTGGCCGCAGGGCTGACCGCCGCGGTCGTGGGCGGCGTGGTGGCGGGGCTGTTCGGCGGCTCGGCCGTCCAGGTGAGCGGGCCCGCCGCCGGCCTGTCACTGGTGGTGGCCGAGCTCGTGCACACCTATGGCTGGCGGGCCACCTGCATGATCACGCTGCTGGCCGGTGTGGTGCAGCTGCTGCTCGGCGTCTTCAAGGCGGCCCGTGCGGCGCTGGCCGTCTCCCCCGCCGTCATCCACGGCATGCTGGCGGGCGTGGGCGTGGTGATCGCGCTGTCGCAGCTGCACGTGGTGCTGGGCGGCAGCCCGCAGTCCTCGGCCGTCGACAACCTGCTGGAGCTGCCCGCGCAGGTCGCCGACCTGCACGACCACGCGGCCGCGGTCGGGCTGATCACGATCGGCGTGCTGCTGGTGTGGAAGTGGCTGCCCCGCCGGGTCCGCCTGGTCCCCGGACCGCTGGCGGCGCTGCTGATCGCCTCGGTCGCGGCGGCGGCGTTCAGCCTGGACGTCACCCGGGTGGACCTGCCGGAGAACCTCCTGCAGTGGGTGCCCCCCGTGCTGCCCGCAGGCGACTGGCACGGCATCCTCGCCGCGGTGCTGCTGGTGGCGCTGCTGGCGGGCGTGGAGTCGCTGCTGTGCTCGGTGGCCGTCGACAGCCAGCACGACGGCCCGCGCACCGACCTGGACAGGGAACTACGCGGGCAGGGCATCGCCAACATCGTCTCGGGCGCGCTCGGCGGGCTGCCGACGGCCGGCGTGATCGTGCGCAGCACCACCAACGTCCAGGCGGGCGCCCGCAGCCGCTGGTCGACCGTGCTGCACGGCGTGTGGGTGCTGGTCTTCGTCCTGTGCTTCGGCTGGGCCATCCGGCTGATCCCGCTGGAGGCGCTGGCGGCGCTGCTGGCCTTCATCGGCCTGCAGATGTTCAACCTGGGTCATGTGCGCAAGGTCCACGGCCACGGCGAGGTGCCCGTCTACCTCGTCACGCTGGCAGGCGTGGTCGTCCTCGGCCTGGCCGAGGGAGTGCTGTTCGGGCTGGCGCTGGCCGTCCTGCTCGCGTTGCGGCGGCTGACGTGGGTCTCGGCGCACGTACGACAGGAACAGGACGGGCGCCGGCACGTGACGATCTCGGGATCGCTCACCTTCCTCGGCGTGCCGCGCCTCACCGACGAGCTGCGCGCCATCCCGCCGGGCGTGCCCGTCGACCTCGATCTCAACATCGACTTCATGGACAACGCCGCCTTCGAGGCGCTGCACTCGTGGCGGCTCATGCACGAGCGCTCCGGCGGCAGCGTCGACATCGACGAGCTGCACGACGAGTGGTACAGCCTGGCCGCCGCCGGCCACCGCATGTTCCCCGCCAAGACGCCGGCCAAGGCGCACGAGCACGGGTGGCTGCCGTGGGCGCACCGCCGCAGGCGCAAGACGGCGACGGTGCCCGAGCAGGGCGGTCCGGCCGAGTGCGAGCTGACCGTGGGGGCGCGCGAGTTCCACCGGCGGGCGGCGCCGCAGATGCGGCCCATCTTCACCGAGCTGGCGCGCCGGCAGCAGCCGACGCACCTGTTCATCACCTGCGCCGACTCCCGCATCGTGCCCACGCTCATCACCGCCAGCGGTCCAGGCGACCTGTTCGTGGTGCGCAACATCGGCAACATGGTCCCCCGGTACGGCGCCGAGCCGCACGACGACTCGATGGCGGCGGCGATCGAGTACGCGACGCAGGTGCTGGGCGTGCGGACGATCACGGTGTGCGGCCATTCGGGGTGCGGGGCGATGGCCGGGCTGCTGTCGGGCGGGGAGAAGGCGGGCAGCCTGCCCGGGCTGCGGCGGTGGCTGCGGCACGGCAACCACAGCCTGGCCCGGTTCATCCTCGGCGACAGCGACGGCAGCGACAGCGGGCCGCTGGACCGGCTGTGCAGGGTGAACGTGACGCAGCAGCTGGAGAACCTGCGCACGCACCGGAAGGTCGCCGAGCAGGTGGCCGCCGGGTCGCTGGAGCTGGTGGGGCTCTACTTCGACATCGCCTCGGCCAGGGTGCACATCCTGCCCTCCCCCGAGGTGCCCGTGCCGGCCGGTGAGGAGGAAGCCGTCTCGTGAGCCCGCCTACGCTCTCGGTGAAGCCGCGGCGTGAATCGCGTGCCGTACCCGAAGAATGCTCGTATGAGAGTTCTGGTCATCGGAGGTTCAGCGTTCCTCGGCCGCGCGATCGTGTCCGAGGCGCTCGGGCGCGGTCACGAGGTCACGACCTTCAACAGGGGGCAGAGCTACCCTGACGTGCCTGGCGTGGAGGCCGTCCGCGGCGACAGGGAGTCGGCGGCGGACCTCGAACGCCTGGTGGACGGGCGGCAGTGGGACATCGTCGTGGACACCTCGGCGTTCGTGCCGCGCGTGGCCGGGCAGTCCGCGCGGCTGCTGTCCGGCCACGCCGGCACCTACGCCTTCGTCTCGTCGGTGTCGGCCGTGCGCGGCTTCCCGGCCGAGCCGGCGACCGACGAGTCCGGGCTGTGGGACTGTGCGCCCGACGCCGGTCCCGACGCCGGCGACTACGGCGTGCTCAAGGCGGGCTGCGAGCGCGCGGTCGAGCATGGCTTCGACGGCAACACGCTGATCATCCAGCCCGGGCTCATCCTCGGCCCGCACGAGAACGTCGCGAGGCTGCCGTGGTGGCTGACCAGGATCGAGCGCGGGGGCCAGGTTCTGGCTCCCGGCGACCCCTCGGTGGCCATGCAGCTCATCGACGCCCGCGACATCGCGATCTTCACCCTCGACCAGGCGGAGAAGGGCGTCCGCGACCGCTTCATGGTCACCGGGCCGGCGGGCAACACCACCTACGGCGAGTGGCTGGAGCTGTGCAGGCAGGTCACCGGCTCCGACGCGGAGTTCGTGTGGGTGGACGACCATTTCCTCCTCGACCACGAGGCCGGCGCCTGGATGGAGCTGCCGCTCTGGGCGCCGCGCAATCCCGAGACGGCCAACTTCTGGACGATCTCCACGGCGAAGGCGGAGGCGGCGGGGCTGCGCTGCCGTAGCGTGGCCGAGACGGTCCGCGACACCTGGGAGTGGCTGCGGGAGATCCCGGTCGCCGAGCGGGTGTTCGGCCGGAGGAACGTCCACGGCATCGCCCCCGAGAAGGAGGCGGCGATCCTGGCCGCCTGGGCGGCACGCTAGCGGACGACCGCACGCCGCGCCCCGGGCCGGGGGACATCCCGGCCCGGTCGGGCGGTCGCGGGGCTCGTCGCTCGTCAGCAGGTGCGGGTCAGGGGGACGACCACCAGGTCGACTGCGTGACGGTGGTGAAGCCGAGCGAGTCGTAGAGCGGCTTGCCCGCGCTGGCCGCCGTCAGCGTGACCGGCAGGTCCTTCAGCAGGCCGCCGAGCACCGCGTGCATGAGCGCCCGCCCGACGCCGAGCGAGCGGAAGCCGGGCAGCGTGGTCACCCAGTACACCCCGCCCACCGTGCCGTCGGCGACCGTCACGCACGCCCCCGCGGGCTCGCCGTCCTTCTCCGCGACGAAAAGATCGACGCCCTCGTGGCCCAGCAGCGCCGCCGGGAAGGCCTGGCCGGCGAGGTGCGGCTGGAAACGGGACAGCGGGAAGCCCTCGACGACGATCCGCTCGGCCGTCTCCAGCTGCTCCGCACGCTCCACCCTGACGATCTCGACGGCCGGGGGCGGCAGGGCCGTACCGGGTCTGCGGATCATGACGGGCATGCGGCGCGGGGTCAGCCCGATCGCGGTCATGTCGACGACGCCGTAGGAGTCCTCGACCAGCGCGGGGCCGCGGGTCCAGCCCTCGGCCAGCGCGGTCAGCTCGGCGACGTCGGACGTGTCGGGCGAGGAGGACTGCAGGATGATCCGCAACCCCGCCCGCTCGTCGCCGGCCACGGCGACGAAGCCGGGCCGCTCGACCACGTCGTGGCCACGCGCGCCGGCCAGCGCCTTCCACAACGCCGTCGCGTTCGTGGTGGCCAGGCGGAGCTCGGCCAGGTCGGTGATGGTCATGGAAGGGACCCTACAAGAGCTCCCCCGGACCTACGGCGACCGGATCGGCCTGCCCGACGGCCGATCCGGGATCTGGGTGACATGCCGCCCCTCGGCGCCCTTGTGGCATCCTGAGAGGCCCGCGATCACGAGGAGATCAGTGATGGCCCACCCTCCCGGCACGCAGCCCGCGCCCCGGCGCACCCCTCTCAGCGCGGAGGAGAAGGTCCGCGCCGAGGCGAACTTCGTGCCCCTCGTCGCCGAGCAGCTCGCCGCCGGCGGCCGGTTCCGGGTGAGCGCCGACACTCCGGAGCTGGCGGAGCTGTTCCAGGGGGTCGCCCGCAGGGTGGGTGACCTGCTCCAGCGCCCTGTGATCAGCTACGCCAACGGCAGGTACATCGTGATCGAGTTCGGCCGGGAGGAGGCGGGTCTCACCGCCTGAGGTCTCTGCTCGGCGCATGCCGTCCGCCCTGACACACGATCCAGGTCACGGGGACGTTCCGTCATCACGGACGGTCACCGTCCCCTTGCAAAACTCCTGCTGAGCAGGCCTCGCACCCCCGTCGGCCGAACATCACGAAGTACCCCCGTCCTGATTGCCTTGCCTCCCGTCGGCGCTGAGGGTGGGAAATTGTCGGTGGCGATCTCAGCACGACAGGCCGCGGCTCGAACTGCACTCAGGACGGGAGACCGACCATGTCGAACCTGCACAAGAGGGCTGGCGCCGATCGTTCCGCCGCCGCCCTGCACGTGAACCCGCTCTACAGCGGGCTGATTGCCGAAGGCGGGGTGCCGCGCTACCGGCTCCCCGACGGCCCCATGCACCCCGACGCCGCGCTGGCGATCATCCGCGACGAGCTGATGCTGGACGGCAACGCCCGCCTCAACCTCGCCACGTTCAGCACGACCTGGATGGAGCCGCAGGCCAAGGAGCTGATCGGCGAGTGCCTCGACCGGAACATGGTCGACCGCGAGGAGTACCCGCAGATCGCCGACCTGGAGGGGCGCTGCGTCAACATGCTCACCGAGCTGTGGCACGACCCCGGCCACGGCATCGGCTGCTCGACGGCGGGATCCAGCGAGGCGGCCATGCTCGGCGGCCTGGCGATGAAGTTCGCCTGGCGCCGGCGCGGCCACGCGGGCGATCGGCCCAACCTCGTCATCGGCACCAACAGCCACGTGTGCTGGCCGAAGTTCTGCCGCTACTGGGACGTCGAGGCCCGCTGGGTGCCGATCCGCCACCAGGGCGGCCCCTTCGACCTGCGGCTCGACCCCGAGGACGTGGTGAGCCGCTGCGACGAGAACACGATCGGCGTCGTCGCCGTGCTCGGCTCCACCCAGACCGGCGCGTACGACCCCGTCGCGCAGATCGCCGCCGCATTGGACCGGCTGGAGGCCGAGCGGGGCATCGACGTGCCGCTGCACGTGGACGCGGCCGGTGGCGGCTTCGTCGCGCCCTTCCTCCAGCCCGGCCTGGTGTGGGACTTCCGGCTGCCGCGGGTGCGCTCGATCAACACCTCCGGCCACAAGTTCGGGCTGGTCTACCCGGCGGTCGGCTGGGTGGTCTGGCAGGACGCCGCCGACCTGCCCGACGACCTGGTGCTCCACACCGACGTGCTGGGCGGCCCGCAGGAGACGTTCACCCTCAACTTCTCCCGGTCGGGCGCCCCGATCGCGGCCCAGTACTACAACTTCCTGCGCCTGGGCTTCGACGGGTACCGCGCCGTCCAGCAGACCTGCCAGGACGTGGCCCGGCACCTGGTGGCCGGCATCGCCGGGCTCGGCGGTCTCGAACCGCTCACCGACGGGAGCGAGCTGCCGGCGTTCGCCGTCAGGACCGCGGACGATCTGGGCTGCACCGCGCACGAGCTGTCCGACCGGCTGCGCCGCCGCGGCTGGCAGGTGCCCGCCTACCACCTGCCGCCCGCGCTGGAGGAGATCCCGGTCCTGCGTTTCGTGATCCGCAACGGATTCAGCTTCGACACCGCCGACAAGCTGCTCGCGGACCTGCGGGAGGTACTGCGCGACGTGCGCGCGCCGGGCGGCCCCGAGCCCCGGCCACGGCACCCGCTCACCGCCCTCACCCACTGAGCCCTACCGAACCTCACCGGGCCTTACCGAGCCTTACCGGGCCTTACCTGGCTCCTGACGGGACTGAGAGGACCTTTCGCCATGAGCACTTTCGCCGAGAGCATCACGCTCGACCAGCTCAACGAGGATCCGTACCCGATCTACACCCGGCTGCGGAAGGAGGAGCCGGTCGCCTTCCTGCCCGCGATCAACCAGTGGATGGTGACCCGCTGGGACGACGTCGTGACGGTGGTCAGCCGCCCGCAGTCCTTCACCACCCACTTCCCCCAGTCCCTCGTGGCGCGGGTGTGCGGGCAGGGCAACATGCTGGGCACCGAGGGAGACGCCCACGCCGAGCTGCGCGCCTGCGTGGACGTGGACTACTCGACCGAGACCGTGCACCGCTTCTTCGCCGACGACGTCCGGCGGCTGGCCGAGAAGTACGTCGAGACCATCGCCGGCCGTGGCGAGGCCGAGCTGAAGCGCGACTACCTCGGCCCCATCGCCGTCCTGTCCGAGGCCAAGGTGCTCGGCCTGGACCAGGTGGACCCGGAGATCTTCCTGCGCTGGTCGCGCGGGCTGAACACCGGCATCACCAACTTCGAGGGCGACCCCGCCAAGCAGAGGCTGGGCGAGGACACGGCCGCCGAGATCAACCTGGCCCTGACGCCGACCGTCGAGCGGTACACCAAGAGCCCCAACCAGTCGACGCTCTCCAACCTCATCCACGCGGGCCGGCCGCCCGAGAACCCGCGCACGCTGGAGGAGGTGCTGCCGACGCTGCGACTGGTGATGAGCGCCATCGAGGAGCCGTCGATCGCGGCCGGCTACGTGCTGCTGGGGCTGTTCGGCAACCCGGAGCAGTACGCGGCGGTCAAGGCCGACCTCTCGCTGCTGCCGCTGGCCGTGCACGAAGCGCTGCGGTGGATCTCGCCCGTGGGCGCGCTCATGCGCTCAGCGCCCGGCGAGGTCACGCTGGCCGGGGTGACGCTGCCGGCGGGCGCGCCGGTCGCGGCCATCGTCGCCTCCGCCAACCGCGACGAGAGCGTGTTCGACGACCCCGACAGCTTCGACCTCCACCGGCCGCTGCACCCGCACGTCTCGCTGGGCTACGCCCGGCACCGCTGCCTGGCCATCGACTTCGTGCCCGAGATCGTCCGCATCAGCCTGGAGGTACTGCTGGAACGCCTGCCCGGCCTGCGGGCCGACGCGGACCGCCCGCCCGCCTTCCACGGCTGGCGCTACCGGCACCCCGACAGCCTCCACGTCCGCTGGTGAGGAAGACATGACGACAGAACGCCGCAAGCACGGCGAAGCCATCCTGGACCGCCTGGACGGCACCGCCCGCGCACACCTCACCGCCACCCTCGACGACATCTCGCCTGACCTCGCCGACCAGGTGATCTCCTGGGCCTTCGGCGAAATCTACGACCGGCCCGCGCTGCCGCCGCGCGACCGCCAGCTCGTCATCCTGGGCATCCTCACCACGCTGGGGAACTGCGAGCCGCAGCTCAAGATGCACCTCAGGATCGCGCTCAACGCGGGACTGACCCCGGACCAGATCACCGAGGCCCTGCTGCAGGCGGCCGTCTACTGCGGGATGCCGCGGGCGCTGGTCGCCACCTCGATCGCCAAGCAGGTCTTCGCCGAGCGCGGCCTGCTGCCCGTCCCCCCGGCCGGGCCGTAAGCCCGCCCAGGGCCAACGGGGCCCCGACGGGGTGAGCCGAGACCCGACGGGGAGCCAACGCGGTGACGCGGCGGGATGACGCGGCGGGATGACGCGGCGGCCCGCTCATCGCGGGCCGCCGCCTTCCCGGCGCGCGCCCCAATCGTCCGCCGTGACCGATTCCCCCTCCTCCCTGTTCCCCCTCCTGCCTGCGAGCCACCGCGCAGGCCTACGACGTCATCGCCGTCCGTTACGCCGAGCACCCGACGCGAGGCTCACGCAGGTGCCACTGGATCGTGCGGTGCTCGCGACGTTCGCCGAACCCGCGCGGGTCGACGATGCCGGGCCCGTGGCCGGACTGCGGAGAAAGGAACCGGAACAAGAAGAAAGCATGAACAGCCCCCGGTCAGAGGGGTGTGTGACGAGCCGGCATGATCGTGACCTGTGGCTGATCGCGCGATCACGGCGTTGAGCTGGAAAACGCTGCCGTCCGTTGACACTGGTTGATACCGGCTTCCGACGCGATGTGCCCTGAGTCGTCGCACCGGATCTTCCCCGCCACCTCTCCCCACATCAATGCAGCAGAAGGAGCGGCCGACAGTCGCTGCTGTCAGTAACTATCGCTCCATCGATACCACGGACCTTGTATGTGCTGGAAAGACGACGTTGCCGAGTCGTCGGGATCATCACTTGGCGGGCGCTGCGGACTCCAGACGTAGCCGTAAGGGTCCACCCCGGATGAATCTCCAAGCTTGAAGTACACCCGGCCTCGGTCGCGAAAGACATCGTCGAAGACGAACAACCCGATCTCGTGGGGCGTTTCCTTTCCCGGGTCACCAGGCCCTGCGGTCCGTGCCACCGTCACCATGCTCTCGACGGACCTTTGGAAGCGTTCCTCGTCGGTGACTCCACAGGACGACACCATTGCCAGTACGGCGCATGCCAGCAACGTCGTAATCCATCGCCTGCATGACCCCCACAGGGCGGGCGTGTCGTTCACTCCCAGACCACCTCCGGCCCGATCTTCCCGTCTGCCTCGTCCATATGCAATGCAGCGGATCAGGGCCAGAGAGCCAAGATGGAGCGGCCTGCTGGACGAACGACCTTGGCTCTCTGGCCTTGAGTCGATCACCCGACCGTGGACCTGTACGGCCGCCTGGTTCCGGAAGCCTCCGCGAAGGCCAGAGAGGCGCTCGGCAAGGCGTTCCGGTCGGCGCCAGATATGCCCCGAGTATGCCTCGATCTTGGAGCATGCCGATCCCTCCCAGGTCAGAGAGAGATCGGGTGACGAGCCGGCCTGTAGGCCGGGTCCTGTTCTAGCGATTCGCTGACCATGGGTTGCTTCGCGGTTTGGCTTCTGAGCTGCGGAAATACGTTTCAGTAGTTGCCACTAGCTTCCGGCGTCTCTTGGGTTGTGGCGGAACAGGGACGGAACAAGATCTTTACTGAGGCGGGCCGCTCAGAACAGGCGGGGTCTTGTGTTGAGTCCAGCCAGGCCCCGCGATAGGACTCGAACCAGCTTCCCGCCGTTTGGGTCAGTCCACTCTGATCCACACCCAAGGTCCGGCGGTTCAAGGACGTTCACCCCGGTCCACTCTCGTCCGTCTCGTGTGGCTCCCGATTTGGCTCCTCTTAAGGCTCTCCGCCTATCGCGCCTTTCGTCTCCGAGCACGTTCGGCGGCGGGCAGTGAGTTCGTCGGCGACCACTCCAAGAATGCGCAGGCGACAACCATATCTGTCGGAGTCGGCTGGCATCATGACGACATGACCATGCAGCCTCTCGATATCTCGTGGCTCTGCGGCGAATACGCCGAAGAATGCTACAGCTTCATCTATGTCCGTGCCACACCTGAACAGGTGGTTGCACGTCTCGGTGGTCGATGGGAGGACTTCACGTCGGGGCCCTTCCCCGACAACGCCGATCACTACTCAAGGGGACCTCTCGGCGTCACCTCCGTCGGCGATTGGACGTTCGTTTTCGATCCCGACTGGCTCGGCACTGACGAAGACGTGATCACTAGACTCTCCGAGGGCACCCGCCTCATCTCCCAAGCGGCACTCGGCATCAAGTGCATGGACTACTTCTATTGGTGTGAGGACGGCGAGATCAGATTCGCCTGGGGAGGCGATGAGGGATACCTGACGGAGATTCCGGACGAACTCGTAGACACGATGACAGAGATCGACAGGCTCTTCCCATCGTCTCCCCGGCTCTACGAGGGACCAGCCTTCCTACTCGTAGAGCACCTGACCGGGATCAGAGCGACGGAAAACCTCCTGAAGGGCTCCACGTTCATCTGGGGCGTCGTCCCCAAACCAACCAAGTCGTAGTCCCCTTACGGGAAGTTGGTCGAGCTCAAGACCAGAGCATCACGACGCACTCTGCCGGTCGATGACCTCATTCTCGCCAGGCTCACAGAGCACCAAGAGCGTTACTCGGCCGGCCCGGAGGGTTCGCTCATCACCAACCGATGTGGCCGGATCGCGCAACGCAAGTCGTTCAACGAGTGTTGGCGCGAGGCCGTGGAAAAGGCCGGCCTTCCCAAGGGCACCCGATTTCATGATCTACGGCACTTCTACGCCTCCGGACTGATCAAGGCGAACCTCAACCCCAAGGTGATCCAGACCCGTCTCGGTCACGCCACCATCGCGGAGACGATGGACACCTACGGCCATCTCTTCCCGGACCAAGACGATCTCGGACGTGGGGCGATCGACGCACTCCTGTCTCCGATGCTCACGGAACAGGGACGGAACAGACAATCTTGAACAGTGACCCGCCCCTGGTCAGAGAGGCGGAGAGAGACGAGCCGGCCTGTAGGCCGGGTTCTGTCCTTCGCGAACGAAGGGGCGACCATCCATCTAGGACCGCCGTTGCCGACGGTCTCAAGCGGTCTACCCGCGCGACTCGGACGGGCAGTCCTCGAACGCCGCGCGCGGGACGCTCCTGCTGGGGCGTCCCTTCTTGACCTTGCTCCGGGTGGGGTTTACCTAGCCGCTCACGTCACCGCGAGCGCTGGTGGTCTCTTACACCACCCTTTCACCCTTACCTCCCGGATGTCCGGGAGGCGGTCTGCTCTCTGTGGCACTGTCCCGCGGGTCACCCCGGGTCGGGGTTACCGACCACCCTGCCCTGCGGAGCCCGGACCTTCCTCGGCGAGCCCCGAAAAGGGGCTCGACGCGGTCGCCCGGCCGGCTCGTCTGCAGGGAGGTTATCAAACTCCCAGCCACCTCCAATCCATCCGCAAGAGCCCCGTGATGTCCTGGGGTGGTCATCGTCTGAGGGGGACGGTGCCCACGGCTCGGTCGTGCCGGGTGAAACCTCGCGGCATCCGGCCCGACCGGGCCGTGACCGGACGACGGTCACGCCTCGGCCCACACGCTGCTGGGATGCCTGGGCGGCTCCCGAGGGCGCGGGCTCCCTCGTGCCGGCCGACCCACGGAGCGGGCGAACCTGACTGGACCCTCCTGGCTCGCCGGACTGCCGCGTCCGCAGGCGGGTGTTCACCCAGGGCACGGCGGGCGGGGTGGGAACGCGGGCGGGGTTCCGCCCGCCTCCAGGGCCACGGGAGCGGGAACCCGACGCGGCCCCGACGCAGGCGTTCTGCCCTTGGTCCGGCGGGCCGGGGTTCTGTCCGGACCCCGTTCTGCAGCCGACGGGCCGAGGTCCACCCGAGTCAGCGGCCGAGGCGCTCCTGGCGGCAGCGGTCCGGGGTGCAACCAGCGGGGCTGTGGGTCGCGGCACTGCCCCGCAGGCCGAGGGACCGCCCGAAGACAGCGGGTCGGCAGGTGGGTCGGGGGTGGGTCAGTGCAAGTGGCTGATGTCGTTGAACGCCTTCACGACGGCGGGCCCGTCGGCGTAGAAGTCGATCAGGGACAGGCACGCCACGTCGAGATGCATGCGGTACAGCGCCTCGGGCGGCGCGAGCAGCGCGAGCCTGAGGAGCGTCTTGATCGGCGTGACGTGGGAGACGACCAGCACGGTCTTGCCTTCGTACTGCTCGACCAGCCGGTCCCTGGTCGCCTCGACGCGTCGGGCGACCTGGGTGAAGCTCTCCCCTCTGGGTGGCGCGACGGCGGGGTCGGCCAGCCAGGCGGCCAGCTCGTCCGGCCACTCGCGTTGGATCTCGGTGAAGGTGCGCCCCTCCCAGGCGCCGAAGTCGGTCTCCCTGAGGCCTTCGTCCACCTCGACGTCCACGCCGACGAGCCGCGCCACCATCTCGGCGGTCTGGCGGGCCCGCTTGAGCGGGGAGCTGACGATCACGTCGATCCGGTACGGCGGCGCCGCCAGCCTGCGCGCGGCGGCGCCGGCCTGGGCCAGGCCGTTCGCGGTGAGTTCGGCGTCGCCGAGCCCCGAGAAGCGGCGTTCGGCCGACAGCGGGGTCTCGCCGTGGCGCAGCAGGAGGAGCGAGGTGGCGACCCTGGTGGCGGGGCCCCAGCCGGTGCCCTTGGCGGCCTGCCGGGTGACCAGCGAGGCGGTCGGCGCCGACAGGTCGAGCAGGTCGGTCTGCCCGCCGGTCTTCGGCGCCGAGGGTGCCTCCCGTCCGGCCCCGGCGGGCGGCGTCTCCGGGACGCCCCCGGTCTCGGGGATCGCGCGACCGCCCGGCGAGCCCGCCCCGGCAGCCTCCCGCGAGCCCGGCTCCGAAGCGCCGCGCGAGCCGGCCGCCGAAGCACCGCGCCCGCCCGCCTCCGGTACGGCGGTGCCGCCCGCCTGCCACGCCAGTCCCTTGGCCGCGGCGTCCATCGCCTCGTTGGCCAGCCGGTCGGCGTGCTTGTTGCGCTCGCGGGGGATCCACGTCCACCCGGTGATCCGCAGCCGCCTGGCCAGGCCCTGCGCCTCGAGGGCGAGCGGCCTGAGCCCCTCGTTCTTGATCTTCCAGCGGCCGGCCATCTGCTCGATGACGAGCTTGGAGTCCATGCGGACCTCGACCTCGGCGCCTTCACCGCCGAGGTCGAGCACGGCGGCGAGCCCCGCGACCAGGCCGCGGTACTCGGCGACGTTGTTGGTGGTGACGCCGATCGCCTCGGCCCGCTCGGCGAGGACCTGGCGGTCGCGGGCGTCCATCACGACGGCCCCGTAGCCGGCGGGGCCGGGATTGCCTCTCGACCCGCCGTCGGCCTCGACGAGGTACGGGGTCGTGCTCATGGAAGCTCCTTGATCGCTGCCGGCCGGTTCGGCGGCCTGGGTCAGATGCCGGACTCGGGGGTGCGGACGAGGATGCGGCGGCATTCCTCGCAGCGCAGCACCTCGTCGTGGGGGGCGGCCTTGATGCGGTTCATGTCGGCGATCGACAGCGTCACCTTGCATCCCATGCAGCGGCCGCCGTGCAGCATCGCGGCGCCCACGCCGTACTGGCCACGCAGCTTCTCGTACAGGGCGAGCAGGTCGGCGGGGATGTCGGGGAGCACGCCCGCGCGGCGGCCCTCGACGTCGGCCGTCTCCTTGTCGATCTCGGCCAGGGCGGCGTCGCGGCGGTCCTCGGCGGCGGCCCTGGTGGTCGCGACCTCGTCGCGCCTGGCGATCAGGTCGGTGACCTTGGAGTCGGCGGCCTCGCGGCGCTCCATGATCTCCAGGACGACCTCCTCGAGGTCGCCCTGGCGGCGGTGCAGCGAGGCGATCTCGGACTGCAGGCTGGACAGGTCCTTGGGCGAGGTGACCATGCCGGAGTCGAGGCGCTTCTGGTCGCGGTCGGCGCGGGTGCGCACGGTCTCGACGTCGCTTTCCGCCTTGGTCTGTTCGCGGGACAGGTCACCGGCCTCGGTCTCGGCGGCGATCACCTGGGTGGCCAGCTGGGCCAGCTGCTTCGACTGCTCGTCGATCTCGGCCAGCTCGGGCAGGGTACGGCGGCGGTGCGCCAGGCGGTCGGCAGCGGAGTCAAGCTCGGCCAGGTCGAGCAGTCGCTTCTGAGCGGCAGGGGCTGCTTTCATGATCAATATCCTTTTGTCCAAGCATCGGTGACCGTGGCGGAGACGCGCGTCTCAACGTTAACGCCACTGGAGCTCAGGATGGACGCCGCGCTGTCGAGCCATGGCCACTCGGTGGCCCAGTGGGCGGCGTCGATCAGGGCGGGACCGCCGGCCTCGACGAACTCGCTGGCGGGGTGGTGACGCAGGTCGGCGGTGAGGAAGACGTCGACGCCGGCGGCGCGTGCCGTACCGAGGAGGGAGTCTCCTGACCCGCCGCTGACGGCCACGCGCGTGACGGGCCTGGACGGGTCGCCCGCGACGCGCAGGCCCCATGAGGTCTTCGGCAGCCCGGCAGCGGCCTGCTCGGCGAACGCGCCGAGCGTCATCGTGCGGGGCAGGTCGCCGACGCGGCCGAGGCCGCGCCAGGGGTCGTCGGGGAACGGCTGCAGCGGCACCAGGTCGCCGACCAGGCCGACGGTGCGCGCCAGGGCGTCGGAGACGCCGGGGTTGGCGACGTCGGCGTTGGTGTGGGCGGTGTAGAGGGCGACGTCGTTGCGGATCAGGTCGTGGATCAGCCTGCCCTTGTAGGTGGTCGCGGCGACGCTGGTGGTGCCGCGCAGGTAGAGCGGGTGGTGGACGACGATCAGGTCGGCGCCCCAGTCGAGCGCCTCCTCGGCCACGACGGGCACGGGATCGACCGCGAACAGCACCCGCCGCACCGCCTGGCCGGGGTCTCCGCAGACCAGGCCCACGGCGTCCCACGACTCGGCCCTGCCAGGCGGATAGGCGGCCTCGAACACGTTGATCACATCAGCCAGCGTCACCTGCGCAGACTACCGGTTCGGCCACCTCGACACGTGAGCGAGCGCCGCCTAGCGTAAGTGGATCCTGACATCTGTGGAGGGGCGCATGAGGGTCGCGATCATCGGTGCGGGGTTCGGCGGGCTGTGCATGGCGATCAGGCTCGAGCAGGCGGGCATCGGCTCCTACACGGTCTTCGAGAAGGCGGACGGCCTCGGCGGCACGTGGCGCGACAACACCTATCCGGGAGCGGGCTGCGACATCCCCTCCCAGCTGTATTCGTACTCGTTCGAGAAGGACTCGAGCTGGACGCGCCGCTACCCCGGGCAGCCGGAGATCCTCGCCTACCTGGACAGGTGCGCCGACAAGTACGGCGTCCGGCCGAAGATCCGCTTCGGCGCCGAGGTCGTCGCGGCGGACTTCGACGGTCGGCGCTGGCGGGTCACCACGGGCGAGGGGAGCGAGGAGTTCGACGTCGTGGTGTCGTGCGTGGGCCAGCTGACCCGTCCCGCGTACCCGCCGATCCCTGGACGGGAGAGCTTCGCGGGCGTCGCCTTCCACAGCGCCCGCTGGAACCACGACCACGACCTGACCGGCCGCCGGGTGGCGGTGATCGGCAACGGCTCGTCCGCCGCGCAGTTCATCCCCCGCATCCAGCCGCTGGCCGCCCGTCTCGACGTCTTCCAGCGCACCCCCAACTGGGTCATCCCCAAGCCCGACGCGACGTTCGGGCCGGCGGCGCGGCTCGCCCTGCGCCTGGTCCCCGGCCTGCGGCGGGCCTACCGCGAGTGGATCTACCGGTACGCCGAGGGCACCCTCTACCCCGCCCTCGCCCGCGGCTGGAGCGCCGGCCTGCTGAGGAAACGGGCGCTCGGCCACCTGCACGCCCAGGTCGCCGATCCGGTCCTGCGGGCCAAGCTCACCCCCCGCTTCCCGGTCGGCTGCAAGCGGGTGGTCATCGACAGCGCGTTCTACCCGGCGCTCACCCGGCCCAACGTGGAGGTCGTCACGGACCCGATCGTCAGGGTCACGCCGGAGGGGGTGCAGACCACCGAGGGCGTGCGCGCGGCCGACACGATCATCTACGCCACGGGCTTCCGCACCACCGAGTTCCTGCAGCCGATCGCGTTCACCGGGCTGGGCGGGGTGTCGCTGGCCGACCAGTGGAAGGACGGCGCCGAGGCGTATCTCGGCATCGCGGTGCCGAACTTCCCCAACCTGTTCCTGGTCTACGGGCCGAACACCAACCTCGGCCACAACTCCATCGTCTTCATGATCGAGTGCCAGGTGCGGCACGTCATGGCGTGCCTGCCGTACCTGGAGAGGAACGGGCCGATGGAGGTCAGGCCCGAGGCCATGGCGGCCTGGCGGCGGCAGCTGGCGGCGGCGATGGAGCGGATGGTGTGGGGCGGCGGCTGCCGGAGCTGGTACAAGACCGCCGACGGGCGCGTCGTCAACAACTGGCCGGGACGCGCGGGCCTGTACCGCAGGCTCACCGCTCTCCCGCCGCTCGACGCCTACCGGATAACGTCATCGGCATGACGTCGCATGTGGTGGCTGACACGCACAACGATCTCCTCATGGCGGTCTCGGCGAGACCGCCCGACCGGTGGGCGGACTTCTTCCGCGCCCAATGGCTTCCCCAGCTGCGCGCAGGCCGGGTGAACCTCCAGGTCCTGCCGGTGTTCATCTCCTCGGAGTACCGTCCGGAGGGATCACTCAGGCAGACGTTGCGCATGATCGAGTGCGCGCACGTGATCGCCGAGGGCAACCCGGACGAGGTCGCGCTGTGCACGGACGCCGCGCAGATCGACGCGGCCATCGACGCCGGCAGGATCGCGCTGGTGCTGGCGATGGAGAGCATGCCCGGCATCGACGCCAGCGTGGAGCTGGTCCCGACGATGCACCGCCTCGGCGTGCGGATCGCCTCGATCGCGCACTGGGGCCGCACCCCGCTGGCCGACGGCAGCGGCGAGGACGCCACCGGCAGCGGCCTCACCTCCCACGGCGTCGAGGCGCTGAAGGAGATGGAGCGGCTGGGCATCCTGTTCGACGTCTCCCACCTGGGCGCCTCGGGCGTCGCGCACGTGCTGGAGCTGGCGACCAAGCCGGTGATGGCGACCCACTCCTCGGCGCGCGCCCTGCGCGACCATCACCGCAACCTGACCGACGAGCAGCTCAGGGGCGTGGCAGGGACCGGCGGCGTGGTCTGCGTGAACTTCCTGGCCGCCTTCCTCACCGAGAACGCCCGCGAGGCCACGCTCGACCACGTGCTCGACCACATCGAGTACATCGCGGGCGTCGTGGGGATCGACCACGTGGGCCTCGGGCCCGACTTCATGGACGAGGTCAGGCGCGACCTCACGCCTCCGTGCTGCGAGAGCGTCACCTCCACCGGTCTCGACGTCGCCGCCGCCGTACCGGGGCTCGAGGGACCCCGCGGCCTGCCACTGGTCACCGAGGGGCTGCTGGCGCGGGGGCTGCCGGAGACCGACGTGCACAAGATCGTCGGCGGGAACGTGCACCGGTTCTTCGGAAAGGCGCTGGCATGATCGAGGACCTGGAGGAACTGGTCGGCTGCGAGTCCTTCTCCAGCGATCTGGAGGCGGTGGCGCGCAGCGCGAAGGTCGTCGCGGCGATGGGCGCGCGCCATCTGGGCGCGCAGCCGGAGACGATCGTCGTCGACGGTGTCACGCACCTGCGGTGGACCTTCGGCGAGCCGAAGGTGCTGCTGCTCGGGCACCACGACACCGTCTGGCCGATCGGCACGCTGGCCACCCACCCGTGGTCGGTGGTGGACGGCATCGCGCGCGGCCCCGGCGTCTTCGACATGAAGGCGGGGCTGGTGCAGATGTTCCACGCGCTGGCCGGGCTGGAGACGCTCGATGGCGTCAGCGTGCTGGTGACGGGTGACGAGGAGGCCGGCTCCATCACCTCGCGCGCGCTGATCGAGGACTCCGCGCGCGGTCTCGCGGCCGCGTTCGTGCTGGAGGCCAGCGCGGACGGCGGCGCGCTCAAGACCGCCCGCAAGGGCACCTCCGACTACACGCTCACCGTGCACGGCAAGGCGGCGCACGCCGGGCTGGAGCCGTGGAAGGGGGCCAACGCGGGGATCGAGCTCGCCCACCAGATCCTCACGATCGCGGGGATGGCGGCGGTGGTGGACTCGGACGAGCCGGGCGGCGCGGGCGGCCAGGGTGGCCCGGGCGGTCCGGGCGGCTCCGGGGACGCGGCGGCGCCGGCAGGCTCCGGCGGGCCGGTCGCGGGCACGACGGTGACGCCGACGGTCCTGTCCGGCGGGACCACGGTGAACACGGTGCCCGCCCTGGCGCACGTGGGGGTGGACGTGCGGGTGCCGACCCTGGCCGCCCAGGCCAAGGTGGACACGCTCATGCGGGCGCTGTCGCCGCGGCTGGAGGGCATCCGGCTGGAGGTGCGCGGCGGGCCGAACCGGCCGCCGATGGAGGCGGCGCAGTCGGCCCGGCTGTTCGCGCTGGCGCAGCGGCTGGCGGAGGGGCTGGGGCTCGGGGCGCTGACGTCGGCCTCGGTGGGCGGCGCCTCGGACGGGAACTTCACCGCCGGCCTGGGCGTGCCGACGCTCGACGGGCTCGGCGCGGTCGGCGGTGGCGCGCACGCGGACCACGAGCACGTCGTGGTGGCGGAGCTGCCGCGCCGGATGGAGCTGCTCAGAGCGCTGGTCCGCGCGGTGCTGGCCGCCTGACCCCTGAGGCCGCGCGGGGCGCCGCCGCTGCGGGGCCCCGCCGGCAACACCCTGCCGGCGAGGGTCCGCCGCGCGGGGTGAGAGCGGCCGGCTCGGATAGATTCCCTGGGTGACGACTGTCCAGGTGGAAGTGCGCGAGCTGCACCGGATCGACGAGTTCGCCGACGTGTTCAGGCTGTTCGACGAGATCTGGCACCCCGACCCGGCCAACCCGCCCGTCACCGTCGAGCTGATGCGGGTCCTGTCCCACACGGGAAGCTACGTCGCCGGCGCCTACGAGGGCGACCGCCTGGTGGGCGCCTCGGTGGGCATTCTCGCCGCGGGCAACACCCTGCACTCGCACGTCACGGGCGCCGCCCAGGGCGGCAGGGGCATCGGCCAGGCGCTGAAGGCGCACCAGCGCGACTGGTGCGCCCGGCGCGGCATCGACCGCATCACCTGGACCTTCGACCCGCTCGTGCGCCGCAACGCCTACTTCAACCTCGCCAAGCTCGGCGCCCGCCCCGTGGAGTACGTGGAGAACTTCTACGGCCCGATGGCGGACGCGATCAACGAGGGTGACGAGTCCGACCGGCTGGTGGTCGAGTGGCCGGTGAAGGAGCGGGCCCCGGCGCGGGAGCCGTACGAGGGGGTGGTGGCGCTGGAGGAGGAGGACCGGCTGCCGGTCAGGGGGGCGGTGAAGGGACCGGTGGCGCTGGTCGGGACGCCCGCCGACATCGAGGCGCTGCGCCGCGAAGACCCCTCGGCGGCCGTGGCCTGGCGCCTGGCGATGCGCGAGGTGCTGGGCGGGCTGATGGCCGAGGGCGGGCAGGTCGTGGCCTTCACCGGGAACGGTGAATACGTCGTGCTGGCCAGGTTGACCTGAAGCTTGCTTGAGGTTCAAGACTGACTGGTATGAGAGTTGTCGAGGTGACGCGGTTCGGCGGTCCCGAGGTGCTGCGGGCGCGCGAGGTCGGCGATCCGGTGGCGGGTCCGGGACAGGTCGTGGTGCGCGTGGCGGCGGCCGACGTCCTCGCGGTCGAGGCGCAGCTGCGCACGGGCTGGGGCGTCGAGTGGTCCGGGACGCGCCCGCCGTTCGTGCCGGGGACCGGTGTGGCGGGGCACGTGCTGTCGGTCGGCGAGGGGGTGGATCCGGCGTGGCGGGGCCGCAGGGTGGCCGCGATGGTCAGCGGTGGCTACGCCGAGCAGGCGCTGGCCGGGGTGGAGGCACTGGTGCCGGTGCCCGACGACCTGCCGTTGCCCGAGGCGGCGGCGTTGCTGCAGGTGGGTCCGGCCGCACTCAGCCTGATCGACGCGGCCGAGCTGAAGCCCGGTACGCGGGTGCTGGTCACCGGCGCGGGCGGCGGGCTCGGCCTGGTGCTGGTCGAGCTGGCCGCGGCGGCGGGCGCCGAGGTCACCGCCGCGGCCACCGCCCCTGACAAGCGGCGCAGGGCCGAGCTGCTCGGCGCGGCGCACACCGAGGTGGCCGGCCCGTTCGAGGTGGTCTTCGACGGCGTGGGCGGCGAGCAGGGTGCCAGGGCGGCCGAGCTGACCGTGCGGGGCGGCAGGTTCTTCGCCTACGGCGTCGCGGCGGGCGGGCCCGCCCCGGTCGACGCCGCCGAGGCCGAACGGCGCGGGATCACCGTCGTCGGCATGGAGCAGGTGCAGTTCGCGCCTGAGGAGTTCGGGCGGCTGGCCGGGCGGGCCTTCGCGGCGGGGATCACGCCGACGATCGGGCTGGCCGTCCCGCTGGACCGGGCGGCCGAGGCGCACACCGCGATCGAGCGGCGCACGCTCGTGGGCAAGGCGGTCCTGCTGGCCACCTCGCGCGCCGTCCGCTACCGCGAGTACGGCGAGGCGGACGTGCTGACCGTCGACGAGGTGCCCATCCCGGCGCCCGGCCCCGGCCAGGTGCGGGTGGCGGTGCGGGCGGCCGGTGTGAACGCCCTCGACTGGAAGTTCCGCAGGGGCTACATGGTGGTCCCGCTGGAGGAGCCGGCCGGCACGGGGATCGAGGTCTCCGGCACGATCGACGCGCTCGGCGAGGGCGTCGAGGGCTGGTCGGTGGGCCGGCCGGTGTTCGGCAGGGTCGCGACCGGCGGCCTGGCCGACCACGTGCTCGCCGACCCCGCGCAGCTGCTGCCGAAACCGGACCACCTGTCCTACGAGGAGGCCGCGGCGCTGCCCGTGGCCGCGGAGACCGCCGCGCGGACGCTGGCGGAGCTGGACGTCGAGCCCGGCCGGCGGCTGCTGATCCACGCGGTGGCGGGCGGTGTCGGCCTGGTCGCCGCCCAGCTGGCCCGCGCCAGGGGCGTCGAGGTCGTCGGGACGGCCGGCGAGGGCCATCACGCGTTCCTGCGCGACCTCGGCGTCACCCCCGTCACCTACGGCGACGGCTGGGCGGAGCGGGCCGGTCCGGTCGACGCCGTGCTGGACGCCTCCGGCAGGGGCGTGCTGGCCGACTCGGTGCGGCTGACCGGCGACGCGGGCAAGGTGGTCACGATCGCCGATCCGCGGGCGGGCGAGTTCGGCGTGCGCTTCTCGCAGGGCGGCCCGGACCCGGAGCCGGTCCGGCAGGTCGTCGAGTCGGGCGCCGTGCGCATGCCGATCGCCCGGGTGTTCCCGCTGGAACAGGCCGCCGACGCGCACCGGCTGAGCGAGGACGGTCACCTGCTCGGCAAGATCGTCGTGATCACGGAAGCGGACGTTCCGCGATAGGCGGCACACTGGGGGCATGCTCGAAACCTCGGCTCGCCTGCTCAAGCTCCTCTCGCTGCTGCAGGCGCACAGGGAGTGGTCCGGCCCGGAGCTGGCCACCCGCCTGGGCGTCACGACCAGGACGGTGCGCAACGACGTGGAGCGCCTGCGCACCCTCGGCTATCCGGTGCACGCCACCCCGGGCGTGGCGGGCGGCTACCGCCTCGGGGCGGGCGCCGCCCTGCCCCCGCTGCTGCTCGACGACGAGGAGGCGGTGGCGGTCGCGGTCGGCCTCGGCCGGGCGGCCGGCGGCGGGGTGGCGGGCATCGAGGAGAGCTCGGTGCGGGCGCTGGCCAAGCTGGAGCAGGTCCTGCCGGCCAAGCTGCGGCACAGGGTCAGCGCGCTCAACGCCTACACCGTGCAGATCCCCGGCGCGGCGCCCGCGGTGCCGCCGGAGGTGCTGACCACGATCGCCAACGCCGCGCGCGACCACGAGCGGCTGCGCTTCGACTACACCGGTCATGACGGCGCCACCGGCACGCGCGAGGCCGAGCCGTACCGGCTGGTGCACCGGCGCGGGCGCTGGTACCTGGTGGCCTGGGACGTCGAGCGGCGCGACTGGCGGACGTTCAGGGTCGACAGGATCACCACCCGCACCCCGAACGGCCCCCGCTTCACCCCCCGCGAGCTGCCGTTCGACGTGGCCGAGCACGTGGAGCGGGGGGTCAGCACCGCGATGTGGCGCTACCGGGCCAAGGTGCTGGTGCACGCGCCCGCCGACCGGATGGCCGGACTGCCGACCGGGCTCGACTTCGAGCCGGTCGACGAGCACACCTCGATCGCGCACCTCGGCGGCGACGACCTCACCGGGATCGCGGTCTGGATCGGCATGCTCGACGTCGACTTCGAGGTGATCGAGCCGCCGGAGCTGGCCGAGGTGGTCAGCCGGCTGGCGGAGCGCTACCGCAGGGCGGTCAGCGAGCGGTAGGCGGACGGTCAGCGCCCGGGCCGAGGCTCGGTGGCATGACCATTGTCAAGCGAATCGCCGGCGGCGAGGACGACTTCCAGCTCGTGCGGCACCTGACCGTGCGCGGCAGCCAGTTCGAGATCGGTAAGGCGCTGGCGCAGGAGGCGCGCACCCGCTCGGGCTGGGCGCCGGGTCCCGCCGACCAGACGGTGAACAGGGCGCGCATGACCTGGTTCGAGCACTTCTGGCCGCAGCACCACGAACGGCTGGACGGCGTGGCGGCGGCCTTCGACCTCGACCCCGACCGTGACGACCTCATCATGGACGGGCTGAACGCGCTGCCCATGGGCTCGGGCTGCTCGGCGCTGTGGTGCCCGCCCTCGGCCGCGGCCGACGGGCACGGCAGGATCGCCCGCAACTACGATTTCTTCACCCTCACCACCAGCGAGATCATGGGCGGGGCCGCGAAACCGGGCGAGCTGCCCATGGCCTCCCGCCCTTACGTGATCACCACGATCCCCGACGAGGGCCTGGCCTCCACCGTCATCACGATGAACGAGCTCGACGGCTGCATGGACGGCGTCAACGCGGCGGGTCTCGCGGTCGTGCTGCTCATCGCGGACGTCGCCCATGCCGCGCCGCCCGAGTCGGCCGACCCGCGGGTGGGGCTCAGCTCGGTGCAGCTGCCCAGGTTCGTGCTGGACACCTGCGAGAACGTCGAGCAGGCCAAGCGGGCGCTGCTGATGGCCAAGCACTACGACCACGGCCTGCCCCTGCACTACCTGATCGCCGACGCCGCGGGGAAGGCGTTCGTGTGGGAGGGCGAGCGCATCATCGACGCGGGCGACGCGCCGATGTGCGTGACCAACCACCCGCTGCACCGCCACCCCGACCCCATGGCGCTGCCCGACGACGACGAGACCACGATGGACACCTTCGGCCGGTTGCGCAGGCTGCACGAGCGGAGCAGGGACGTGCCGCTGTCGGCCGAGCGCCTGTCGGGCGCGCTGGGCGAGGTCGCCGCCGGAGCGGACAAGCCGTGGCGCACCACGTGGACGAGCGTGCTCGACACCCGGGACAGGACGCTGACCGCCCGCTTCTACCTCGGCGACGCCCCGGAGGGCGGCACCAGGTTCACCGAGGAGCTGCGCTTCGAGATCAGGCCCGACTCGTAGGCGATGACCACCAGCTGGGCGCGGTCGCGCGCGCCCAGCTTCACCATGGCCCTGCTGACGTGGGTCTTGGCGGTGAACGGGCTGATCACCATGTGGGCGGCGATCTCGTCGTTGGACAGGCCGCGCCCGACCAGCGCCAGCACCTCCCGCTCGCGCCTGGTCAGCGAGCCGAGGTCGGTCACCTGCCGCACGGGGGCGCGCTGGACGAACTCGTCCATCAGCCGGCGCGTGATCGCGGGCGACAGCAGCGCGTCTCCCCTGGCCGCCACCCTGATGCCGGACAGCAGGTCGGCCGGGTCGGTGTCCTTGAGCAGGAAGCCGGCCGCGCCCGCGCGCAGCGCGTCGAGCACGTACTCGTCGACGCCGTAGTTCGTCAGCATCACCACGTGCACGCCGGCCAGGCGCTCGTCGGAGGCGATGCGCCTGGTGGCCTCGATGCCGTCCATGACGGGCATCTGGATGTCGAGGAGCGCGACGTGCGGCTGGTGCCGTACGGCCAGCTCGACGGCCTGGCGGCCGTCGGCCGCCTCGCCGACCACCCGCAGGTCGTCCTCGGCGTCCAGCAGCGCCCGGAACCCGGCCCTGATCAGCGCCTGGTCGTCGGCGAGCAGCACGTTGATCATGACTGCGCCGCCGGGAGCTCGGCCCTGACGGTGAAGCCGCCCTCGGGTCGCGGTCCGGTGCGCAGCCGGCCGCCGAGCGCGGTGACGCGCTCGCGCATGCCCGTCAGGCCGACACCCGGCTGGTGTCCGTGTTCCGGTACGGCGGTGCCGTCGTCGTCGATCTGCACGACCACCTCGTCAGGCAGGTATCCGATGCGCACGGAGGCGGAGGCGGGCCCCGCGTGCCTGGTGATGTTGGTCAGCGCCTCCTGGACGATGCGGTAGGCGGCCCTGCCGACCTCGGCGGGCACCGGCCGCGGCGATCCGCTGACCTCGACGTTGGCGGGCAGCCCCGCCGCGCGGGCCCGTTCGACCAGGTCGGGCACCTGCTCGAGGCCGCTGCCGTCGGGCGCGCGCAGCACTTCCAGCGTGGCGCGCAGCTCGCGCATCGCGTCGGCGCTGGCCTCCTGGATGGCGGTCAGCGCGGCGGGCACCTCCTCGCCCCGCTTGCGGGCCAGGTGCGCGGCCACGCCGGCCTGCACCTTGATGATCGAGATGCTGTGGGTGAGGGAGTCGTGCAGCTCGCGGGCGATGCGCAGCCGTTCCTCTCCCGCGCGGCGCAGGGCGGTCTCCTCGCGGGTCCGCTCGGCCTCCGTCGCACGCTGCTCGACCTGCTCCAGGTAGTGGCTCCAGGCGCGCTTGGCCTCGCCGATCACCGCGGCCGCCACGAGCCAGCCCACCAGCAGCACCCTGCCCTCGATGGCCGCTCTGGGCGGCAGCGCCGTCGTCGAGTCCTGCCCGAAGGCGAACATGCCGGTCAGGAAGACCACGATGCCGGCCAGGGCGGCCGGGTGCCGGCCGCCCTGTCTGACCGTGGTGTAGACGGCGATGAGGACGGGGAAGACGGCCGCCGCGCCGGGGTGGGCGCGGGCGCTGTAGGCCAGCATGCAGGCGACGGTGACGGCCAGCACCGCGACGGGGTGGCGGCGCCGGAGCGCGAGCACGAGCGTGCCGCCCAGCAGCAGCGCGTAGTCCAGCGGGGCCAAGCCCGGCGAGAGCAGCAGCTCACCGCCCACCTGCGCCGCAGCCACCACCACGGCGAGCAGCGCGTCCCGATCGAGCCTCATACCGGCACAATAGAGGCTGCCGCCGGGCCGGACGTCGTACGCAGGGAGTACTTCGTGCGCGTGACGACAGCCGGGCCGTGCCCCCGTCAGTGTGGCGGCATGACCCGATACGTCACTCCCGTGGGCAAGAACGTCCGCACCGGTCCCGTCGGCCCGATCTACGCCCAGCTCAAGACGGACTTCGGGTTCGTCGGCGAGATGTTCATGAGCCTCTCCCCCGCGCCCGAGGTGCTGGCCGCCACCTGGGCGCTGCTGCGCGAGTCGCTGCTGGCCGGCCCCTCGTCCAGGACCGACAAGGAGGTCATCGCGCTCGGCGTCTCGCTGGCCAACCGGTGCCCGTTCTGCGTCGACGCGCACACCGTGCTCCTGCACGCCACGGGCGACCACGCGCTGGGCGAGGCGATCGCGCGCGGCGAGCGGCCCGCCGACCCGCACCACGCGACACTGCTGGCGTGGGCGCGGCGCGAGCGCCCGGCCGCGCTGCCGGCCGACCACGTGGGCACGGCACTGGCCTTCCACTTCATCAACAGGATGGTGTCGGCGCTGGTGGGCGAGAACCTGTTCCCCGCCGGCACAGCCTCCTCGCCGGTGGTACGGCGGGCGGCCGGCACGGCGATGGCCCGCGTCGTGCGCCGGCGGCTCGTGGCGGGCGAGAGCCTGCCGCTGCTGGCGCTCGGCCGCCGGCCGGCGGGCCCGGAGCCCGCGTGGGCGGACGGCTCCCCCGTCGGCACGGCGTACGCGGCCCTCCGGCAGGCCGCGGAGGGCCGGGTCCTCGGCGAGCACGCGAGGGCGGTCGTCAGGGCGGCCGTCGAGGAGCACGACGCCACGCATCCGCCGCTCGGCACCGCGTGGCTGGACGGCCCGCTGGCGGAGCTGCCTGCCGACGAGCGGCCGGCGGTCAGGCTGGCGTTGCTGGGGGCGCTGGCGCCGTACCGGATCACCGAGGCGGACGTGGCGGCGTGGCCGGCGCCCGACGCCGACCTGGTGCGGCTGCTGGCCTTCGGCGCGTTCGCCGCCGTCGAGCACGTGGAGCGGGAGATCATCCGGGGGGTGCCAGGTACTCCTCCCGCACCTTCGAGCGCGACAGCTTCCCCGTCGGCGTCCGCGGCAGCTCCGTCCGGAACTCGATGACCTTGGGGTGCTTGAACCTGGCGATCCGCGGCTCCAGGTGGGCGCGCAGCTCCTCCTCCGTGACCGGCGCGTGCGGCTGCACCAACGCCACGACGTTGTGGCCCCACTCCTCGTCGGGCACGCCGATGACGGCGGCGTCGGCGACCGAGGGGTGTTCGAGCAGCGCGGCCTCGATCTCGGCGGGGTAGATGTTGACCCCGCCCGAGATGATCAGGTCGGTGCGCCGGTCGCACAGGAACAGGTAGCCGTCCTCGTCGAGGTAGCCGATGTCACCCGGGGCGTACCACTCGCCGCGCATGCTGGCGGCGGTCTTGGCCGGGTCCTTGCGGTACTCGAAGGTGCCGAGGCCGGACTTGACGTGGATCATGCCGGGCTCGCCCGGGGGCAGCTCCTCGCCGCGCTCGTCGAGGATCTTCGCCTCGAAGGTGGGCGCGGGCCTGCCGACCGTGCCCGGCCGGGCCAGCCATTCGTGCGGCTTGACCGAGAAGGCGATGGTCGACTCGGTCGAGCCGTAGTACTCGTAGAGCACCGGCCCCCACCAGTCCATGATCGCCTTCTTGACGGCCACGGGGCAGGCCGCGGCGGTGTGGATCACCTGCCGGAGCGAGGACACGTCGTACCTCTTCCTGACCTCCTCGGGCAGCAGGAGCATCCGGTGGAACATCGTGGGCACCATCATCGCGTTGGTGACCCGGTACCTGTCGATCAGCTCCAGGATCGGCTCGGGGTCGAAGCGCGGCGCGATGACCAGCGTGTGGCCGAGGTGCAGCGCGAACTGCGTGTGCGCGCACGGCGCGGAGTGGTACATGGGCGAGGTGACCAGGTGCACGCCGTCGCCGGCCCGCAGGTCGACCACCTCGCCGAGGAACCACGCGTACAGCGGCAGGACGGCCTCCGGCGCGGCCCCCGGCAGCGGGCGCTGCACGCCCTTCGGGAAGCCCGTGGTGCCCGAGGTGTACCACATGACCGCGCCCGCGGTGCGGTCGCCGGGGGCGCCGGACGGCATGCCCTCGGCCAGCGCGGCCACGTCCTCGGGCCCGGTGACGACCACCTTGGCGTCGCAGTCGCCGAGGATGTAGTCGATCTCGGCCTGGGCGAGATGCCAGTTGACCGGCACGTAGTAGAGGCCGATCTGGCCGGTGGCCATGATCATGACGACCGGGTCGACGCCGTTGCGCAGCACGCCCGCCACGACGTCGCCGGTGACCAGGCCGCGGGCGCGCAGGCCGTGGGAGACCTGGTTGACGCGGGCGAGCAGCTCTCCGTAGGTGGTGCGCGGCTCGGCCACCGCCAGGCGTCCCGGGTCGGCGGCGGCCGTCTCGTAGAACCCGTTCATCACAGCTCCAGCAGGTGGGCCAGCCGCTCGCGGTGCGTGCGGGGCGGGCCGAGCAGGACCTCGTCGGTCTTGGCCCGCTTGTAGTACAGGTGGGCGTCGTGCTCCCAGGTGAAGCCGATGCCGCCGTGCAGGAGCAGGTGGTCGCGGGCCACCTCGAAGCAGGCCCTGCCGACGTAGGCCTGGGCGAGGGCGGCGGCCTCCGGCAGCTCGCCGGGCGCCGCGTCGGCCGCCCACGCCGCGTAGCGGACGATCGACTCGGCCTGCTCGAGCTTGGCGTGCATGTCGGCGAGCTTGTGCTTGACGCCCTGGTAGGAGCCGATGTACCGGCCGAAGGCGACGCGGATCTTGGCGTAGGCCACGATGGCGTCGAGGCAGGCCCGCATGACGCCCAGCTGCTCGGCGGCGAGGGCGACCGAGAACAGGCTCCGTGCCTGCTCCAGCGCGGCCCCGTCGTCGGGCGCGCCGAGCACCCTGGCTGGCGCGCCCGCGAGCACGACCTCGGCCATGCTCCTGGTCTGGTCGAGGGGGGTCAGCGGCAGGCGGGTGACGCCCTGGCCGTCGAGTTCGATCGCGGCCAGCGTGACGCCGTCGTGGCGGGTGACCGGCACCAGCAGCACGTCGGCCTCGGCGGCGTCGAGCACCTGCGGCAGCCGGCCGTCCACCAGCGCCCGGCCGTCGCGGAGGGCGGCCACCGGCTCGCCGCCCGCCGCCAGCGGCGCGACCGTGGCCGTGAGACGTCCCTCCGCGATGGCGGTGAGCAGTTCCTTGTCGGGCAGGCGGGTCAGGGTGAGGGTGGCCAGCGTGGTGGCGAGGAAGGGGCCGGGCAGCAGCGCCGCGCCCGTCTCCTCCAGCACGACGGCGAGTTCGGTCATGCCGGCGCCGGCTCCGCCGTACTCCTCGGGGATGATCAGGCCGGACAGGCCGAGCTCCCCGTTGAGCCGGGCGTAGACGGCGGGCGAGTGTCCCTCGCGCGGTGAGACGGTCCACAGGAAGGAGCCGACCGTCGCGCGCAGCTCCTGCTGTTCCTTGCCGAGTACGAGCTTCACCCCTGCGTCCCCACCTTCAGGTCCTTGAACGGCACGGTCTTGTCCACGCGCGGCTCGGGTGGCAGGCCGAGCACGCGTTCGCCGACGATGTTGCGCATGATCTCGTTCGTGCCGCCGCCCAGGGCCATGGCGGGCGCCAGGCACAGGGCGTGCGACAGGCGCTCGTCGACCACGGCCTCGGGTCCGACCAGCGACGTGGCGAGGTCGGCCTGGAACAGCGTGAGCTCGGCCAGCAGCAGCTTGGCCGCGCTGCCCCGCGCGCCGGGGAAGATCCCCGCCCGGGTCTCCTGGGCCAGCCGCTGGTTGAACAGCGACAGCGCACGGGTGCGGATGTGCAGCTCGACGAGCTGGTCGCGGACGTAAGGGTCGCCGGTGTCGACGACCTGGCGCAGCTCGGCCAGCCAATCGACGCCGCCGCCCATGCCGACTCCCGCGGAGATCGACAGCCGCTCGTGCAGCAGCGTCGTCACCGCCACGCTCCAGCCGTCGTCGACCTCGCCGATCCGGTGGGCGTCGGGGATGGTCACGTCGTCGAAGAAGACCTCGTTGAAGTGCGCCCGCCCGGTCATGTCCTTGAGCGGCCTGACGGTGACGCCGGGGTGGTGCATGTCGACGGCGAACATCGTCAGCCCCTTGTGCTTGGGCACCTCGACGTCCGTCCTGGCCAGCAGCAGGCCCCAGTCGGCCTCCTGGGCGACCGAGGTCCAGACCTTCTGCCCGTTGACGACCCAGCCGTCACCGTCGCGTACGGCCCGCGTCTGCAGGCTGGCCACGTCGCTGCCGGCGCCCGGCTCGGAGAACAGCTGGCACCAGACCTCCTCGCCGCGCAGCAGGGGCCTGATGAAGCGCTCGCGCTGGGCGTCGCTGCCCCGGTCGAGGATCGTCGGCCCGCACATGCCGAGGCCGATGGAGAAGATGTAGGTGGGCAGCGTGTAGGCGCGGGCCTCGGCGGTGAAGGCGCGCTCCTCCGCCTGGGTGAGTCCCTGGCCGCCCCACCGCCGCGGCCAGGTGATGCCCGAGTAGCCGGCGTCGTGCAGCCTGGCCATGAACTCCCTGGCGTCGCCGGTGCGGCCGGCGTTCTCGGCCAGCCAGCTCCTGGCGGCGCTCCGATACTCCTCAAGGTTCACGGGCCCTCCTCGGTATCAGTGCTCACTTACTCTAATCAGCCCGCCTCCACCCGCCTAGTGCAGAGATTTGTCCTGATTTGTTAATGAATCTCCGTTAATTAGAGCCGAGGGCACCTAGTGTGATCATCTGATTACCAGGGGGAGAGGTGTGATCGCACGGTACGCAGGTTCGGTCCGTTCACGGCTGACGCTGATCGCGACGGTCGGCGTGGCCGCGCTCTGCGTCCTGGTCAACAGCCTCGTCCTCGTCGGCCTGCACAAGGCCGCGGTGGACTACCGGACCCAGGAGGTCACCAGCGCGGCCCTGCGCGTGGTCCACCTGGTCAAGCGCGGCGACCTGACCTCCGTGATCGTCACCGACGTCGAGGGCATCCAAGTGATCAACCTCGACGGCGAGGTGGTGGCCTCCACGGCCAACCTGATGGGCAAGGACCGGCTGCTCACCCTCATGCCGGACGAGGACAGCGCCAGCCGTACGGAGGTGGTGTGCGGGCTGACGGTGTTCGATCCGCCGTGCCAGGTCGTCACCGTCTTCAGGGTCTACGAGATCGAGGGCGACTGGCTGGTGTACGCCTTCGGCGACACCGTGCCCTGGTACGTGCATCCGTGGGTGCTGGCGTTCCTGATCGGCATCTCGGCGGCGCTCACCGTGCTGACCTGGTTCGGCACCTCCCGCACGGTCGAGCGGACCCTCGCGCCCGTCGAGGCGATCAGGCAGAAGCTGGACGAGATCACCGCCACCGACCTCGGCCAGCGGGTGCCGGTCCCACCCAACCCCGACGAGCTGCACGCTCTGGCCAGGACCGCCAACAGGACGCTCGACCGGCTGGAGGCGGCGGTGGAGCAGCAGCGCAGGTTCGCCTCCGACGCCTCCCACGACCTGCGCAGCCCCATCACCGCCATGCGCGCGCAGGTGGAGGAGGCACTGCTGCACCCCGGCGACGCCGACTGGGAGGAGATCGCCCGCGCGCTGCTGGCCAGCCTCGACCGGCTGCAGGCCATCGTGACCGACCTGCTCACCCTCGCCCGGCTGGACGCCGGTGAGCCCCAGACGGTCGAGACGGTGGACCTGGCGCAGCTGGTGACCGACGAGCTGCGCGGCCGGGCCCACGGCAAGGAGGTCAAGCTCGACCTGCGTCCCGACGTGGTCGTGGACGGCGACCGGCTCAGACTCGCCCGCCTGCTCACCAACCTGCTGGACAACGCCGAACGCCACGCCGAGACCGCGCTCACCGTCTCGGTCTACAACGAGGGCTCCGACGCGGTGCTGGAGGTCCTCGACGACGGCGCCGGCATCCCGCCGGACCAGCGGGAGTTCGTCTTCCGCCGCTTCACCAGACTCGACGCCTCCCGCAACCGCGACGCCGGAGGCACCGGGCTCGGCCTGGCCATCGCGCGCGAGATCGCCCAGACCCACGGCGGCTCGCTGGGACTTGCCGACTCCGACACCGGCGCGCGCTTCGTACTCCGGCTGCCCGCGAAGGCGGGCTGAGCATGCTGACCACCTGGTCGGTACGGCGCCGGCTGACCCTCCTGGCCGGGATCACCGCCCTGGCCGGCTGTCTGGTCACCGCCGTCCTGGTCACCATGCTGACCCATGTGGTCCTGCACGACTACCGGACCGAGCAGGCCGCCGCGGCCAGCCGCAGGGTCGCCTTCAACGTGGAGTCCTTCGCGCCCGACCGCCTCAAGCCGCTGACCCCCACCGAGGAGATCGACCTCATCCAGGTGGCCGACGACCACGGCATCGTCCGCCAGGCCAGCGCCCGCCTGACGGGCAAGCCGCTGCTGGTCGACGTGAACGCCACCGGCGACGACGGCAGGGTGGACACGACCATCTGCACGCGCCTGGTGCCGCGCGAGCGCTGCCTGATCGCCGTGACCTACCGGGCCAAGGTGGGCGACGGCTACTGGATGGTCAACTCCTACGCCCCGGTGGTCCCCTGGTACATCCACCCCCTGTACCTGCTGGGGGTCGGGCTGGCCGTGGTGGTCCTGACCGGGCTGGCCACGGCCGGCGCGTGGGTCACCGTGCGCAGGGCCCTGGCCCCGGTCAAGACCATCAAGAACGAACTGGCCGAGATCACCGCCACGGACCTGGGCCGCAGGGTCCCGCCCTCGCGCCACGAGGACGAGATCTCCGACCTGGCCGAGACCGTCAACCAGACGCTCGACCGACTGGAGGCGGCGGTGGAGCAGCAGCGCAGGTTCGCCTCCGACGCCTCCCACGACCTGCGCAGCCCCATCACCGCCATGCGGACGCAGGTCGAGGAGGCCATGCTGCATCCGGACGACACCGACTGGACCCAGACCAGCAAGGCCCTGCTGTCCAGCATCGACCGGCTGCAGGCGATCGTGGCCGACCTGCTCACGCTGACCAAGCTCGACTCGGGCGCGCCGGGCGCGAGGGAGCCCGTCGATCTGGGCGTGCTGGTGGCCGAGGAACTGGCCCGGCAATCGAGGGGCAAGACGATCATCCGCCATCTGGAGCGGGGCGTGGTGGTGACCGGCGACCGGCTGCGGCTGGCCAGGCTGCTCACCAACCTGCTCGACAACGCCGAGCGCCACGCCGAGACCAGCATCCAGGTGTCGGTGGCCGCGGGCCGCGACGCGATGCTCGAGGTGCTGGACGACGGCGCGGGCATCGCACCCGACCAGCGCGAGATCGTCTTCCGCCGCTTCACCAGGCTCGACGCCTCCCGCAACCGCGACGCCGGGGGCACGGGCCTGGGCCTGCCGATCGCCAGGGAGATCGCCAGAGCGCACGGCGGTACGCTCAAGATCGCCGACTCCCTCGTAGGCGCCCGCTTTGTCCTACATCTTCCTCTACGCAACGGTTACCACGGGTAATACAGTTTCCCCCTGTGACACGTGGTTTCAGCCGATTGCGGCGAGAAGACTTACTCAAGAGCGCCTGCGAGGTCATCGCGGCACAGGGCTTCGGGCACACCAGGACGCTCGACATCGCGCGGGCGGCGGGCGTCAGCCAGGCGTTGCTCTTCTACCACTTCGAGACCAAGGACAAACTCTTCGCGCAGGCCTTCGCCTACGCGGCCAGGCGGGACCTCGACGCGCTCGCGCGGCTGGAGCGCTCCGGCGGCACCGCGGTGGAGCGGCTGCGCACGCTGCTCAAGATCTACTCCCCCACGGGCTCGGCCAAGATGTGGCGCGTGTGGATCGACGCCTGGGCGGAGTCGATGCGCAGCGACGACCTGGAGGAGACCTCGCGCCGCCTGGACCTGCGCTGGAAGGAGTCCTTCCGGACGATCGTGGAGGAGGGCGTGGCCTCGGGGGCGTTTGTCTGCGCCGACCCGGAGGCGGCCACCTGGCGCATCCTGTCGCTCGTGGACGGTCTGGCCGTCCAGGTGACCGTCCACCGCAAGGTGCTGTCGCGGCGCAGGATCGCCGAACTGGTGCGCACGGCCGCGGCCGCCGAGCTCTGCATCGCGGCGGAGGACCTTTCGTAGTTATTGGATTCTCCGTACAATTACGGCCATGACAGCTGCACCGAGCTCAACCGCCGCCAGGGAACGCGACGAGTCGGTCGCGGAGAAGCGCGCTTACGAGGCAGTCATCGAGCGCCTGTCGAAGGCATCGGTCGACAAGCACTGGGAGCCCTACGTCGACATCCCATGGGACGACCCCGACTTCCTCATCGACCCCGCCGACCCCCGGTGGGAACTGCCGCCGGTCGACAAGCTCGGCCGGCATCCCTGGTACCGGAGCCGCTCGCCGGAGACCAGGGCGCGCATCGGGCTGTGGCGGGTGGCGACGGCCATGAAGATCGGCCTGCAGTTCGAGAACCTGCTCAAGCGGGGGCTGCTCAACTACGCCTACCGGCTGCCCAACGGCTCGCCCGAGTTCCGCTACGTCTACCACGAGACCATCGAAGAGGGACATCACGGGATGATGTTCCAGGAGTTCGTCAACCGTACGAAGCTCCCGATCCGCGGCATGCCGGGGCCGCTGTCGCTGCTGGCCCAGGTGGCGCCGTGGATCCCGCTGATCTCCACCGAGCTGTTCTTCGTCTTCGTGCTCGGCGGCGAGGATCCGATCGACCACGTGCAGCGCAAGGTGCTCAAGGACGGCTACCAGCACCACCCGCTCGAAGAGACCATCATGCGCATCCACATCGCCGAGGAGGCCAGGCACATCTCCTTCGCGCGCCACTACCTGCGCCGCCGCGTGCCCCGGATGCCCCGCCACCGCCGCTTCGCGCTCGGCGTGCTGTCCCCCGTGATCCTCGGCTTCATGGCCAGGATCATGCTCTCCCCTCCCGGGCCGATGATCCGCGCCTTCAAGATCCCGCCCCAGGTGGTGGAGGAGGTCTACACGGGCAACCAGGAGTTCAAGGCGGAGATCCGCGACTCGGTGGGCAAGACCCGCGCGCTCTGCGCCGAGCTGGGCCTGGTCAACCCGGTGACCAGGCGGATCTGGCAGGTCATGGGGATCTGGGCGGAGCCGCGCCGGTGAAGACGGCGTTCGTCACCGGCGGCGCCTCCGGCATCGGCAGGGCGCTCGCCCAGGCGCTCACGGCGCGGGGCGTGGCCGTCACCGTCGCCGACCTGGCCGCGCCCGACCTTCCCGCCGTGGACCACGCCGAGGTCGACGTCACCTCCGCCGCCGCCGTCAGCGCCGCGGTCCAGGAGGTCAGACGCCGCCACGGCAGGCTCGACTTCGTCTTCAACAACGCGGGGATCGCGGTCGGCGGGCACGCCGAGGAGCTCACCCTCGACCACTGGAACAAGACGATCGACGTCAACCTGCGCGGGGTCGTGCACGGCGTGCACGCCGCCTATCCGATCATGATCGAGCAGGGGTTCGGCCACATCGTCAACACCGCCTCGCTGGCCGGGCTGGTGCCCGCGCCTCTCATGCTCCCCTACACGGCCACCAAGCACGCCGTCGTCGGGCTCTCGACCGCGCTGCGCGCCGAGGCGGCGGCGCACGGGGTCAGGGTGAGCGTGGTCTGCCCAGGGTTCACCGACACGCCGCTGCTGGACAACGCCAATCCGGGCCTGCCGTACACGGAGACGGGCGCCCAGGCGCGCAGCGCCGCGGTCAGGGCGCAGGGGCGGCTGTATCCCGTGGAATCGCTGGCGGCCGACATCATGCGCGGCGTCGCCCGCAACCAGGCGATCATCGTCGCCCCCGCCTCGGGGCGGGCGGCCTGGCGCGGCGCCCGGCTCTGGCCTGCCGGCGCGATCAGGGCGGCGGCGCTGGCCATCAGCCGCGTTTCGCCCTCCCAGAAACGGACATAACTCGCATATCGGGGAGGTGGTGGTGTGAGTTCCAAGTCGCGGCAGACCCGCGAGCAGCACGCCCTGCGTGGCGAGTCCGAGACACCGGACGTCCAGCAGCCCTCGAAGGCGACGCGCCAGTCGTCGGCATGGACCAGGCGGACGGCGGGCGGCGGGGCACTCTCGCACCGGCTGGCCAAGTCCTCGCTCCCGTTGCGACGCGGCCAGCGTTCGAGCTAGCGGGTGCAATCCTGATGCCGGTCCCGTCACTCCCGTGCGGGACCGGCACGCGCGTGCCCTGGCGCCCCCGCCGCGGCGGGCGCGCGCGGGTCACCGGCGGCGGGCGCGCGGCCACCAGCCCAGGTCGTGCAGCGCCGGGGTCCAGTCCAGCCGGCTCCTCCTGTAGTCGCCGGTGATCGTGTAGGCGGCGAAACCAGGACCGCGCCGTTCCAGCGCGGCGACGAACGCCGCGGCCGCGTCGCCGGCCGCCGTCACCAGGTCGGGATGATCTCCGGCGTAGGCCTGCCACTCCTCGTCCGGCATGGGGTGGACCAGGCGCAGCGCCGTGACGGTCAGATCGTGCTCGCGGGCCGCGGCCTCGCAGATCTGCTCGCCCAGGCGCTTGGTGAGGCCGTAGGCGTCGACGGCGTCGGGCTCGGGCCGTCTGACGTAGTCGCGCGTGGCGTACCCCTCGAACACCGACATGCTGCTGGCGTGGACGGCCACCCGCGCCCCCGCCTGCGCGCAGGCCCGCAGCGTGACGTACAGGCCCGTGACGTTGACCGCGAAGTGGCTGTCGACCCACGCGTCACCTTCGCGCCAGCCCTCCTTCCTGCCCATGGCCAGGTAGACGAGCGCGTCGTGGCCCTCGGCCGCGCGCCGTACGTCGTCGTGGTCGGTGACGCTGCCCCGCACGTACGGCACGCCCGCGGCGGGCGGCCGCAGATCCATGACGGTCACGTCGTGGCGGGCGGCCAGCTCGGGCACGACCAGCGCGCCGACCGCGCCGGAACCGCCCGCGACGAGGACGCGCACCCTCACACCTCCTCGTCGGCGAACGCCTTGGCGAACTCCAGGGCCCGGCTGTAGGCGACGGCGACGATCGCCTTCCCCAGCTCCGCCGAGGCGTGCCTGGCGTCGCCGAGCGCGCCCGAGCCCGACAGCAAGTGGTACTGCAACGCCAGGTCGACGCGGGGCGCGGGCGGCGCGGCGTGCGGAGGGACGGGCAGCGGGCGGCCCGGCTCGCCGATCCTGTCGTGCCGCACCACCTCCGGCGCCAGCACCATGCCGACCGAGGTCTCGGCCTCGCACGCGTGGCCGTACCGCTCGCTGCCGACCTCGCGGGCGATCACGTCGGCGGCCAGGCCGGCCCACATGAGGTGCGCCATGACGATGCCGTGGTCGCGGCGCAGGCCCCGCGCGGCCAGCCGGACGGCGTCGACGTTGCCGCCGTGCCCGTTGACCACCACGATCCTGCGCGGCCCGGACTGGGCGATCGACTCGGCCACATCGCGCAGGAAGCCGAGCAGCGTCTCCGGGCGCAGGGTGAGCGTTCCGGGGAAGCCCAGATGGTGCTCCGACAGCCCGTACGGCAGGCCGGGGCACAGCACCGCCGTCTGCCCGAGGTCTTCGGCCAGCCGCCGGGCGAACGCCACGGCGATCGCGTAGTCGGTGTCGTAGGTCAGGTGGTGGCCGTGCTGCTCGGTGGAGCCGATCGGCAGCAGCGCGATCCTCGCTCCGGCCATCGCGGTGGCCGCCTCGTCGGTGACCATACGGGCGATCTCGTTCACTGACTCCTCCATCTGTCGAGTACCCGCATCGCGGGCAGCACGTCGGCGACCACGCACCGCGGGCGGCGGCCCTCGGTGACGGCCGTGAGAAAGTCGCGGTCCTGCCGGTACAGGCCCTCGCGTTCCATCCGGTCGGCGTCGCCGCAGTCGACCAGCACGCCTGCGGTGCCGTACAGGCGGCCGCCGCTCAGGCGCAGGGTCCGGTCCTCGGCGATCACCACGATGTCCCTGTCGGGCAGCCGCGCGTGGTACGACAGGGCGATCGTGGCCAGCGCCCCGTCCGGGGCGCGCAGCACGGCCGCGGCGTCCATCGGCCTGCCGCTGCCCTGCCACGGCTCGCCGCGCGCCGCCCGCACCGAGACCTCGCCGGCGCCCAGGAACCACAGCGCCGCGTCGACGGTGTGGGCTCCGTGGTGCCACAGGACGTCGTCGGTCCAGTCGCGGGGGCGCCCGTTCATGCCGGTGTCGCGCTGGCGCAGCATCAGCGTGCGGGCCACGACGTGCGTCACGCGCAGCCCCTCCTCGATCCGCTCCCGCACGGCGAGGTACGGCGCGCAGTGGCGCAGCGTGTGCGCGACCGCCAGGTACCTGCCCGTCTCGGCGGACGTCCTGGCCAGCGACTCGGCCTCGCGCAGGCCGAGCGCGACGGGGATCTCGCACAGGGTGTGCAGCCCGGCGCGCAGCGCGGCCTCGGCCTGGGCGGCGTGGCAGGCGTGCGGGGAGGCGATGACGACGGCGTCCAGGCCAGGCTGGGCGTAGAGGTCGTCGGCGGTCGGGTGGACGGCGGGCGGGCCGTAGCCGGGGGTGGCGTGCGCGACGGCGAACGCCCTGGCCCGTTCCCTGTCCGGCCCCGCGACGCCGGCCAGGACCGCGCCCGCCCGCGCCAGCGCGGCGGCGTGCCGTTCGGCGATGCCGCCGGGGCCGACGATCCCCACCCGAAGGCCCGCGCTCCGGGTCACGGCGCCAGCCCGAACAGCTCGCGGGCGGTGCCGCCGAGGATGAGCCGGTGGTCGTCCTCGGCGAGGTAGGGCCGCTCGAGGACGTGCCTGACGGCGGCGGCGTAGTCGCCGGGGCCGGGGTCGGGGCGGTTCCAGTCGCCGCTCCAGGTGATGCGGCGCGCGCCGTAGGCGGCGACCGTTTCGCGCAGGTAGGCGTCGGCGTCCGCGTGCGGGTACGGCGTGCCGCTGTTGGCGTGGAAGCCGGCCCACATCGTGTAGGTGAGCGGGCGCTCGGCCAGGGCCAGGAAGCGGTCGAAGGCGCGGCGGTCGGCGTCGGGGTAGGTGGTGAAGCCGACGTGCTCCAGCCGTACGCGCAGGCCCGGCAGCTCGGCCAGCAGGCCGGCGAAGCCGGGGTGGGCGATGTCGGCCAGCGGGCCCCTGACGCTGGCCACCAGCCCCACCGCCGCGATCGCGCGCCAGAGCGCCAGCGGATCGGGGCCGGGCGACCTGGTCGAGGCCCACAGCCGGACGCCCCTGACGTGGCCGGTGGCGGCCAGCCTGGCGACGTGCGCGGGCGCCCCGTGGGTGTCGGTGTCGACCATCGCCACCGCAGCGAACCTGGCGGGATCGGCCGCGACGCAGCGGGTGAGGTAGGCGTTGTCGGTGTTGCCGACGAACTGGACGAGCACGGCGGCGGCCACCCCCGCCTGCGCCATGGCCGGCAGGTACTCCTCCAGGGGCGGGTACTTCCACCTGCCGACGTGCACGTGGGAGTCGACGATCACCGCTCGGCCACCTTGACCAGGACCTGGGTGCCGCGCTCGCCGCCGTACACGGCGCGGATCCGCTCGGCCAGCTCGCCGGCCCGCTCCGTCGCCGGCATCGGCAGCTCGCCGGCCGCCTCGTGCACCAGGCGCAGATCCTTCAGCAGGTGGTCGAGCTTGAAGCCGGGCTCCAGATCGGCGGCGGCCAGCCGCGACCACAGGAAGTCCAGCAGCGGCGAGCCCGCCACGCCCAGCCCGACCGACGCGAGCACCTTGGCGATGTCGAGGCCGCCGTGGACGGCCAGCGCGTAGGCCTCGCACGCCGCCAGCGTCGCGCCCGCCACGACGGTCTGGTTGACCAGCTTGGCCAGCTGGCCGGAGCCGGGCGGGCCGTGGTGGACGACCGTCGTGCCCAGGGTCTCCAGCAGCGGCCTGACCCGGGCGAAGGCCGACGCGTCGCCGCCCACCATGATCGACAGCGTGCCCGCCTTCGCTCCCGCGGGGCCGCCGCTGACGGGCGCGTCGAGAACGGTCACGCCGCGCCGCTCCCCCTCCTCGGCCCAGTGCCTGGCCAGGTCGGGCGCCGATGTGGAGCAGTCGACGACGACCGTCCCGGGGACGGCGTTCGCCAGGACGTCGTCCATCACCTCGCGGGGCGCCGGCAGCATCGTGATCACCACCTCCCCGCCGGCGGCCGCGACCGTGGGCGCCGCGCGGGCGCCCAGCTCGACCAGCCGAGCCGTACGGCCCGCCGTCCTGTTGTGCACGATCAGCGCGTGCCCGGCCGCGAGGAGGCGGCCGGCCATCGGCTCGCCCATCGTTCCGGTACCGATCCATCCCACCTGCATGGTCACTCCTGGGTCAGTGGATGCCGGGCCGCGCAGGTCCCGGGACGACGTGCCCCTGCCGGACCCGGACGAGCTCGGCGGGCAGGTCGCCGTTGGCGCGGGGCGCGTACTGGCGGCTGTTGTACTCGAAGGCCTGCCAGTCCAGCGGCAGGGCGGCGGCGAGCCTGGCGGAGTGGACCAGCGCCAGGCCGACGGCGGTGAGGTCCTGGAGCGCGACGCGCATGCCGTGCGCGCGGGCGTGGGCGAGGCTGCGCATGGCCAGGCTCTGCCCGCGGGCGGCCTTGATGACCGGGCCGCTCCAGCCGGCCGCGGCGAGGCGCGCGAGGTCCGTCTCGGTGGCCAGGCTCTCGTCGGCGAGGACGGGCAGCCGGGCGCCGATCGCCCGCATGCCGCCGGGGTCGGGCGGCGCGTCCCGCGGGACGGGCTGTTCCAGGTAGGTGAGGGCGTCCCACGCCGGGCTCCCGTCGAGGGCGTCGAGGAGTTCGAGGACGGCGGCGGGCTCCTGGTAGCCCTCGTTGGGGTCGAGGGAGACGGTGTGCCGGTCGCCGGCGCTCTCCCGCAGCACGCGGTGCACCTCGATGACGCGGCGGGCGTCGGCGGCGGGGTCCCGTCCCGAGAGTTTGATCTTGACGTGGGCGATGCCCTCGGCGCGCAGCCACTCCCGCAGCGGACGGACAGCCGCCCGGCGCGGGGGCGCGACGTCATCCCGGCCGGGCGGGCCCGATTCGACCGCGTCCGGTTCGCGAGAACCTGGTTCGAGGAGGCCGGATTCGCGGGGGTCCGGCTCGCGGGGGTGTTCGAGGGGGTCTGGTTCGAGGGGGTCTGGTTCGAGGGGGTCTGGTTCGAGGGGGTCGTCGAGCCCGACGACGTGCTGGACCGGCAGCCGGCCGCGGGCCGGGCCGAGGTCGAGGCCCTCGTAGAGCGAGGTGGCCGGGGCTCCCGCGGCCCGCGCCCATCCGTCGTGGACGGCGTTGTCCACGGCCCCGAGAGCGAGGGCGGCGGCCAGCTCGGGCACCGGCTCGGGGCCGCCGGCCGCTTCCGCCCCGTCGCGCCGCGCGCACGCGGCGGCCTCGGACAGCTCCCGGTGGATCGCGAACGGGTCGCCGGACCCCACCTCGGTCGCGGCGGCGGCCAGCCGCTCGGTCAACCGGCGTAAGACGAGGTCGCGTACGGTCCACGACAGCCCCGACACCGGCCACGACCACGGCACGGACAGCACGCTCGCCCCCTCGCCCCAGGCCACGCGACCCGCGCGGTCCTCGACCGTCACCCGCACCACGGCGAGGGTGAACCTGTCGACCGTCGCGCCGGACAGGCGCAACGGGTGGTCGAGCCGGACGTCGTGGAAGGCGGCGGCCGCCTCGCGGACCGAGACGTCTGTCGAACGCATCTCACCAACCTAGGACCTAGGATCTACCTGCTGGCTCATTTCATCACATCCTGGGGGCTGCCGTGAAGATCGTGACCCTGCCCTACGACACCGCGCCGCCCGCGGACGGCCACCAACCGGCGGCGCGCCGCTCCCAGCCCGACGAGCGGCGCCGGCTCGACCTGCTGGAGCCCAACCACGTGCGCGCGCCGTACGCCCTCTGCTTCGTCCACGGCGGCGGCTGGCGGGCGGGCGACCGCGCGCAGTGGCACGAGCAGATGCGCGCCGCGGCCGGTCGCGGCGTGACGAGCGCCTCGCTCGGCTACCGCGTCGGCGGGCGGCTGGCGGAGATGACGGCCGACGTCGCCGACGGCTACCGCACACTGCGGCGACGGCTCGGCGATCGGCCCGTCGCGCTGGTCGGCAGCTCGGCCGGCGCGCACCTGGCCACGCTGTTCGCCCTGTCCGGCCATGGTGCCGACCATCAGGACGGGCACCAGGACGGCCCTCGGGGCGGCCACCCGGACGGCGAGGCGCCGCTGGCGTGCGTGAGCCTCAACGGCCCCGGCACGCCGTTCCCGTGGGAGGGCATGCATCCCGAGATCGCCCCCGCGGTCGAAGATCTGGCCGCGGAGGGCGGGCGCGCGGCCGACCCCGGCACGCTCGCGCACGCGGGCGCGCCGCCGTTCCTGTTCGTCGTCGTGGGCAGGGAGCGCTACTTCCCGCACGCGCACGTCCACGCGCTGGCCGCGCTCCTGCCCTCGGCGAAGGTCGTGACGCTCCCCGGCGCCGAGCACGGCTTCTTCTACCGGACGGCGGCCGAGGGCGCGGCCGCCGCTCAGGCCGAGATCGACGCGTTCCTGACCGCGGCGCTGACCGCCTCCAGCACGCGCACGGGGGCGAGCAGTTCCTCGGCCGACAGCGGCCACTCGCCGGTGCGCACCATGTCGGCGAAGCGCCGCAGCGACGGCAGCGTGTAGTCCGGGCCCAGCGCGAGCCGCTCGGCCGCCACCGCCTTGGTGCCGGCCACCTGCAGATGGAAGGGCACAGCCGTGTGAGCGTCGCGCTCGACCAGGGTGACGACGGCGTGGGCGTCCCCCGCGGCGACGGTCACCAGGACCACTCCCGGCAGGACCTGGACGGACGGCGCCGCGGTGGGGACGGGCAGCAGGTGCAGGGCCACCTCCACCGCGTGCACGCCGTAGAAGCCGATGCCGCCGAACGGGCTGTCGCGTTGCACGGGTCCGGTGGCGACGACCGCCCGCACCTCGCCGAGCTCGGCGGGCGCCGACACGGCGGGGTGCCAGCGCAGCGCGCTGTAGGAGGTGACGGGCACGCCGCCCGCCGCGGCCGCCGCGATGACCGCCTCGGCGTCGGCGACCGTGGTGGCCAGCGGCTTGTCGACGAACACCGGGATGCCCGCCTTGAGCAGCGGCTCGGCGTGCCGGCGGTGCAGGGAGCCGTCCCTGTCCATGACGATCGCCGCGTCCACCAGGCCGATCAGCTCCTCGGGGTGCCGCACGTGCGTGGTGACGCCGAGCCGTTCCGCCTGCTCGCCCGTGCCGCCCTGGACGGCCACGACCCGGGCGGGTCCCAGCGCGTGCTCCTTGTTCAGGTGCCGGACGGCGTGGTCGGCGTGGGTGTTGTCGATGCCGATGAGGCCCAGTCGCATCCGCTGCTCCGATCGCTCGATGTGCCCGCGAGCTTATGACATAGGACCTCTCTTGGCCATGAATCCGGACTTATTGACCTATGGAAGGCGGAAAACTAGAGTCCTAGGTCAGATCTTTGAAGGGAGAACCGTGCGATTCGGGATCGTGGGGTGCGGGGTCATCGGAGCCCTGCACGCGAGGCTCATCGCCTCCATGGAGGGTACGGCGGAGCTGGCCGCCGTCGCGGACACCGACCGGGAACGGGCCACGCGCCTCGCCGCCGAACACGGCGTGGACGCGCACGGCGACCCGGCCGAGCTGTACGCCAGGGACGACATCGAGGCCGTGGTCGTCTGCCTGCCCAGCGGCCTGCACGCCGACGCCGCCGTCCCCGCGCTGCGGGCGGGCAAGCACGTGGTCATCGAGAAGCCGATCGACATCACGCTGGAGGCGGCCGACCGGATCATCGCGGCCGAGCGCGAGTCGGGCAGGACCGTCACGGTGATCAGCCAGCGCCGTTTCGAGCCGTCGTTCCGCCAGGTGGGGGCCGCGGTGGCGGCGGGCGAGCTCGGCCGCCTCACGTCCGGAACGGCGGAGGTGACGTTGTGGCGACCGCAGTCCTACTACGACTCGGGCGGCTGGCGCGGCACGTGGGCGCTGGACGGCGGAGGCGCGCTGATGAACCAGGGCGTGCACGTCGTCGACCTGATGTTGGCGCTGCTCGGCCCGGCCCAGGAGGTGTCGGCGTACGCGGGACTGCTGGCGCACGAGGGCATCGAGGTGGAGGACACCGCGGCGGCCGTGGTCCGCTTCGCGGGCGGCGCGCTGGGCAGGCTGTTCGCCACGACGGCCGCGCACGGCGGTAACAGCGTGCGCGTCTCGGTGCACGGCGACGCCGGGCACGCGGTCGTGGAGAACGAGGTGATCACCGCCTTCAGGGTCGGCGAGGACGACCGCGCCGAGCCGGAGCCGCCGGCCAGACTCGGGGCGGCGGCCCACCGCCTGCAGCTGGAGGACTTCGTCGCGGCGGTGCGCGAGGGCCGGGCCCCCGAGGTCACCTCGGCCGACGGAAGGGCGGCGCTGGCCCTGGTCCTGGCGGTCTACGAGTCGGCCCGCACCGGGGTCTCGGTCAAGCCGGGCTGATCCCCGGGCGTTTCGGATGACTTGCCGCCCGTCCCGCACGAGTACGCGAGGGCACCCGTGCGGGGCGGGCGGCGGAGCGGGGCAGGCTGATCAGGCGGGGCAGGCGAAGCGGTAGGTGGCGTCGAGCCGCCAGGTCGCGCCTTCCGCCACGTCCTCCAGCTGTCCCGGGTAGACGCGGGTGGGGTAGGCCTTGTTGTAGCCCGGCTGGTCGGTCTTGACCCAGATCCCCGAGCCGCTCGCGTGGGCGTATCCCGCCTGGAAGTCGGGAGTCAGCTCCACCGAGAGCGCCAGGCCGTTGCTCCTGTTGTACATCTGCACGCCGTAGGCGTCGGCGCGCGGCCGTCCGGGAACGGTGAGGTCGTGCTCGCGCGCCTCGCCCATGAACCTGCACCTGGTCGAGACGGCGGCGTTCTTGTCGGCCGGAAGCATCGCGCCGTAGGCGTTCGCGACCGTCCGCGCCTGCCGCCAGGTCAGGCTCCAGCGCAGCCGCAGCCCGCCGGATGTGACCAGGTGGCGCACCCGCAGGTCGCCGACCACGCTTCTGTCGCCGCGGGAGAGCAGGTCGTTCTCCTGGGCCAGCTCGAACTCGGCCGCGGAGGCGTACTCGGGGAGCTCGTCGACGGGCATGGCACGCCCGTCCAGCACCACCAGCGACCCCCGCGAGAGCTCGAAGCCGTGCATGCCGCCGATATGGCTCTCCCCCTGCAGCGAGAGGGCGTACTCGTAGTTGGCGGGCGTCGCGAGCCGCGCCGGGTTCGTCTCGACGACGCCGGGACCCGGGACGTCGGCCGACAGGTCGACCGCGAACACCTCCTGCAGGCGCCAGGCGTCGAGACTGATCCCCGTCGCGGTGAACCGCTGCAGGTCGTAGCGGATCCACCGGTGCCCTTCGCGCCTGGTCCAGAGGCGCAGTCTGGTTTCCCGCCGCACGTACTGCGCGTACACCGCGGACACTCCCGCGGGCGCCGCCGAGGAGGCCGCCGCGGCGGGGACGGCCGCGGAGACGGCGACGGTGGCCGCCGCGCCCGCCACCGTCAGCGCGCCGCCGCTCAGCAGGGATCGCCGGCGCAGGAGGGTCCTCGGGTGCGCCGCGTCCGGTGCACCCGTCACGCGAGGTCCCCGACCTTGCGCCAGTCGGCCGCCGAGGCCGTGCCCTTGGCCACGTACAGCGCGTTGTTCGCCAGGGCCAGCTGTCCGGCGTAGGCGGGAGCCGCGGTGATCACCGCCGGGACGTCCAGCGCCGCCTCGGGCCGCCACGTCCCCGGGGTGCCCGCCACCGTGCAGATCCACCGGGACGGCTGGCCCGGGGCCGGGTTGCGCAGCTGGACGACCATGTTCTTGTCCCACCAGCCCGTGGTCGGCAGGGCGTCGAGGGTGACGACGAAGGAGAAGGTGATGTCCTCGGCCGACTTGGTCTTGAACAGGCCCGTCTTGTTGCCGGTGAGGGTGTTGGCCCCGATGTCCACGCCCCTCGTGCGCGGGTGGATGAAGATGCCGAAGTCCTGGGTCTTGGTCGCCTGGTCGTCGAAGCTGCGGTTGCCGACGATGACGATGTTCTCCGACTTCTTGCCGTCCCTCGCGTAGGTCCTGATGCCGCCGCGGTCCTCGGCTTTGAGGTGCCCGTCGAAGTTCTGGTAGTTGTTGTAGACCACGTTGCCGACGACGGTGCAGTCGACGGCCTCCCAGACGTTGATCCCGACCGTGTTGCAGTGGCCGACGATGTTGTTGGCGATCACGAGCTTGCGGCAGCGGTCGGTGGACAGGCCCGCGTCGCCGCCGCCGAAGATCACGTTGCGGTCGAAGAAGCCGTCGTGGATGTCGTAGACGGCTAGCATGTCGGCGTTTCCGCCGAAAAAGAAGGCCTTGAAGTTGCCGATGAGGGTGTTGTCGGTCGCCCTGACGAAGCGGTGCTTCTGCGCCCCCGGATGGATGGTGCCGCCGGAGGTGATGTAGATCGGGGTGCCGGAGAATTCGGGGTGCGGCCCGCCGCCGATGCGCTCGACGCGGCAGCGGCTGATGGTGAGGTGCTCGGTGTGGGAGTCGACCGTGCCGTGGACGTGCATGCCGAACTGGGACAGGTCGTGCACGTCGCAGTCGTCGATCAGGATGTGCGTGGAGTTGCCGACGACGTTGAGCCCGATGTAGCCCTTGGTCAGGCGGCAGCCCACCACCTGAACCCGGTGGGAGTCCCCGATCCGCACCAGCGCGGTGGAACCCACGCCGGAGGGACGGTCGTAGGCCCCGGCCGTGAGGCCCTCGACGTGCAGGTTGTCGAGGATCACGTCGGTGCTCGCGGTGACGTGCACGCCGGCCAGGAGCGGGCGCCGCTCGCCGCAGTCCAGCTTGAGGTTGCGCAGCGTCACCACCGAGACGTCCTTGACGGCGAGCACGTGCGGATCGGCGTAGCCGCTGGTGAGGACCAGCGTGGCGCGGGCGCGGTCGGAGGCGAGCGCGACGCCCGTCTTGAGCTGGAGCGACTTGCCGAGCAGGTACTGCTTGCCGGCCCGCAGCACCACCGTGCCGCCACCGGCCGCGGCGGCGGCGTCGATCGCCCGCTGCAGCGCCGCGGAGTCGTCGGCCACGCCGTCGGCGACCGCGCCGTAGGCGTCGGCAGGGTAGAGGTTGATGCTGTTGACGGCGGCGGCGTTCTCGGGGGTGGCCGCCTGGGCGGGCGGCGCCACGGCCACCATGGGGGCGGCCGCCGCGGCGGCGAGCCCGAGCCCGGCCAAGACCGAACGGCGGGAGGTCTCCTGATGCGTCACGGCGATCCTTCCTAGGACCTAGGACTGAAGTATTGGCCCGGAATGTAACCGTCGCTCCACGGTCCGTCAAGGAATCGGCCGCGCTGGAATGCCTCTTGACCCTGGGCGGATGCGCTGTACGGTGGGCACACACATCTGTCCTATGTCTTAATTGAGAGGGCGGTCCCCATGAAGGTCGGAGCCGCGATCGTCGCCGTCTGCCTGTTAACCGCCTGCGGCGGCCAGGCCTCGGGCGGCGGCGACAGGGAGATCACCGTCTGGAGCATGTGGTCGGAGGGCGAGCCCAACCAGAAGGTGCTGGCCGAGGCCGCCGCCGACTTCGAGAAGGAGACGGGCGTCAAGGTCAGGACCCAGTGGAAGGGCCGCACCGCGGTCAAGACGTTCCTGCCCAGCCTGAACACCGACCACGTGCCCGCCGACCTGGTGGAGGGCAACAACAGGGAGCTGACCAGGCAGTTCGCCGCGACCAAGGCCGCCCTCGACCTGTCCGACGTCTACCAGGCCAAGGTCCACGGCGAGCAGGCCACCGTCGCCGAGACCGTCGGCGAGGCCTACCGGCGGATGGCCACCTCGGCCGACGGGGTGGTCACCCAGGTCCCCTACCAGGTCTCCACCTACGGCTGGTTCTTCAACGGCAAGGCCTTCCCCGAACTGGTCACCGCGCCCCCCAAGACGTGGGAGGAGTTCACCGCCCTGCTGGAGGCGCAGAAGGCCAAGGGCCGCAAGCCGCTCGGGCAGGACGGCAGCATCCCGAACTACAACGCCCGCTACCTGGAGCACTTCGCCCGCGCGATCATGGGCGACGAGGGCTGGCACGCGCTCGCGCCCGACCGCACGGGGCGCGGCTGGCTCAAGCCGGAGGTGCTCCAGGCGGCCACGATGGTGGAGAAGCTGGCCAAGGGCGGCTACTTCCCCGACGGCTTCAACGCCACCAAGTTCCCCGCCATGCAGCAGAAATGGGCAGGCGGGGAGTCCGACTTCCTCTACCAGGGCACCTACCTGCCCAAGGAGGTCGCGCCGTACGCCGCGCCCGGCTTCGAGTTCCGCGCCTTCCGCTTCCCGGCCGTGGCCGGGAAGACACCGACGTTGAACGTGACGACCACCGGGTTCGGCATCCCCAAGAAGGCGCGCAACGCCGCCGACGCCAAGCGCTTCGTCGCCTTCTTCCTGCAGCGCAAGTACCAGGAGAAGGTCTCCACCGTGGCGCTGGAGATGTCGGTGCGCAAGGACGTGCCCGCCGCGCCGCAAATCGCCGACCTGAAGAAGGCGCTGGACAGCGGTGAGATCAACAAGGCCGACGTGGTCGACTCCGGCGACTTCACCAGCAAGGTACTGCTGCCGCTGAGCGACCAGCTGCTCTTCGGGAAGATCAGCGCGGCCGAGTTCACCACGAGGATGGCCGAGCAGGCCGCCGCCTACTGGAAGTCGAAGGGCTGATGGCGGTACGCCTGCTGGAGCGCACGCCGGCGCGGCCTGCCGTACGGAGGGAGGGTGTGGGGCCCTTCGAGGCGGCCAGGCGCCGGATGATCGGCCCGTTCCTGCTTCCCGCGCTGGTCTGCTACACGCTCGTCATGATCGTGCCGAGCGTCTTCACCGTCTGGATCAGCTTCAACGACTGGGCCGGGGCCGGCCCCATGGAGTGGGCGGGGCTCGGCAACTACACCGAGATGGTCGCCGACCCTGTCTTCGGCCGGTCGTTCGCGAACACCATGAAGATCCTGTTCGGCGTGGGCGCGGCCGTCTTCGTCATCGCCTTCGTGCTGACCATGCTGCTGCAGGACATGGCCGGCCGGAAGTTCGTGCGGGCCGTGGTGTTCTTCCCCAGCCTGGTGCCGGGGCTGGTGATCGCCATCCTGTGGGGGTTCCTGCTGGACCCCGACGGGCTGGCCACCTCGGTCCTGAAGTCGCTGGGGGTGCCCGACCCGCCGCTGTGGCTGGCGCCGGAGAACATGTTCACCACCGTCATGGCCGGCATGACGTGGCTGGCGGCCGGGACGTACACGGTGATCTTCATGGCGGCGGCCGACCGCATCCCGCGCACCTTCTACGAGGCCGCCGAGCTGGACGGCGCCTCGGCCGCGCGCCGGTTCTGGCACATCACGGTGCCGCTGACGTGGGACGTCATCGGGGTGTGCGCGGTGCTGTGGGCGATCGGCGCGCTCAAGACCTTCGAGTTCGTGCTGGTCTTCGCGGGAGCGGCGGGCAGCCTGCCGCCCACCGACCTGTGGACGTTCTCCGTCTACGCCTACGCGGGGGCCTTCCCCTCCGACGGTGTGCCGAGGTACGGCATCGCCTCGGCCGCCGCCGTCCTCACCATGGTCCTCACCGTCGTGCTGACCCTCCTGGTCCGCAGGGTGATGGGCCGCCGCGAGCGCACCGACTACTGAGGAGCCGCATGACCACCCGCACCGTACGGCGCAGCCGCGGCCCCCTGTTCCTGCTGGCGATGCCGCTGGCCTGGTCGCTGGCCGTCTTCGACCTGTTCGTGGTCGGCTGGATGGCGCTGTCGTCGCTGAAGACCACCAGGGAGGTCGTTCACGACCCGTGGGGGCTGCCCGCCCAGCTCCAGTGGGGCAACTACGCCGAGGCGTGGACCTCGGCCGCCTTCGGCGAGGGCGTGCTCAACTCGCTGCTGCTGGTGACGGGCAGCGGCCTCGGCACGATCCTGCTGGCCGCGCCCGCGGCCTACGTGCTGTCGCGCTTCCGCTGGCGGCTGTCGGGCCCCGTCACCGTGCTGTTCGCGATGGGACTGGGCATCCCGGGCCCCGCCATCATGATCCCGATCTACCTGGGCCTGGACCGGATGGGCCTGATCGACTCGCTGACCGGTCTGCTGATCGTCTACATCGCCACCAACCTGCCGTTCTCCGTCTTCTTCCTGACCGCCTTCTTCGCATCGCTCCCCCGGGAGCTGGAGGAGGCGGCGGCGCTGGACGGGTCGGGGCCCTACCACACCTACTGGCGCGTCATGCTGCCGCTGACCAGATCGGGGCTGATCGCGCTGTTCATCCTTCAGGCGATCGGCGACTGGGGCGAGACCTTCTTCGCCCTGTCGTTCCTGCGCGAGCAGAAGACGATCTCGCTGACGCTGCTGAACTTCGTCCAGACCATGCAGTACACCGGCGCGCGCTGGTCGGTGCTGTTCGCCGGGATCTGCATCGTCGTGATCCCACTGCTGCTGCTCTACCTGTGGATGAGCAGCCGCCTCATCGAGGGCATCGCCGCCGGGTACGGGAAGTGAGGAGCCCATGAGCCTGCGCGTCACCGCGGTGGAGCGCGTCACCCTGCATGTCCCCTTCCGCGAGCGCTCCCGCCCGTGGAACGAAATCCTCGTCGCCGAGTTCGCGGTGGTCGAGGTCGTGCGGGTCCGCACCAACGCCGCCGACCTCGTGGGGTACGGCGAGAGCCTGCCCCACTACACCTGGGCCAGGACCACCGACGAGACCGTCGCCCGGGTCGTGGGCCGCCATCCCGCCGAGGTGATGGCCGACGACACGCTGGGCGCCGGGCTGCAGATGGCGCTGTACGACGTGGCGGGCAAGGCGCTCGGCGTGCCCGTCCACGCGCTGTTCGGCCAGCCGGTGGTGCGGCGCTGGTGCCCGCTGGCGTGGTGGAGCACCAAGATGCCGCCCGAGGTGCTGGCCGAGGAGGCCAAGGACGCCCTGGCGGAGGGCTACCTCGCCCACAAGCTGAAGGCCAGGCCCTGGTTCGACGTGCACGAGCAGGTCGCGGCGATCTCGGCGGTGACCCCCGAGCACTACGAGCTGGACCTCGACTGGAACGGCATGCTGCGCACCCCCGGCGAGGCGATCGAGGTGCTGCGGCGGCTGGACCGGCAGCCGAGGGTGCGGATGTACGAGTCGCCTGTGCTGCAGTCGGACGTGGCCGCGCAGCGGGCGGTCAGGGCGCGGGCCGGCCGGCCGGTCGTCGAGCACTACAACGCGGCGCTGTTCCCCGAGTGGATGCGGCAGGACGCGATCGACGGCTTCGTCTCCTGCAACGCGGGCGTGTCGGGCACGATCGCGCAGGGCCTGCGGGCCGCCGCGTTCAACAAGGACCTCTTCCTGCAGATCGTCGGCCCTGGGCTGACCACCGCCTGGACGCTGCACCTGGGCGCCGTGCTCACCCACGCCCGCTGGCCCGCGGTGACGTGCCTCAACGTCTACGCCGACGACCTGCTGACCGAGCCGATCGAGATGCGCGGCGGGTACGGCAGGCTGCCCGAGGGCCCCGGCCTCGGCGTGACCTTCGACGAGGCGGCGCTGGAGCGGTGGCGCGTGCCCGACGGGTTCACGCCCGTGCTGCCCAGACGGCTGCTGAGCTTCCACCTCGGCGACGGCAGGGTGCGGCACTACGCGGGGATCAAGCAGCTGTTCGAGGAGTGCAGGTACGTGGGCAACCTGCCGGTCCAGCCGAGCGGGGCGAGCCTCGGGGTGCGCGACGACGACGGCTCGGCCGCGTTCGACGCGCTGTACCGGAGGGCGCAGGCCGCGCCGGTCTGGGAATGAGACCGGACCGGCTCCCGGCGCTCCGGTCCTCGCCGGGAGCCGGTCCTTTCCCGCAGTACTCCCGCGAGCGGTCCACCCGCACGCAGGCCTTCCGCACGCGGTCCACCCGCACGCGGGCCTTCCGCACGCGGTCCACCCGCACGCGTGCCTTACGCGAGCGCCGGCGCCGTCGCCGTGGAAGGCGCGCTGGACCCGATGGATCCGTCAGTGGTCGGCGCGGAAGGCGCGCTGGACGCGCTGCAGGTGGGCGCGCATCTGCTGTTCGGCCAGGGCCGCGTCGCCGGTGCCGAGCCCGAGCAGCAGGGCGCGGTGCTCGGCGTCGCTCTCGGCGTGCCCCTCCCCCAGCGCCTCCGTCAGCTCCTTGCCCCGCTCCCGCTCGGTGGTCAACGCGTCGGACAGCGCCTCGATCACGCCGCTGAAGAAGCGGTTGCGGGCCGCCTTGACCACCCCGATGTGGAAGGCGAGGTCGAGCTCCACCCGCCTGCGCAGGTCGTCGCCCACGTGCTCCACCTCGTCGAGCAACGCCCGCAGCGCGTCGAGCTCGGCCTCGGTGATGCGTGTGGCGGCCAGGCCGGCCGCCTTGGTCTCCAGCGCGAGGCGCAACTCGACCAGCTCGTCGAGGGCCGCGGCGTCGGCCTCCATCGCCAGGCGGAAGTAACTGTGCACGGCCACAGGGCGCAGCTCGCTCACGACGGCCCGCTTGCCCTGCCGGGTGCGGATCACGCCCTGCTGGGCGAGGGAGCGGAAGGCGTCGCGCACGACGCGCTGGCTCACGCCGTACTCGTCGGCCAGCTGGGCCTCCGAGGGCAGCTCATCGCCCTCGGACAGGCCCCTGGCGCGGATGTGCTCGGTGATCAGTCCGGCGATCCTCGTGCCGAGGAGGGCGCGGTCGCGCGGCATCGTCCCGGCCACTGAGTGCCTCCTTCACCAAAGACCTATGTTCGAGGAAAGCGTAGACCATGGCGGGTTTCCGGGGAAACCGCTGTGCTCAGGCACACTATTGACTTAGGTCCTAAGTGCGCTGAGGATGGGATCCATCCCCTCCCCGAAGGAGCCAGCGCATGCGCGTGACCGCTGTCCGCCAGTGGATCGCCGAGTTCGGTTACTACAACGCCATCTACGTCAAAATCGAGACCGACGACGGTGTCGAGGGGTACGCCGAGGTCGCCATGCGCCGCCGTACCAGGACGGTGTCCGCGCTGGTGGAGGAGCTCGGCGAGTATCTCGTCGGCAAGGACCCGACCAGGGTGGAGCAGCACTTCGAGCGGATGTACCGCGACTCCTTCCTCGGCGGCACGCTGCTGACGATCGGGATCTCGGCGATCGACGTGGCGCTGTGGGACCTCAACGCGCGCGCGCTCGGCGTGCCCGTGCACCGGCTGCTCGGCGGCAGGTTCAGGGACACGGTGCCGGTCTACACCCACGCCAGGGCCACCGAGACGCCCGAGCAGTTCGCGGCCGAGGTGGCCGACAGGATCGCCCGAGGCTTCACCGCCATCAAGACCACGCTGCCCGGCTTCTACACCAAGGTGTCGAGCGTCCACCACGAGACGCCCGCGGCGATCCCGGCCCGGCACACCGAGACCGAACTGCTGCCGAACTGGATCTGGCCGCTGGTGACCGAGTACTTCACCGCGGCGCGCGAGGTGGCCGGGCCCGACGTGCGCCTGATGCTCGACTGCCACGGCCGGCTGAACGTGGCCGACGCGGTGCGGCTGTGCGAGGTGCTGGAGCCGTTCCGGCTGACCTTCATCGAGGAGCCGGTGCCGCCGGAGCGGCCGGAGTGGCTGGCCGAGGTCTCCAGGCGGTCGACGACGCCGATCGCGGCCGGCGAGCGCTGGGCCGGCCCGTACGCGGCGGCCCCGTTCCTGGAGCAGCGGGCACTGGCGGTCGCGCAGCCTGACGTGATCTTCTGCGGCGGCCTGACGGCGGCCAAGCGGATCGCCACGATGGCCGAGGCCAACGCCATTTCCATGGCCTTCCACAACCCGTTCGGCCCGCTGGCCAGCGCCGCCACCTGGCAGCTGGCCGCGACGCTGCCCAACCTGCTGATCTCCGAGTCGATGCTGACGCCCGAGCAGCTCGTCTACTGGGACCGCTACACCGAGAACCCGCCCGAGGTGCGCGACGGCGAGTGGATCGTCTCCGACGCCCCCGGGCTCGGGCCGGTCCCGCGGATCGAGGAGATCGTCAAGCACCCCTTCCGGCCCGAGTACGACCGGGGCGGCACCCGATGAGAGGGGTCTGGCCGGCGGCGCTGACCATGTTCGCCGCCGACGGGAGCCTGGACGAGCGGGGCACGGCCGAGCACCTCGACTGGCTGGTCGGGCAGGGCGCGCACGGCCTGGTCGTGGGCGGCACCAGCGGCGAGTTCGTGGCGATGTCGGGGGCCGAGCGGCGCCGGCTGCTGGAGGTGGCGCTGGACGCGGTCGGGGACCGGGTGCCCGTGCTGGCCGGGACCGGCGCCTACGCCACGGCCGAGACCATCGCGCTGACCCGGCACGCCGAGCGGATGGGGGCGGCGGCCGCGCTGGTGGTCCTGCCGTACTTCCAGCGGCCCAGCCTGCGGGAGATCCTCGGCCACTACCGCGCGGTGGCGGCGGCCTGCGGGCTGCCGCTGTGGGTCTACAACATCCCGGCCAACGCGGCCGTCCCTCCCCTGCCGGTCGCCGAGCTGGCCAGGCTCCACCAGGAGGGCGTGGCGCACGGGGTCAAGAGCACGCTGCCGACCGTGCACGAGGTGCACGAGCTGCGCACGGCGACGGGTGAGGGCTTCGCGGTCTTCTACGGCGGGTTCACCGCGCCGCTCGAGGCCATGGCGGGCGGGGCGCACGGCTGGATCAGCGGGCTGCTCAACGTCGCCACGGCGGAGGGCACCGGCCTGTGGCGGGCGGTCCAGGCGGGCGACCTGCCGGACGCCCGCGCCAGGTGGGGCCGCCTGCTCCCGCTGCGCCGCCTGGTCACCGACGCCGTCGTGCCCGGGGCCGGCGACCTGGCGGTCTACCGCGGGCTGCTGCGCGTCTGGGGCCGGCCTGCCGGGTACTGCCGGGCGCCGCTGCGCGACCTGGACCGCGAGGAGCTGGCGATCCTGGAGCGGGCCTGGCGGGCTGTCGAGGACCGGGCCGAGCCGCCACCCGCCGCATCCGGCCCACCAGCCGCCGCTCCCTAGCCACCAGCCGCCGATCCTGGCCCGCCGGCCGCTGCTCCCGGCTCGCCGTCCGCGCGGTACGGCACGGCCCGCGACGGACTCAGTTCTGCCGGACGGTGACCGTGGCGGCGTGGGCGGGGAAGTCCTCGTGCTCGGCCAGCGCGATGATCGTCGGCGCGAGCCGCCAGAACGCGTCCTTGTCGAGCTGGGCGACGGGGATCCTGGTCAGGTAGGTGTGCACCGACACCCCGCTGGTCACCTTCGCGAAGCCGGTCGTGGGCAGCGTGGCGGGCGTGCCGATGGCGAAGTTCGACGCGGCGGGCGTGGTCCACTGGCCGAGCAGGACCGCGCCCGCGTGCCGTACCAGGGGCAGCCAGGCCTCCGGCTCGGCGACGGCCAGCTGCAGGTGTTCGGGCGCGTAGGCGTTGGCGACGGCCATGGCCTCCTCGGCCGATCCCACCAGGACGATGCCGCCGTTTCCGCGCACCGACTTCTCGGCGTAGTCGCGGCGCGGCCCGGGCAGCTCGTCGATCTGGGCGGCCAGCTCGGCGGCGGCGCGCTCCAGCACCTGCCGGTCGGTGCCGACCAGGACGGCGGCCGAGTCGAAGCCGTACTCGGCCTCGTTCAGCAGGTCGGCGGCCAGCAGGCGGGGGTCGGCCGATCCGTCGCAGACGATCATGAGGTCGGTGGGCCCGAAGCCGGTCTCAACCACGCAGCCGAGCCGCTGGGCCGCCGCCATCGCCACGCTCACCGCCGGGCTGCCGGGGCCGACGAGCTTGCGGACGGCCGGGATCGTGGCGGTCCCGCAGGCCAGGGCGGCGATGCCGGCGGGCCCGTTGCTGCGGTAGACCTCGGTGAGGCCCAGCTCGTGCGCGGCGAACAGCACCGCCGGGTCCACCCGGCCGTCCACGCACGGCGGCACGACCAGCGCGATCCTGCCCACGCCCGCGACGAGCGCCGGGGTGGCGAGCATGATCAGGACCGAGGGGAAGGAGCCCTTGCCGCACGGGACGTAGAGGCCGGCGCTCTCGATCGGGCGGACCAGCTCGCCGACGGTGACTCCGTCGCGCTCCACCCGCCAGTGCGAGCGGGCGAGCGCCGTCTCGTTGAACGCTCTGACCTGGGCGATCGACATCCTGACCGCCTCCTTGAGCGTGTCGTCCAGCTCGCCGCCGGCCGCCTCCAGCTCCGCCGCGCCGACCCTGAGGCCGGCCTTGACGCAGTGGAAACGGTCGAGCGCCTCGGCCAGTGCCTCGTCGCCGCGCAGCCGTACCCGCTGGACCAGGTCGGTCACCGACTTCACCAGTTCGGGGTCCGGCGCGGCCGTGCCTCCCCTGGCCAGCAGCCGGCGCCGCTCCATCTCCCCCGCCAGCCGCCACTCGATGATCGCCGCCATGCCGCCTCGCTCTCCGCACCGGAACCCTGACGACGGCTTGCCCGCGTCAGGGGAGGTATCCGGTCAGACCCCCGTCAAGTTCAGGTCAGAGAGACGGCGCCGCGACGCGCGGACGCCCGAGTCAGCCGGTGGCGATGCCGTCCAGCATGACGCGCAGGTAGTGCTCGCCGCGGGGCGTCGGGTGGCAGGTGAAGATGTTCAGCAACGTCATCAGGTCGTCGGCGCCCACGTCGGCCCGCATCTCCCCGCGTTCCTGAGCCGCGGCCACGAGCGCCTCGAGGCGCTCGACCATGTTCGCCCTGACCGTGACGAACTCCCGCATCTCCTCGAACAGCTCCTGCGGCAGGTCGGCCAGCGCCGCCGCCAGGGCGCCCCTGCCCTGGTCGCCGCACCACAGCACGAACGACCTGACGGCCGCCCACGCCCCCCGCTCCGACTCCTCCGCCTTGGTGAGCGCGTCGGCGATCTCGTGGATGTACTGCTCGGCCATGGCCGCGATCAGCGCGTGGCGGTCGGGAAAGCGCCGGTAGACGGTGCCGACGCCGACCCCGGCACGGCGCGCGATGAGCTCCATCGGCGCCTCGATCCCCCGCTCGGCCACCACGGCGCGCGCCGCCTCCACGATCCGGTCCCTGTTGCGGCGGGCGTCAGCGCGCACCTTCACTCCTAACTGGACGACGATCTTCCGCTTAGTGTACCGTCCCGACAGAAGCGGAATCCGATCGTCCACTTATGGAGGTTTCGATGATCGTGGTGACAGGCGCGACCGGTTCGATCGGCCGCGCGCTGGTGTCCCGGCTGCGCGAGTCGGGGGCCGACGTCCTGGCCCTGGTGCGCCGGCCCGAGCAGGGCGAGGCGCTCGGCGTGGAGTACGCGGTCGGCGACTTCGAACGGCCGTCGTCCGTGCCCATGGGCGAGCGGCTCTTCCTGAACACCGCGCCGTGGCCGAACTTCGCCCGGCGGCACAAGGAGGTCATCGACCGCGCCGCGGCCGCGGGCGTCTCCCAGGTGGTGAGCGTCTCGGTGCTCGGCGCGCGACCCGGCGCCCCGCTCAGCGGCGGGCCGCACGGCGAGGCCGACGCCCATCTGCGCGCGTCGGGGCTGCCCCACACCATCCTGCAACCCGTGGGCTTCATGCAGAGCCTGCCCGGCGAGGTCGCCGACGGGCGCTTCCACGGCTCCTACGGCACCGGACGCACCGGCTACATCGACACGCGCGACATCGCGGACGTGGCTTTCGCCCTGCTCACCGCGCCCGTCGGCGAGAGCGCGACGCACGTCCTGACCGGTCCGGAGGCGCTGACCCAGCAGGAGGTGGCCGCCCAGCTCAGCGCGGCGCTCGGCCGTACCGTCACCTACGTGGATCTGAGCATCGAGGAGATGACCGAGCATGCCCGGCGGCGGTGGGGGCTGCCCGAGGCGACCGCCCGCGAGCTGGCCGAGATGATGGCCGCGGTCCCGGACAGCGACTGGTCGAAGACCACCGGCACGGTGGCGGACCTGGCGGGGCACCCGCCGCGCTCGCTGGCCGACTACCTCGCCGACCACGCGGCCGACTTCGCCGGGTGACCCTCTCAGGACCTCCCCGGGACGTCCGGGGGACGGATCACGGCACGCCGCGGATCTTCCACACCAGCGCCGCGCCCAGCAGCGCCAGCACGGCGGAGGTCAGGTAGAGCACGGTGTAGCCGCCGAGCCCCGCGACGATCGGGCCGGCGATCACCGGGCCGAGCACCTGGGGGCCGGAGTTGGCGATGTTGATGACGCCCAGGTCCTTCGCCCTGCCGCCGGCGCTCGGCAGGACCTGGGTGACCAGCGCGTTGTCGACCGACAGGTAGGCGCCGAACCCCGCGCCGAGGACGGCGGCGGCGGCCACGACCACGGGCCACTGCGGCCAGCAGGCCATCATGACGGCGGGGATGACGCTGACCAGGCCCGAGCAGGTCACCAGCGCCTTGCGGCGGCCCAACCGGTCGGAGACGACGCCCGCCACCACCGTGGTGAGGACGACCGTGACGGTGTAGACGAGTATCAGGACCAGCAGGCCGTCGGTCGCCTTCTCGCCCGGGAAGAGCTGCTCGTAGCCCACCTCGTCGGTCAGGAAGTACAGCAGGTAGAGGGTGGCGATGGCGTTGCCGAGCATCATCAGGAACCGGGTGATCCACGCCCAGAAGAAGTCGGGATGCCTGACCCACAGTTGCTTCGGGTCGAACGGCGGGCGCTCGGCCAGCCGGGGATCCCTCGTGGTCAGCACGAACGGCAGCACCAGCAGCGCGACCACCGCTCCGACGAGCAGATACCCCGACGTGGTCGTGGTGGCCACGACGGTCACCAGCACCACGCCGAGCACCACGCCCACCGACTGCGGGACGCCGATCCATCCCGACACCTCGCCGCGCTGTTCGACCGGCACGTGGTCGGGCACGCCGGCGCTGAGAGCGGCCTGGGTGGCGTTGAGCGCGGCCTGGGCCAGGCACCAGCCGAGCGCGATGCCCAGCACGCTGGTCTGGAAGGCCATGAACACCATCGCCAGGCCGCCCGCCAGCGCGCCCGCGAGCGTCCACGGGTGCCGGCGGCCCCACCTGCCGGTCGTGCGGTCCGACAGGGCGCCGGCGATCGGGTTGGCCAGCATCGCCACCAGCGCGCCCGCGCCGGTCACCCAGGCCAGCGCGCTCTCCTTGCCGGCGGGGTCGGCGGCGGCGACCTGCTCGGGCAGCAGGACCTGCAGCGGGGCGAAGTAGCCGACGAACAGCGCCAGGTTGGCGAGCGCGATGCCCGCCACCCACCAGGGGCCCACCCTGCGCACGGGTTCGGCCAGCGCGCCGGAGGGCGGCGGGGACAGGCTGCTCATCGGGGCCTCCGCGCGGTGAAGGTCGGGGGGAACCCGGGGAAGCCTCGAGAAACCGGGGAGCCCGGGGAAACGCGGGGAAAGCAGGAAAGGGGGGAAAGCGAGGAAACGTCGGGAAACGCGGTGGCGGCATGCTACGCCGTATCCGATCATCACGGCTACACCCGCGCGCGGCCGGTGACGACCAGTGGGACCATGTCTTGGTCAAGACAGCTCTACGGAAGGTCGAGATCGGTGAGGCGGCTACTCACGGTCCTGCTGCTGGCGTGCGCCGCGCTGGGCGTCGCGGTCGCGCCCGCGCAGGCGCACAACGTGCTGACGGGAAGCGACCCAGCGGAGGGCGCCCGGCTGGCCTCCGCGCCCGAGCAGGTCACGCTGGAGTTCGACCAGCCGGCCCGGCAGGGCTTCACGCAGGTCACCGTGACCGGCCCGGACGGCGGCAGGTGGGAGGCCGGGCAGGCCGCCGTCAGCGCGAAGAAGGTCACCGCGCGGCTCAGGCCGCTCGGGCCGGCGGGCGACTACGTGATCGGCTACCGGATCCTGTCGGCCGACGGGCACCCGATCTCGGGCAAGGTGACCTTCACCCTGACCGTCGCAGGAACCGGCGTCCCCGCGTCGCAGGCCCCGGCCGCCGAGGGGGCGCAGGGCACGACGCCAGGCACGGTTTCAGGCACGGATTCGGGCACGGCGCGGGGCGCGGAAGGCGGCGCCCCGGGCGTGCCGCCCGCCGACCTCAGCGCGCAGGCGGCCGAGGCGGCGGCCAACGGCGGCGCGGGCATGGCGATCGTGTGGGTGGTCGGCGCTCTCGTCCTGCTCGCCGGCGGCACGATCGTCGCCCTCCGCCGCGCCGCGCCCGCCGGCGGACCCGCCGCCGTCGCCGAGGGGCCCCGCGAGCGCCCCGGTCCCGACGCCCCCGCGGACGAGGACCCCGCGCCCGCCCACCCCGGCCAGCCGGTCCCCGGCGCAGGGAAGGGCGAGGCATGACCGTCACCGGAGTACGGCCCCGCGCCCTCGCCGGGCCGTCGGCGGGCATCCGGCTGGCGGCGGGCCTGGTCCTGGCCGCCGTCTGCGCCGCCGTCGTCGCCGGCACGCTGACCGCTGAGGACCCCGTCCCCGGCATCCCGCTCCCCGGCCCGGCCGTGGAGTACGGCCTGCCCATCGTCAGGGCCCTGCTCGACCTGGCCGCCACCACGGTGGTCGGGCTCAGCCTGCTGCCCAAGCTGCTCGGCTTCGACGATCCCGACGCCACCGAGCCGGTCATGCGCCGGGTCAGGGCCCACGCCGTCACCGCCGCGTGGATCTGGGCGATCACCGCTCTGGTGACGATCGTGCTCTACACCGCGGAGCTGAACCCCGGCGCGGTCCCGACCCTCGGCATGATCGCCACCTACATCGGCTCGGTGGGCGCCGGCCAGGGCCTGCTGTTCAGCACGGCGTGCGCGCTCGGCTACGCGGGCATCGGGCTGCTGGCCGTACGGTTCGGCGAGAAGGTCCCCGCCGAGCTGCGGATCGTCATCGCGTTGTTCGGGCTGTTGCCGGTGCCGGTGACGGGGCACGCGGTCGACTCGGTCTGGCACGACCCCATCATGATCTCGATGGAGCTCCACGTGATGGGCTCCGCCGTCTGGACCGGCGGCCTGCTGGCGGTCGCCGCCACGCTCGCCACGCGCGGCGACCTGCTGGCCGTCGCGCTGCCGAGGTTCTCCAGGGCCGCCACGGTCGCGCTGGCCCTGGTGTCGCTGTCGGGCCTGGTCAGCGGCCTGTCCACGATGGCGCTGACCACGGGTGTGGAGCTGCCGGTCGATCTCGTCGCCTCCGAGTACGGCCTGCTGCTGCTGGCCAAGGTGGCGCTGGTCGGCCTCCTGCTCCCCCTCGCGGCGAACATCAGGTGGCGGCTCATGCCCGGCATCGCCAGGAAGCAGAAGAGCTCCATCGCCGCGTGGGCGGCGACGGAGCTCGTGGTGATGGGCCTGGCCTACGGGGTGGCCGTGGCACTCACCCGCGCCCCGATCGGCTGATCGGCGGCGCGCAGCCCGAACCTGGTGACGAACCACTCCATGACCAGCCAGGCCACGGCCAGGCCGGCCGCCGCCCACACCGCCGAGGAGGTGGCCAGGGGCGGCGCGGCCAGCAGGGAGTGCTGGGCGATCAGCGTGCCGTACACGGCGGCGGTCGCCAGCACCGCCCCCAGCACCGCCCTCAGGTACGGCAGGCGCACCAGGAACGCCACGTCGACCGCCAGCGCGGCGACGACCAGGAAGAACGGCACCGCGGACTCGGGGAAGCCGGCGACGCTGAGCAGCGGCCAGATGGCCGCGCGGTAGGCGACGAGCGCGGCGGCGACCAGCGTCGCCGTGCCGAACCTGCCGATCATCATCCGCGCGACGGCCAGCACGATCAGGCCCGCGACGGTGAAGTAGACGGGGTAGAGGAAGTCGGGCACCGGCAGGGAGAAGGCGACCATCATGTCACGGTCCACCGGCCGGCCCATCTGGTCGGCGGCGAACTGCATGAGGATCGGCTCGGCCGCCGGCGCTCCCCTGTCCCAGGCGGCGATGGAGAACACGCCGTACTCCTGGTGCTGGGCGGGGAAGAGCACGTTCTCCAGGAAGTAGACGAACAGCGCGGCGAGCACGGGCTTGCCGCCCCCGCCGATGTACCAGCCGCGGATCACGCCGGCGATCATGAAGAAGGTGCCCAGGTACAGCAGGATGTGGGAGGGGCTCCACGAGGTGATGTCGAGCCCGTTGATCCGGTGGTTGATCAGGTCGAGCGGCACCGCGACCAGGAAGACGCCGGTACCCCACTGGATCAGCCGCAGAGCGGTCCTGTCCACGCCGTACCCGGTGTAGCCGTGGATGATCGTGAGCGCGAGGACGATCGCCGTTCCCGCCGAGTTGAGCAGGTGCGGCGGCGCGAGATCGTCACGCAGCCACTTGAAATGCCAGGAGACGTCCCAGGAGGAACCCAGCACTTTCAGGGCGAAGGCCAGCAGCCATCCGTAGTAGAGGACCTTGAAAAGCTCTGGCGGCGTCTCACGCCCGGCCGGCCCGCGTGTCCAGTAGGGCAGGGCCCAATCGATGGCCGCTCGTATTCTCACGCCTGGACATCTTGCCTGGCCTTTACCTTCTCCGCAATCAGAGACCGGACGGGCGGGGCTTCCGTGGCCCGGGCGGGGTCAATACCCCACACCTGCCACAAAACGGTCAAGTCAGGGTCACGCCCGTCGGCGACTCCACCAGTCGTGACGAACGGTCCCGGGGTCGGCGGGCTCGGACTGACCGTAGCCGGGATGATTGCGCCTTATGAGAACTGAGATACGCCCCGCGACCCCCGACGACGCTCCCGGCATCGAGGCCGTCCGGATCCAGACGTGGAAGTACGCCTACCGGGGCGCGATGCCCGACGCCTTCCTCGACGACCTGGCCGTCACCGAGGAGAACGTGCGCCTGCGCCGGCAGGCGCTCGACTCCGGCCGCACCCGCGCCATCGTCGGCGAGACCGCCGGCGCGCTGGCGGGTTTCAGCATGTACGGCGACAGCCGCGACGACCGCGCCGACACCGAGGTCTATGCGATCTACGTGCTGCCGGCCCACCTGTCGACCGGCCTCGGCCGCGCCCTGATGACGGCCACGGTCGAGGCGATACCCGCCGAGCGCACGGTCGGCCTGTGGGTGCTGGCGGCCAATCCGCGCGCCCGCCGCTTCTACGAGAGGTTCGGGTTCGTGGAGACCGGAGGCGCCAAGGTCGAGGACGGCCTGCGGCAGGTCCACTACATCCTGGCCGCGCGTAGCGAGTAGAGGAGCGGCACGCCGGGGCGTCCCTCGGGGAAGCGGTAGAGCCCGCCGTGGCGTTCGAGCGACTCGAAGCGGGGGAAGAGCGTGAAGTCGTGCTCGTGCAGGAACTCCACGCGCATCCCCGCCCCGGCCAGGGCGGTCACGATCTCGCCGAGGCCGTGCGCGAACTGGACGGAGGTGGCGTTCCGCAGCACCTCGGTGCCGGTGTAGGTGTGCGGGTAGTCCTCCACCTGGGGCCGGCGGTCGAAGTAGTCGAAGGCCACCCTGGAGCCGTCCTCGAAGTCGAGGATGTCGCCGAAGGGGTGGAACTCGGCCAGGTAGAGGAAACCGCCCGGCTTGAGCAGCGAGGCGACGACCTGCGCCCACCTGACCATGTCGGGCAGCCAGACCAGCGCGCCGATGCCGGTGTAGACGATGTCGTAGCCGTCGCCCGCCACCTCGGCGGCGTCGTAGACGTCGGCCTCCAGAAAGCGGGCCTCGATGCCGCACTCGGCCGCGATCGCGCGGGCCGCCTCGACCGCCTTGCCGGAGAGGTCGACACCGGTGACCTCGGCGCCCAGCCGTGCCCACGCCATCGTGTCGAGCCCGAAGTGGCACTGCAGGTGGATCAGCCGCCTGCCGCGCACGTCGCCCATCTCGGCCAGTTCGAAGGGGCGCAGCGGCTGCCCGCCCGCCTTGAACCCTTCGACGTCGTAGAAGTCGCTGCCCAGGTGGATGCCCACGCGTTCGTCCCAGTTGGCCCTGTTGACAGCAAGATAGTCGGTCATGATCTTGACTCTAGGAGGACGGGCAAATGCTTTAATCCGTTCTGGAAGTTCGAGATCAGCCTGACCGGCTGGCCGGCGAGCCGTACGTCCCACTTCAGCAGCTCGGCGAAGAACGCGCGCATCTGCGTCCTGGCCAGGTGGGCGCCGAGGCAGACGTGCGGGCCGAAACCGAAGCTGACGTGGTCGTTCGGGGTGCGGGTGATGTCGAACCTGTCGGGGTCGGCGAAGACCGTCTCGTCCCTGTTGGCGGAGGCGTGGTAGACGACGACCTTCTCGCCCGCGCCGATCCGCTGCCCGCCCAGCTCGAGGTCGCGCGTCGCCGTACGGCGGAAGTTCATGACGGGCGGCCAGAAGCGCAGCATCTCCTCCACCGCGGAGGGCAGCAGCTCGGGCCTGGCCCGCAGCAGGTCCATGGCGCCGGGATGCTCCAGCAGACACAGCAGGCCGCCGGGGATGCCGTTGCGCAGCGTCTCGTTGCCGGCCACCGCGAACAGGAAGAACATGTTCTCGAACTCGGCCTCGGTCAGGCCACCGCCGAGCATGGCCGCCATCACGTCGTCGCCGCCGCCGGGGCGGGCGGCCAGCGCGTGCGCGTAGGCGAACATGTCCGCCAGCGCCGCCCTCGACCTGGGGTTGACGCCGGGGCGCCGGGCGGGCGGCCGGGCCGCCAGCGCGATCCTGCCGAGCGGGCTGAGATCGTCGGCCGTGGCCAGGTCCGCGTACTCCTCGTCCTGGTAGCCGATCACCCGCGACGCCCAGTCGTACAGCAGGCGGCGGTCCTGCTCGGGCACGCCCATGACATGCGCCAGCGTCCACACCGGCAGATCGGCGGCCACCTCGACGACGTCGCAGGCGCCCCGCGCGAACAGCCGCGCGGCCCGCGCCGCGATCGTCTCCTCGAGGGCGCGGACGGCCCGCGGGGTGAAGGCGGCCGAGACGATCCTGCGCAGCCGCGCGTGTTCCGGCGGGTCGGTGTTGAGCATCATCGCCTGGACGAACGCCAGGTCGGCCGGGGTGTCGGGGTCGCGGATCTGCGTCGCGCCCAGGTGGGAGGAGAAATCGGCGGGGGTGCGCAGCACGTGTTTCACGTCCGCGTGCGCGAACACGCCCCAGAAGCCGGGCCCGGCCCGCCACGGCCCGAACGCGGGCTCGGGGATCCGGCGGACGGGCGACTCGCGCCGCAGCGTCGCGAACAACTCGTACGGCACGCCCACGCCGTACGTCGAGGGCAGGAAGACCTCCTCAAGCATGGCTCCAGCGTGCATGATGACGGCGTGACTCCTGAAGAAGGCGACGCCATACTCAAGGACAACTTCGCCCCGTGGGTCCTCGACCTGGGGCTGAGCGTGGAGGAGGTCGGTCAGAGCCACGCGCTGCTGCGCCTGCCGTGGTCCGACCGGCTGGCCAGGCAGGGCGGCGGGATCAGCGGCCAGGCGCTCATGGCCGCCGCCGACACCGCGACCGTCATCGCGATCTCCTCGGCCAGGGGTGGTTTCGTGCCGATGACCACGGTCCAGCAGTCCACGACGTTCCAGCGGCCGGTGACAGGGGCCGACGTCCTGATCGAGGCGCGGGTCACCAAGCTGGGCCGCACGCTCGCCTTCGCCGACATCACGCTGAGCGCCGAAGGGGGTCCCGGGCCGGCCGCCCGGGCCAGCACCGTCTACGCCCTGCTGGGCTGAGATCGTCTCAGCTGCCTCTCAGGACCGGTCAGTACGCTCGCCACATGAAGAGAGCAGCCGCGCTGGTCGCGGCGCTGGCCGTGCTCGCGGCGGCGGTCTGGCTGGTGTGGCCGTCCGCGCCTGCGGTGCGCGGCCAGGAGCAGCGGATCGCCGTCGTCGACGGCCCGGGAGACGACCAGCGGGTCGAGCTCGACACGACGTACTTCCCGCCGGCCGGAGAGGGCAGGGCGCCCGCCGTGCTGCTCGCCCACGGCTTCGGCGGCAGCAAGGACAGCGTCAGGGCCCAGGCCGTACGGCTGGCGCGGCAGGGTTACGCGGTGCTGACCTGGTCGGCGCGCGGCTTCGGCCGCTCCACCGGGCAGATCGCGCTCAACTCGCCGGACTACGAGGTCAAGGACGTCGAGCAGCTCATCGACTGGCTGGCCAAGCGGCCCGAGGTTCGGCTCGACGCCGCGGGCGACCCGCGCGTGGGCATCGCGGGCGGCTCGTACGGCGGCGCCATCGCGCTCATGACCGCCGCCCACGACGCCAGGGTCGACGCGATCGTCCCGATGATCACCTGGAGTGACCTGTCGGAGGCGCTGTTCCCCAACGGCGTGTTCAAGAAGATGTGGGCGGGACTGTTCTTCAGCAGGGGCGCTCCCGCCGCCGGCGCCGAGGGGCTGCGCGCGCTGACCGCGCCGCCGCGGCCGCTGTCGGCCGAGGAGGCCAGGTGCGGCCGGTTCCTGCCCGCGGTGTGCGAGATGTACCAGCGGGTCGCGGCCACCGGCAGGCCGACGCCCGAGGCGGTCGAGATGCTGCGCGCCTCGAGCCCGGTGACGGTGGCCGGGCGGATCAAGGCGCCCACCCTGCTGATCCAGGGGCAGCGCGACTCGCTGTTCACGCTCGCGCAGGCCGACGCGAACGCCAAGGCGATCGCGGCGGCGGGGACGCCGGTCGAGGTGATGTGGTTCGACGGCGGGCACGACGGCGGCAACGGCGAGGTGGACTGGCTGGACGAGCGGCTGCTCGACTGGTTCGACCGCCACCTGCGTGCGGCGGCCGGGCCAGGCACCGCCGTGGTCTCCCCTGGAACGGGCACCGCGGGAAGAGGCACAACGGAAACGGGCAGCGCGGGGACAGGAACAGCGGGCACGGGCAGCGCGGAGACGGGCTCCGTGGGGACGGGCTCCCCGGGGACCGTGCAGGGGTTCACCATCACGCGTGACGGGGGCCGCGACCCCGGCACCCGCCAGCGCATCCGCCTGCACCCCGGCACCGACCGCTACCCCGGCCTGACCGGCACCGCCGCCACGCCGATCCAGCTCGCCGGGCCCGACCAGAACGTCGCCAACCCGCCGGGCGGCAACCCCGCCTCCATCTCGGCCGTGCCGGGGATCGGCGGCCTGCTCGGCGGTGGCGGCGCGCAGGGCGGCAACCCGGGCGTCTCCCTCGACATGCCGGGCCAGAGCGCGGTCTTCGAGTCCGCGCCGCTGGCCGAGCCGCTGCAGCTCACCGGCACCGCGACCGTGAAGATCAGGGTGCGGGCGCCGGGCGAGGCGACGCTGTTCGCCAAGCTCTACGACGTGGCCGACGCCGTCACCCCGCCGACGCTGCCCGCCGGTCTGGTGACGCCCGTACGGGTGCCCGCCGGAGCCGGCGAGGTGACGGTCACGCTGCCCGCCGTCGACCACCGCTTCGCGGCCGGTCATCGGCTGCGGCTGGCGCTGACCACGACCGACATGGGCTACGCGACGCCCGCCGAGCCCGCCGGCTACGTGGTGGGCCTGGCCGCGCCGACGCTGACCGTGCCGACGGTGCCCGAACTGGCCGCGCCGCCGAGCGGCCCGGTGTGGTGGACGTGGGCGCTGCCGCTGGCGGCCGTCGCGGTCGCCGCCCTCGTCCTGGCGACGGGCCGCCGGACGGCCGCCCCCTCCGGGCGCTCCGTCAAGGGGGACAGGACAAGCCCGAACGCCGCAGGCACGAACGGCACCGGCACGCACGGCACGGGCGCGAACACCGCAGGCCCGAACGGCGCGGGCCCGAACGGCGCGGGCCCGAACGGCGCGGGCCCGAACGGCGCGGGCCTGAACGGCGCGGGCGCGAACGGCGCCGCGGCACCGGGCGCGGGCGGCGCCGAGGTGCCGCTGGAGATCGCCGGGCTGACGAAGGCCTATCGGAACGGCGAGAAGGCCGTGGACGGGCTGTCGTTCCGGGTGGAGAAGGGCCAGGTGCTCGGCCTGCTCGGCCCGAACGGCGCGGGCAAGACCACCACGATGCGGATGATGATGGGGCTCATCCACCCCGACGCCGGCCAGATCAGGATCTTCGGTGATCCGGTGACGCCCGGGGCGCCGGTCCTGTCCAGGCTGGGCTCGTTCGTCGAAGGTCCCGGATTCCTGCCGCACCTGTCCGGACGCGACAACCTGACCCTGTACTGGCAGGCCACGGGCCGCCCGCCGCAGGACGCCCACATGGCCGAGGCGTTGGAGATCGCCGGGCTCGGCTCGGCGCTGGAGCGGGCCGTGCGCACCTACTCCCAGGGCATGCGGCAGCGCCTGGCCATCGCCCAGGCGATGCTCGGCCTGCCGGACCTGCTGGTTCTCGACGAACCCACCAACGGGCTCGACCCACCGCAGATCAGGGAGATGCGCGAGGTCCTCAAGCGCTACGCCCGCGACGGCCGTACCGTGATCGTCTCCAGCCATCTGCTGGCGGAGGTGGAGCAGACGTGCAGCCACGTGGTGGTCATGCACCGCGGCCGCCTGGTGAGCGCCGGCCCGGTGTCCGACCTGCTCGACACGGCCAGGCACAACGGCCACGGGCCGCGTCTCGAGGACGTCTTCCTCGACCTGATCGGAGACAAGTCATGACCGTTCACAGCGGCGGGGCCCCGGGCTATGCCGCGCGCCGTACGCTGCCGCTGCGGGTGGAGATCGTCAGGCAGTTCAAGCGGCGGCGCACGCTGGTGATGTTCGGGCTGCTGCTGGCCCTGCCATGGATCCTGGTCATCGCCTTCCAGCTCGGCCCGCAGAACACCGGCCAGCAGAACGCCCTGCGCCTGTCCGACCTGGCCACGCAGAGCGGGCTGAACTTCGCCGCGTTCGCGCTGTCGGTGTCGGCGAGCTTCCTGCTGGTCGTGGCGGTGGCGCTGTTCTGCGGCGACACCGTCGCCAGCGAGGCGAGCTGGTCGTCGCTGCGCTATCTGCTGGCCGCCCCCGTGCCGCGCGACCGGTTGCTGCGGCAGAAGCTCGTCGTGGCGCTCGGCTACTCGGCGGCGGCGGTGATCTGCCTGCCGGTGATGGCTCTGGTGGCGGGAACGCTGGTATTCGGCTGGAACGACATCCAGGTGCCGGGGACGGGCGAGACGATCCCTGCCTTCGACGTGCTGCCGCGGTTCGGGATCGTCATCGGGTACGCGCTGGTGAGCCAGCTGACAGTGGCGGCGCTGGCGTTCCTGCTCTCGACGGTCACCGACTCGCCGCTGGGCGCGGTGGGCGGCGCGGTGGGGCTGGTCATCGTCAGCACGATCCTGCAGGCGGTGGAGGCGCTGGGGTCGTTGCGGGAATTCCTACCCACGTTCTGGAACACCGCGTGGATGGACGCGCTGGCGCCGACGCTGGACTGGGGCGGGATGACCAAGGGGGCGGCGGTGTCGGTCAGCTACGCCGCGATCCTGATCGCGGTCGCCTTCCGCCGCTTCCGCCGCAGGGACGTGGTCAGCTGATCCGCCCGTGAACGGCGGCCGCTGCGCGGGGAACGCGCACGGCCGTGGAGGGGGGCCGATGGGCCGGGGCTCGCGAGGGCGCCGGTCCATCGGTCGTCATGGGCCCGGTCAGCGATGGGACAAAAGTGGCAAATCGTACGGCTGAGCGCCAGGGTTACAGAAGTTCGTCCTCCGCGACAGGCCGTGTCAGCCCCAGTGCGGTGGCCTGTTGTCGAGGTAGAAAGCGTCCGGATCCTCGTCCGGAATTTCGCCCCACCCCAGGTCGGTGTCATCCGTGGTTTGCTCAGGCAGGAATTCGGTCACGACGTCAATGCTATCCGGAGGAAGAAACGTCACCCCGGCACAGGTAAGCCACAAGGGACAGTAAAGGCTCCTCGGGGTACAGTTGGTCCCGCGCGTGAGAAGGTGTCCGGCTACCCCCCGTGAGGCTGCCCATGGCCACCCCGACAGGTTGGCGTCGAGAAGGCAATTTGCCGGCGGAGCTCACGAGCTTCGTCGGGCGGACGAGGCTGCTTGCCAACCTCAAACGCCACTTGTCCGAGTCCAATCTCGTGACCGTCACCGGCATCGGCGGCGTGGGCAAGTCGCGGACGGTGCTGCGGCTGGCCCATCAGGTCCGCTCGCAGTTCGCCGACGGCGTGTGGTTCGCCGACCTGGCGCGACTGCAGGACGCGGGCATGGTGAAGAACACGATCGCCTCGGCCTTCGGCGTGGCCGACCAGTCGGCGCGCGGCGAGTCGGAGTCGCTGTCGGAGTGGGTCGGCGACCGCAACATGCTGCTCATCCTCGACACGTGCGAGCACCTGATCGAGGGCTGCGCCGAGCTGATCGACGAGCTGCTGCAGGCCAACCCGCGGCTGAAGATCCTGGCCACCAGCCGCCAGTCGCTGCACCTGGCGTACGAGCACGTGGTGCCGGTGCCGCCGCTGGCGGTGCCGGGCGACAACGCCGACGAGAACCCGTTCACCAACGAGTCGGTGCAGCTGTTCGCGGCCAGGGCCGGCGCGGTCGTGCCCGACTTCGTGCTGGACGAGCAGAACATCGGCTCGGTGGCCGAGCTGTGCCGCCGCCTCGACGGCATCCCGCTGGCGATCGAGCTGGCCGCGGTGCGGCTGCGGGCGCTGTCGGTCGACCAGATCCTGGGCCTGCTGACCGACCGCTTCAGCCTGCTGGCCGGGGCCAGCCGTACGGCGCTGCCCCGCCACCAGACGCTGCGCGCGGCCATCGGCTGGAGCCACGAGCTGTGCGAACCCGCCGAGCGGCTGCTGTGGGCGCGCCTTTCGGTGTTCGCGGGCGACTTCGAGCTCGACGCGGCCAGGTTCGTCTGCTCCGACGACCGGCTGCCCGCCGAGGACATCACCGACCTGGTGACCGGGCTGGTGGAGAAATCGATCCTGCTGATCAAGAGCGACCACGCGGGCGTGCGCTACAAGCTCATCGACACGCTGGCCGAGTACGGCGAGGAGTGGCTGGAGAAGCTCGGCGAGTCCGAGAGCCTGCGCCACCAGCACCTGGCCTACTACCTGAGCCTGGCCCGCAGGAGCGAGGACGCCTGGTCGGGGCCGCGGCAGATCTACTGGTTCGTACGCATGCGCCAGGAGCACGACAACGTCAGGCTCGCGCTCGAGCACGCCCTGCGCACGCCGGGCGACAGCCTCCTGGCGCTGGAGCTGCTGTCATCGCTGTGGTTCATGTGGATCTGCTGCGGGTTCGTCCGCGAGGGGCGCATCTACCTGGAGCGGGCGCTGCGCGCCAACCCCGATCCCAGCAAGGAACGCTGCAAGGCGCTGTGGGTGCTGTCCTACGTGCGCAGCGCCCAGGGCGACAGCGTGGGCGCGCTGGAGGCGGCCGAGCAGTGCAGCAGCGAGGCGGTGCTGGTCGGCGACTCCCGCGCGGTCATCCTGGCCTCCAAGATGCAGGGGACGGCGGCGCTGCTCCAGGGCGACCTGCAGAAGGCCAGCGCTCTGCTGGGCATGGCGATCGAGTTCAACACCGGCAACAAGGAGCTCAACCCGGGCCTGCTGCAGGCCATCGTCGAGCTGTCGATCGTGCTGACGACGCAGGGCGAGGTGTACGAGGCCGAATCGCTCCTGGTCGACGTGCTGCAGGTGTGCAAGGAGCGGGGCGAGCTGTGGGTCAGCTCCTACGCCAGCTGGGCGCTGTCACTTCCGCTGCTGGCGATGGGCCGGCCGGAGGCGGCCCTGACCACGGCCCAGGAGGGCCTGCGCATCAAGCGCTACTTCCACGACACGCTGGGCACTCTGGTCGCGTTGGAGACGACGGCGCGGACCTTCGCCATGCTCGAGCAGGCCGAGTTGGCCGCTCATCTGCTGGGCGCGCTGAAGGCCAACTGGACGACGTCGGGGCTGCCGATGATGGGCGCGCCGTTCCTGACCAACGAGCACGAGAAGTGCGTGAAGGAGTGCCAGAAGCTGCTGGGCGAGGCGGCCTACAACTCGGCGTTCGAAAGCGGGGCGCGCCTCGATCTGGATGAGGCGTCCACGTTGGCGCTGGGCGAGGTGGACGCCCCGCCATCCTGATCAGCCGGCCTTGCTCCAGGTGGTGCCGGTCGGCCATGCGTGGATGTAACGGGCACTGCCGAGGGAGAACTCGATGTGCCCCCGGACCCAGTGCTCCAGTCCACGCACGTATCTGCGTACCGGCAGCGATGCCCATCGCTCGAGATGGGCGCGGCGTTCGATGAACGCGGCGACGGCGTCGTTGTGCATGTTCGACACCTCGTCGAGAGCCTTCTGCAGGCTGAGAGACCTGTGTGTGGCCAGCACCGTGACCAGGTTGTGCCGGGCCTTGTCGTTGTCGCGCTCCTTGGCGTACGACAGCAGGTCGTTGTCCCAGCCGATGAGGTCGCAGGCAAGGTCGGACAACACACGGACGTCCGGATGGTGCCATTCCTCCGCTTCGAGGCGATAGCCGCCGCCTACGTCGATGAGAGCCAGGCAGGTGTAGGTCGCCCCGGTGATGCGGCGCATGAGCACGTAGTCCTCGACGCTGGGGATGAGGTCCACCTCCCGGTTGGCCGCCTCCCAGATCTGCGCGAACAGGTACTCCTTGACCGTTGTACGCCAGCGTTCGACCTGGGCGGGCGTCGCCGTTTCCGTGATGCGCAGTTGCAGTTCGCGCAGAGTCAGGCCGAAGGGATCGTCCGATGCGGGTTGCCGACGGCCGTCGAGGATCTCGAGGAGCGGCGGCAGGGCGTGAGCCAGTGCTGAGGCCCGGTGCCCGATGAGGGCTCCCTCGCAGAAAGCGTCGTCGAAGGCGAACAACCAGTTGTACCAGTCGTTGAGCAGTCTCAAACTTTCGCGAGGTACTAATGGGTTGGTGCGAGCCGCCAGCACCCCGATCTTGGAGCGTCTGAAGTGTTCGACGGCCTTGTCGTCGCCGAGCATGCCAGAGGTCGCCAGCCATCGGTGACTCTCGGCGTCCACCTCTTCCGAATGGACGTTGATCTCGTTGGGGAAAGGACACGGAAGTGCGGGGATGCGGAGTGGTCGCCTACTGAAGGCCTGCGCAGAGGGGATCGTAGTTGCCACCCCCCTAGCATGACGATGGACCGTTCAAAAAGCCACACTGACGATATATGGCGATATTCCACCCTATTCTTTAGGGCACCGACGGCGAAATTGTTGGCTGGAAAACATCTGCCCTGTGTCAACTGCTGATGGGATGCCCGCCCGCGGGTCGGCTCCGCCCATCCGGCGAAGTCCTGACCATGCCTGATTCTTTCCTGAAGACCGCGCGGGCCGTAGAGGTCACGCCTCTGTCGTTGGCCCGGTCGGAGGCGGTCCACATCTCCGTGCGTGCCTTCATCGTGTCGGCGTGACCGTGATATGCCGTCGGCATCAGCAAGATGTCACCCTTCTGGTTGGCGAGGGCCGCCGGGACACCTGCTCGACGTCGGCGGCAGCGTGACCGTGTCGCCCGCCCTGGCCAGGTCGAACATCCTGGTGACGAACCCCTTGAGCGCGCTCACGGGAGCATTGTGCCGGTGCGGGAGCGTCCGCCCTTCAGGCGATGGATGGTGTGACCCGGGGGTTCCATGCTGATTTCTCATCGATATGGTGCCGTGCACGGAATCGTTCCGGCTCGCCGCAGGTTGCTGGAGAGAGTACCGAGGGAAAGGCTGATCAACCGTGTTCGACCCGACGGATCTCTACCGGCTGGCGGAGGAGACCCCCGAGCTCACCGATCCCGTGCTGGTGTACCACTTCGACGGGTTCGTCGACGCGGGCAGCACCGGACGGCTCGCGCTGGGCCACCTGCTGGCCGAGCTTGAGCACAGCGTCGTGGCGACCTTCGACGTCGACCGCCTGATCGACTACCGGTCGCGGCGGCCGACGATGACGTTCGACACCGACAGGTGGGTCGACTACGAGGCCCCCGAGCTGGCCCTCTACCACGCGCGTGACCTGACGGGCACGCCGTTCCTGCTGCTGACCGGGCCCGAGCCCGACCGGGAGTGGGAGCTGTTCGTCGCCGCGGTGGGCCGGCTGGTCGAACGGCTCGGCGTGAGCAGGCTGGTGACCGTGCACGGCATCCCGATGGCCGTCCCCCACACCAGGCCGCTCGGCGTCACGGCCCACGCGAGCCGGCCCGAGCTGATCAACTCGCAGGTGAGCGCGTTCGGCCGGGTGCAGGTGCCGGGAAGCGTCGCCGCGCTGCTGGAGTTCCGCCTGGGCGGGCAGGGGCGCGACGCGCTCGGCTACGCCGTCCATGTGCCGCACTACCTGTCGCAGGCGGAGTATCCACAGGCCGCGGTCACGGCGCTGGAGGCGATCACGAAGGGGACCGGGCTGGTGTTCCCGATGGACAGCCTGCACGACGCGGCGGACCGGACGACGTCCGAGATCGAGGAGCAGATCCGCGCCTCGAGCGAGCTGTCGTCGGCGATCCAGGGTCTTGAGCAGCAGTACGACGCCTTCGCCGGTGGCCAGGAGCGGCAGAACCTGATGGCCGAGGCCACCCCGATGCCGACGGGTGACGAGCTGGCGGCCCAGTTCGAGGCCTTCCTGGCCGAGCGGGACGACCGCGACAGCTAACCGGTGGCGCCCGGCCGGCTGTCGCCGGGCCAGAGGTGCCGGGCGCCCTCGTGGTCGACGTGGCCGGCGGGTTCGAGCTGCAGCGTGGAGTGCTCCACGTCGAAGTGACCCGCCAGGCACTCGTGCAGCCGGTCGAGCAGCGGGCCGCACTGGCTGAAGGTCTCGACGTCCACGACCACGTGGGCGGACATGACGGGCACGCCCGAGGTGATCGTCCACGCGTGCAGGTCGTGGACGTCGGTGACGCCGGGCGTCTCCAGCAGGTGCTCGCGCACCTCGGCCAGGTCGACGCCCTTGGGAGTGGCCTCGAGGAGGATGTCCACGGCCTCCTTGAGCAGCTTCCACGTGCGGGGCAGGATGAGCAGCGCGATGATCACCGAGATGACCGCGTCGGCGGGGTACCAGCCGGTGAGCTGGATGACGATGGCGCCGGCGATGACGGCCACCGAGCCGAGCAGGTCGCCGAGGACCTCCAGGTAGGCGCCCCTGAGGTTGAGGCTGTCCTGCTGGCCCTCGCGCAGCAGCCACAGCGCGATCCCGTTGGCGATCAGGCCGGCCACGGCGGCGACCAGCATGACGGTGGTGCCGACCGGCTCGGGGTTGGCGAACCTGCGCACGGCCTCGATGAGGATGTAGCCGCTCAGGCCGAGCAGCACCACGGCGTTGACGGCGGCGGCCAGGATCTCGGCCCGCTGGTAGCCGAAGGTCCGGCGGGAGCTGGCGGGCTTGCCGGCGATCCAGATCGCGAACAGCGCGAGCGCGACGCCCGCGGCGTCGGTCGCCATGTGGCCGGCGTCGGCGAGCAGGGCGAGGCTTCCCGACAGCAGCGCCCCGACGACCTGCACGACCAGGACACTCAGCGTGAGCGGCAGCACGATCATCAACCGTTTGCGGTGAACCGCGCCGGCCGTCGCGTGGCCGTGCCCGTGTCCCATGTGCCGCCTCCTCGCTCTATACAGTCAACCATGTATATACAGCAGGAACTGTATATACAGCAAATCGTGTACCCTGATTATCGTGTTCACTGTGGAGACCCGGCTCGACGCGATGGCCAGAATCGGCAGAGCCCTCGCCGACCCGAACCGCTGCCGCCTGCTCATCGCCCTGCTCCAGGGGCCCTCCTACCCCGCCCGGCTGGCCGACGAACTGGGGCTCACCAGGCAGAACGTCTCCAACCACCTGGCCTGCCTGCGCGGCTGCGGCTTGGTCGTCGCGGTGCCCGAAGGACGGCAGACGCGCTACGAGATCGCCGACGGGCGCCTGGCGCACGCGATCGAGGACCTCATCCACGTCGCCCTCGCCGTCGACCCCGACCACATCTGACCGGCCGCCGCGGTGAGCGGGCCGTGCGCGCGGGTCGCGTCGCCGTTCACCTGGCCATGATCGGGTGACGGTTATCGTGGGGTGATGAGCGAGATCCAAGTGGGCCTGGTCGGGTACGGCACGGCGGGGGCCGTCTTCCACGCCCCGCTCATCCACGCGACGCCCGGCCTGAGACTGGCCGCCGTGGTGACCCGCGATCCCGGCAGGGCCGCCGAGGTCTCCACCAGGTACGGCGCGACAGCGGTGAAGGACGCCGACGACCTGTGGCCGCGCTGCGACCTGGCGGTGATCGCCTCGCCCAACAGGACCCACATCCCCCTCGCCACCGCCGCGCTGGAGGCGGGGCGTCCCGTCGTCGTCGACAAGCCTCTCGCGAGAACCGCCCAGGAGGCCCGCGACCTGGTCGAACTGGCCGCCAAGAAGCGCCTGATGCTGACCGTGTTCCAGAACCGCCGGTGGGACGGCGACTTCCTGACCCTGCGCCGCCTGGTGGCCGAGGGCGCGCTCGGAGACGTCCACCGGTTCGAGTCGCGCTTCGAGCGCTGGCGGCCGGTGCCCAAGGGCGGCTGGCGGGAGAGCGGCGGCGCCGACGAGGTCGGCGGGCTCCTCTACGACCTGGGCAGCCACCTGGTCGACCAGGCGCTGCAACTGCTCGGGCCGGTGCGCGAGGTCTACGCCGAGAGCGACATCCGCAGGGCCGGCGTGGGCGCGGACGACGACTCCTTCCTGGCGCTCACCCACGACAGCGGGGCCCGCTCCCACCTGTGGGTGAGCGCGGTGGCCGCCCTGCTCGGGCCGCGGTTCAGGGTGCTCGGCTCGTCGGCGGCGTACGAGAAGCACGGCCTCGACGTGCAGGAGGAGCGGCTGCGGGCGGGGATGACGCCGGACGCCCCCGGGTTCGGGGCGGATCCGGAGGAGCAGTGGGGCACGCTCGGCACGATCGGGTCGGCCGCACGCGTGCACACCGAGCCGGGCTCCTACCTGGACTTCTACCTGGGGGTCGCGGCCTGCCTCCGGACCGGGTCGGCGCCCCCTGTCGACCCTCGGGACGTGGTCGACGCCCTCGCCGTCATCGAGGCCGCTCGCCGTTCCGCCGACGAACGCACGGTGGTGCGCATCCCCTGACCCTTCAGAGGCGGACGGACCGCGGACGGGCGCCGGCCGACGCCCTTCAAGGGAGCGGCGCGTCGGCGGCCGGTGGGCGTTCCCCAGAGGGACGGGCCACTCCCTGGCCGCCGGCGCACCCGGGCGTTCAGCCGGTGGGCGTTCCCCGGAGGGACGGGCCATCGCCTGGCCGCCGGCGCACCCGGGCGTTCTTCGCGACGTGCGGGACGCCCACACGCCCCGGACGCCCCGCAGGACCGGGACGTCCAGGCGCCTCCGCCGATGCGCACGCGCGGCGGCGGCCGTACGGACGGCAGGGTCGGGAGGATCAGTCGCGGAGGCGGGAGCGGAGGGCGCGGGTGTCGGTCTCGGTCCAGCCGTGCGCGTGCAGCCAGGGCAGCGGCCCGCCGAACCGGTCGTCGAGCACGCCGAGGAACTGCAGCATGTACTTCGCCCGCGGCCGGTGGTCGTCGGCGGGGCGGGAGTCGAGGTCGTCGCGGTAGGTGTCGCTGGCGCGCAGCCGGGCCAGCACCTGCTCAAGGCGTTCGCCGGTCGCCTCGTAGTCGGCGACGATGGCCTCGCGGGTGGCCCCGGCGACCTCGAGCGCGAGCGCGCACAGCACGCCGGTGCGGTCCTTGCCCGCCGCGCAGTGCACGATGGACGCGCCGTCGTCCTTCGCCATGACGCGCAGGGCGGAGACGACCGAGTCGGGGCGGTCGCGCAGGTAGCCGTAGTAGAACCCGGTCACGCGCAGGTCGTCGTCGGCGCCGCGTTCCTGCCACGGCAGGGCCCGGTCGGCGTCGACGTCGGTGTGGCGGCCGCCCTCGGCGAAGAGGGTCAGGTGGTGGATGGTGACCTCGGGGACTGTGGTGAGGGGTCCTGGACCTTCGAGGGTGACCTCCGGGCCGGAGCGGAGGTCGACGACGTGCCTGATCTTGTGCGAGCCCACGAGCAGCTCGATGTCGGCGTCGGTCAGTCCCTGCAGGTTGTCGGATCTGAGAATGCGGCCTGAGCGCGTGGTCGCGCCGTCAGTGGTGGGGAGTCCGCCCAGGTCACGAACGTTGGCGGCGCCTTCGAGCTCTATCCATCGCGTGAAGTCGTTCATCGAGATGGAGCCTATATGTCGGGATAAGGCTGTGCGGATTCGCGATTTGTAACGCAGCATGAAGAGATGGATCCGCGTGCATTTCCCCCGCGTCCGGTGCTCGATCCTTCTCTACCCGAGGAGGTCGCGGCACAGCTCAGAGCGGGCCCCCACGCGATGCACATGGCGAGAGCGGGCAAGCAGCACGAGCCCGCGCGCAACACGGCCCTGCTGTTCGTCCTGCCCGGCTTCCTGCTGCTGATCTGGATGCTGACCAGCACGGCCGGGATGATCGTCGCCCTGGTGGGCGTGTCGCTGGTGGCGCTGATGCGCTGGATGGCGACGGACGAGGGCAACAGGGTGGCGCGCCGCCGGCTCAAGCTGGCCTACGAGCACGCCGACCGCTACGTCCTGGCCGAGGATCTGGACTATCCCTGCCAGGTGCTGCTGCGCAGGGCGCAGGACGCGGCCGACACCATTCTCGCCTCCGAGGTGCACAAGGCGGGGTTGATCGACTCCATCGACAACAGGGTGACGCTGCCCGACGAGGTATGGCAGATCGCCAGGCGGCTGGCCAAACTCTCGCGCATGCACGACGAGCACCGCAGGATCGTGCCGACCGACCTGCCGAGGAACCTCAGGGCGGCGTTCGCGCCGTACGCCACGGCGCTCGACCAGGCCTGGACCTCGCTGTCGCAGCGGGTGCGCAACCTGGAGGAGTACGCCGTGCAGGTGCTGCGGGCCGACGACGTCTACCGCGCCCACCGGCGGCTGGAGATGCTGGCCGCCCGCACCTCCGACTACCAGCACCTGCTGGCCGAGACGGTGCGCGACGACCTGGCGCTGCCGCACATCCAGCAGCTGGCCGACCAGGCCCGCCACGTGCGGGAGCTGTTCGAGCAGTCGATCCAGGACGCCCGCAGGGCGGCCGGCCACCTGATCAGAACTCCGCTCTCCTGAGCAGTTCGAGGGTCCTGCGCATCCCCGCCTCGTTGCCGAGGCTGCGGTAGATCTCGCGGGCCTGCTCCAGCGGCGGTACGGCGGCGCGCCGGTCCCGCGCTTCGAGGTGCGTCTCCCCGAGATAGCGCAGGCTGCGCGCCATCCACCACTGGTCGCCGAGCTCCTCGAAGGCGGCGACGGCGCGTTTGAGCTCCTTCTCCGCCTCGGCCATCCGGCCCAGCCTGGCCAGCGACCTGCCTGACGACAGGTGGGTGCGGGCCACACCCCAGGAGTCGCCGAGCGCGATGAGGATCTCCTCGGCCCGCCGTACCGAGTCGAGCTCGCGCAGGCCGTTGACGGGGTCGCCGACCTCGCCCATGGCGCGCATGCAGCGCGCCTCCTCCCACAGCTCGCCCCTGCTGCTGAACATCTCGGCCGCCCGGTCAAGGCTGAAGCCCGCCTTGGTGAACAGGTCGGCGGCGGCCTTGGCCTCCCCCTCCCGGTGGAGCCCGCGCGCCTGGGCGGCCAGCACCTCGCCGTAGGCGCGCAGCGTCTGCGCCTCGGAGTAGCGGTTGCCGTCCCGTTTGAAGACCGCGAGGGCGTCCTCCAGCAGGTCACGTGCCTCTTCGGAGCGCCGTTCGGCCAGGCGGAGCTCGGCGAGGTTGCGCTGGGTGCGCGCCATCCACCAGTAGTCCTCTTCGGCGTCGAAGGCGGCGATCGCGTCGACGAGGTAGCCCTGGGCGCGGTCGAGGTTGCCGCCGGTGAACAGCCGCATGCCGATCGTGCGCATGGCCCTGGCCGCCCACCACGACTCGCCGAGCTCGGTGAAGATCCGCAGTGCCTCCTCGGCCGTCTCGCCGCCGCCGAGGACGGCAGCGCGGTCGAGCAGGGCGATGCCGAGCGCTCGCCGGTCACCCATCCGGCGGGCGGCCTCCACGGTGATCTCGGCGATCTCGCCCCAGTCGCTCCAGTAGGCGCGCAGGGAGTGGCAGATCGAGCAGAAGGCCCTGCCGAGGCCGAAGACCAGCTCCCACAGCTCCATCGACCTGGCCAGGTGGATCATCGCCATCAGGCTGAGGCGTTCGGCGTTGAGCCAGTCGCTGGCGTGGGCCTGCCCGCCGGCGTCGCCGACGCGTCCGGTGCGGCCCCAGTCCTGGGGCCACCTGGCCTGGGCGGCGGCCTCGGCGCGGCGGCGGTAGCCGTACAGGACGCGTTCGATGGCCGCCTCGCGCCGGTCGTCCTCCAGCTCGGCGGCGAACAGCCGGACCAGGTCGTGCAGGCGGTAGCGCATGGCGCCGGTCTGGTCGGTGCCCGAGCTCTCGGCCAGCTGCACGTCGACCAGCGCCTCCAGCTGGTCGGCGCCGTCGAGCTCGGAGATGTCCAGCAGCTCGCCGGCCACCCAGCCGGGCACGTCGGGCGAGGTCAGCGAGGACAGCAGGCGCAGCAGCCGGCGCTGGATGCCGGTGCAGTCGTCGTAGCTGAGCTGCACCGAGGCGCGGACGCTCTTGTCGATCGTGGGGGCCAGCTCCAGCTGGTCCAGGATGCGGCGCTCGAGCCGGTTGGCCAGCTCGCGCAGCGACCAGCCGGACCTGGTGGCCAGGCGCGCGCCGCAGATGTTGATCGCCAGGGGCAGGTAGTCACAGATCCTGACGATCTCCTTGGCGGCGGCCAGGTCGTCGACGATCCGCTCGCCGCCGGCCAGCCTGGCCAGCAGTTCCACGCCCTGCGCCTCGCTGAAGACGCTCAGCTGGGTGTCGTAGGCGTTCATCAGGAACAGCGGCTGGCGCGAGGTGACCACGACCGCGCAGCCGGGCTCGGCGGGGATGAGCGCCTTGACCTGCTCGGCGTCGTCGACGTTGTCGAGGCCGATGAGGATCCGGCGGCCCTTCGTCCAGGTCAGCCACAGCTTGCGCAGTTCCTCCAGCCCTCCGGGGTCGGTCGTGAGCCGCACCCCGAGCGCACGCAGGAAACCGATCAGGACTTCGTCAGGTCTGATGCCGCGCAGGCTCGCGTAGAGGCGGCCGTCGGGGAACCAGTCGGCGATCTCCTGCCCGAACCTGGCCATGAGCGCCGACTTGCCGACGCCGCCCCTGCCGTACAGGGAGACGACCAGCGGCGGTCCGAGCTCGTCGGACCTGCGCCTGGCGGTGAAGACCGCGCGCAGTTCGGCCAGGGCCTCCGAGCGGCCGGTGAAGTGCTCGGGGGACGGCGGCCACTGGTCGGGCGGCCGCCACGCCTGGTCCTCCGGCGACGGCTGCGGCTCTTTCCTGGTGGTGGCGGTGGTGGCCCAGGTGGTCACGCCCACCAGCAGCGCCGCGAGCGCGGTCACGCCGATCTTGGCCACGGGCGGGATCTCCCACTCCAGCGACGCGGCCAGGATGCTGGCCGCTCCCGCGGCCGCACCCGCCGCGACGGGCGCCAGCCAGTGCCGCCGCCTGCGCCGGGGCCGGGAAACCTCCTCCGGCAGTCGCAACACACACCCCCTTCAGAGGTGATTCAAGCCGATCACGTACGGCCCGCGCCACCCCTGATCGCGGAACCGCCGAGCCCGTGCGTCCGTTGTCCCTTCAACCACACCGCGCCTCCACGGAAGGGGCTCCTTTGGCGCGTGCCGCAGACGTCTCCGCCTTACGAATCATCCGCGTCCTGCTCGTGATCGCTGTCCTGGTCGGCACCTCGGCCTGTTCCGACACCCAGGTGAAGGGCAGCTTCCGTCCCGCGTTCGTCCCCGTCAGCCTCGAGTGGGGGCCCGGCGGGCTCAAGGTGAGCGGGCAGAGCTCGCTCGTCACCCCCGTGGGGGTCTTCTCGATCGGCGCGGAGTACGCGCTGCCGGACAGCGAGGACGACGCCCTCTACGTGATCGTCCGCAACGCCACCGAGGTCCCGCCGGGGCAGACCGAGGTCGGGTTCGACCACATCTACAAGGTCAGGACCGGCCAGGGCGAGTTCACCGCCGTCGTGAACGGCACCACGAGGATCCAGGTGGTCGACCGCACGGTGCTCATCGACGTCACCGACGGTCAGGTACGGACCATCACCTTCGCGCAGGCCGAGGTCACGGTCAAGGAACACGTCCCGGGTCCCGTGGAGCGGTGGAACACCTACTGGGCCGGCTCGTTCTACTCGCCCTTCGCGCTGTCGCGGTGGGCCTACGACGACTCGACGATGTCGCGGTGGTTCGGCCTCGGGTTCGTGCTCTTCCTGCTCAGGCTGGTCGTGGCGATCATCCTGGGCGTGGTCGACGTGGTCCTGCTGGTGTGCTGCGTCGTCGCGGCGGTCGCCTACGTGCTGTTCGGCCAGACGGGCACGAACATCGCCTATGGAGTGGAGGTGCTGCTCGGGCTGCTGTTCGCGCTCGGGCTGGCCGGCCTCTGGCTGGAGTGACCGATGGGGTACGGCCGGGCCGTACCCCATCAGCCGGTTAGCCGGGCACCTCGCGGTAACCCTGTCATCCGGTTATCCGAGCCCTTCGCGGTAACCCTATCATGCGGTTACCCGGGCGCCGGGCGGCGACCCCGTCAGGCGGTTACAGGCCGACCACGTGGCAGGTGGCGCTCACCGTCTTGGACGGGTCCGACTCGGACGTGGCGGTCAGCGTCACCTTGGCCAGGTGGCTGCCGCCTTCGGCACGCACGGCGTTGACCGTGACGGCCTCCTGCTGCCCGTTGCCGACCGCGGCCAGGGCGTTGGGCAGCTGGGCGGTCCAGCCCTGCCCCGCGACCGACGCCTTCAGGCGGTAGACGTCGCCGCCGAGGTAGGCGGAGACGTCCTCGGGGTGCGCGGCCGTCGTGGCGCGCGTCCTGCCGGTGTTGAACAGCGGGAACCTGCAGGTGGAGACCCCCTTGCCGGCCGGGACGCCGGCGGCGGGCAGCAGCCTGACGCCGCGCTGGTGCGGCCCCGCGCCGTCCAGCGAGCGGACCGCGACGGTGTAGGAGAGCGTGCCCTTGCGGTCGCGGTGCACGTCGGTGACGTAGAAGTGCAGGCGGTTGGCCTGGTCGACGTACTCGTACTCGCTGCCGGAGTCGGTCCCGGCGTGGAAGAGCGCGTCGGACAGCTGGCGGTAGTCACCGATGGTGATCGGGACCTTGGTGCCGTCCGGCAGGACGTAGTCGGTCATGTTGATGTCCTGCGGGTTGGCGTCGATCACCCACTCGAACGGCGCCCGGTCCTGGTTCTTGGTCTTGGCCAGCAGCACGCCGGCGTCGGGCGTGAAGGAGTCGGTGCCCATCCGGTCGACGACCTCGACGGTGTAGTTCTCGTAGCCGCCGCCGTCGCACAGCGGGTCGGTCTGCCACTGGCAGGCGGGCGACTTGTCGCCGGAGTCGAACTGGATGTTGAGACCCATCAGCCCGTCAGGACCCGGCTGGACGGCGCGGGCGGTGACCCTGGCGGTGACCAGGCCCGACTCGTCGAGCGCGTCGCGCGACAGGCGCAGCACGTTCTTCTCGTCGACCATGTTGAGCTTGATCTTGTTGCGCAGCATGTGCTGGGCGCCCATCGAGGCGCCCGAGGTGGGCGGGATCAGCCAGCGGCTGTGCGGGCCGCCGGGGCCGTTGAAGCTGCCTCTGCTGAGCATCTCCCACACGCCGGTGTAGGCGCGGCGGACCGGGTTGGCGTACGGGTTGTTGTAGTTGTCGAGCACGCCGAGGATGTGGCTCAGCTCGTGCGCGTAGACGGCCATGCCCGAGCTCTCGGCCTGCACGGAGTTGACGCCGATCTCGGCGTTGGGCCAGAAGTTGGAGCCGGCCTGCCAGGAGGTCCAGTCGACGTAGCGGGTCCTGACCCAGTTGGGGAGGCTGGGGTCCTCAGGGCCCCACTCGTCGGTCACGGCCTCCTTGTTCGGGAACTTCATCATCCCGAACTCCTGCCAGGTGCTCGACTCGTCCTGGCCGGCGCTGAGGTAGAAGATGAAGTCGAACTTCTTGGCCTCCTCCTCGCCGATGGCGCCGACCCACAGCGCCTTGCCCTCGGTGCGCAGGTTCTTGTTGCAGTTGTCGCCGGCGGGGCAGCCGGTGCCGCCCTGGAACTCCATGGCGTACTCGTGGTCCTTGCCCGACAGCGTGTAGGGCCCGAACCCGGACAGCTCCACGCCGTAGCGACCGCCGGAGTCCTCCATCCAGTACTCGTGGATGGTGTGGCCGCGGTTGAGCGCGTTGGGGGTGTTGAGGAAGTTCTGGTAGAACGTGGCGACCTGGTCGCGCGGCACGTCGTGCGCCTCGGCGCTGGGGTTGCGGTAGATCGTCGAACCCTTGGGCTGGGTGACCACGAACGGCTGGTTGGGGTAGTCGAGCAGCACCAGCGCGCCCTTGAAGGTGCGGACGGAGCCCTTGGCGTCCGGGTCGGCCCAGTTGGTGTCCGGCACCTTCTTGTAGTCCGCCCACGTCATGTGGTCGGGGTTCTTCCAGTTCTGCGGGTCGATCGGGCCGATCGGGGCCGAGGGGCGGCCGCGCAGCGCCTGCTCGCCCGGCTCGGGCTGGTCGCGTTGCCACGGCTGGGTCTGCGGCCAGTGGTCCTGCCGCCAGGGGATCTCGGGGTCCTTGGGAGGGTCGGCGGAAGCGGGGGTGGCCGCAAGGCCGATGGGGGCCAGCACGAGGGCCGCCAGCAGGCCTTTCAGCAGCTTCTTCGGGAGATTCACGATCTAGGACGGTATAGACGCTCTTGACGGAGATCACCGTTCAGTTGTAGGGAAGAGCCCACCCGCCAGTTCCGACATTTGCTGAAAAGGCCAGGCAGTGCTGCAGCGCAGCGTCGACGACTTAGCCATCCGTCTCGGACGGCCCCTGTTGCTGGAGGACCGCCTCCAGCGCGTCATCGCCTACTCCGAGCAGGACGGCGCGATGGACGACATCAGGCGCGACTCGATCCTGCGCCGCCACACCACACCCGAGGTGCGCGGCTTCCTGAACGCCGCGGGCATCCTGGAGGCCACCGGGCCGCTGCGCACGCCCGGCGCGCCCACGCTCGGCCTGCTGCCGCGGGTCTGCGTCCCCGTACGGCACGACGGCGCGCTGATGGGCTTCCTGTGGTTCATCGACACCGCCCCCGCCATGACGGCCGCCGAGATCGACGAGGCCGTGGCCGCCGCCGGCACGCTGGCGCTGGCGCTCTTCCACGAGAGCCTGGCCACCGGTCTCGCCTCGCACCGCGAGCTGGAGGCCGTCACCGGGGTGCTGTCCGGCGACCGCGACGCCGCCCGCACCCTGGTCGAGGCGGGCTTCCCGCAGGCCCTGCCGGTCACCGCGCTGGTCGCCGCGCCGCTGACCGCCGAGCCGTCCGAGCGGTCCCGGCTGGCGCTGGAGCAGGGCATGCTCACCGTACGGCGCCGCCTCGGCGGGCTGCACCTGGTGCGCTACGACCACGCCACGCTCCTCACCACGGCCGCGCCGCCCGCCGAGGAGGTGCACGCGGCGATGGCGCTTCCCGTCGTGGTCGGCATCGGCCGGCCCCGGCCGGCCCTCGCGGAGGCCGGCGAGTCGTACGCCGAGGCCCTGCACGCGGCGCAGGTGGCGGCCAGGGTGCAGGGCCTCGGCAGGTCGGTGGAGTGGACCAGGCTCGGCGTCTACCGGATGCTGGCCAACGTCCCGCAGGCGGACCTGCATCCGGGGCTGGAACGGCTGCTGGCCGACCCCCAGCACCTGCCACTGCTGGAGACGCTGGAGACCTACCTCGACCTGGCCGGCAGTGCGGTGTCCACCGCCAGGCGGCTGCGGCTGCACCGGACGTCGCTGTACTACCGGCTGCAGCGGGTGGAGGAGTTGGCGGAGACGGATCTCAAGGACGGCGGGGAACGGCTCAGCCTGCATCTCAGCCTCAAGCTCGCCCGCCTGTCCGGCCGCTACCGCCCCCGCAGCTGACCACACCCGCCACTGCACCCGCCGCACCCGCCACCGCGCCCGCCGGGCCTGCGGAGCGGTACCACGGAGCGGTTCCACGGAGCGGTTCCACGGAGCGGCTCCACGGAGCGGTTCCACGCACGGCCCACCGGGAGCCGGCAGGGTCTTCCGGGGAACGGCTCACCCGAGGAGGAGAAGGAGCGCGCCGGACCTGCCGGGGCCATCACCTGTCCGCAACCGGACAGGTCTTCCCCGGGAGAGCCGGCGTCGGGTCAGGGGCGGGAAGAGCCGCCGTCGGTGCCGGGTGGGGCCCTCGCGAGAGGGACCGGCGGGAGGCGGGTGCGGCCGGAAACCTGGCGAGCGTGATTGATTTGCCAGCACTCGTGCCTTTTAATCACACAATGGGAGCGTTGACGCGGGGGTTCGGCCTCCGCACCCCCGCGCCCGTCGTACTCCACTCGGCCCCCTGCGTGCTGCCCGTCTGTGCCCCGCCCGTCCGCGACGGTGGCGTCGCGATCAGAGGCGAGCGCGTGCTGCAGGTGGGCTCGCGGGCCGACCTGCTGGCCTACTTCCCCGTCGAGGACGAGATCCGCTGGCCGGGGCTGATCAGTCCCGGGCTGGTGGACGCCTGCCGTACCGGACCGCCGGTGCCCGGGGTGACGAGCGCGGCCGATCTCGGGGACCGCCGCGGCCCCGGGGGTGTCACCTATCTGGAGGTCGAAGGTGCCGGCGAGCAGGTGTGGGAGGACAGCGAGCGGGACGCGCTGATCACCGCGATCCGCGAGCATCCCGGCACGGTGGGCGTGGCGGCGTACGCGTCCGACCCGCTGGTGCTGGAGGATCTGGCGGTGCTCGCGCGGACGTTCGGGCTGCGGCTCATGGCCGACCTCGGCCGCCACTCCCCCGCCGAGCTGGACGAGGCCGGCGTGCTGGGGCAGCACTGCCACGTCACGGGCGAGGCGCCGCTCGGGCCCGGCGAGCGCAAGCTGCTGCGGCTGCGCGGCACCACGCTGGCGCTGTTCGGCGGGGACGCCTCGGCGCTGGTGGAGGAGGGCTGCGCGATCGCGTTCGGCGGTCCGCCGCTGGCGACGGCGCGGGCCGTACGGCAGGCCACGCGGATGCGCCGCCTGGAGCGGGTGCTGGTGGAGGCGGCGACCCTCGGCGGCGCGCGGGCCCTGGGGATGGCCGACGGTCCCGGCCGGATCGGCACGCTGGGCCCCGGCAGCCGCGCCGACCTGGCGGTCTTCGACACGCGCGGCGGGCGCGACCCGTACGCGGCGCTCCTGGAGCAACCGCCGTGCCTGGCCACGGTGGTCCGCGGCGTGCCGGTCACGCGCGCGGGGGGCCGGGCAGGCCGGACCGAGCCGGGCCGGGCAGGCCAGGCCACACCCGGCAGGACAGACCAGGCCACGCCCCGCAGGACAGACCAGGCCACGCCCGGCAGGGTGCATCCCGAGCAGGAGCAGGCGGGCTGAGGCCCGCCGCCGGACGGTCTATTCGCCCTCGACCTCGCGCAGCAGTTCCCTCAGCCGCTCGCGCTGCTCCGGCGACAGCCCGCCGAACAGGTCCCTGGCGACCTCCCTGCGGGCCTGGCGCGCCCGCTCGTAGACCTCGCCGCCGCGCGGGGTGATCAGCACCAGCGTGGATCGCCGGTTGACCGGGTCGATCTCCCTGCGCACCAGCCCCGCCTCCTCCAGCGCGTCGACGACGGGCGTGAGGGAGCGCGGCACGATGCGCAGCGCCTCGGCGAGCTGGACCATCCGCAGCGGCCGGTCCGCCTCGATGAGCTCGCGCAGCGCCCGCGCCTGGCCGGGGCTCAGCCCCAGCGGCTCCAGACGGTTCCGGTAGCCGTGCCTGGACAGACGGCTGATCCTGTGCACGAGTTCCAGCAGCTCGGAGGCGGTGTCCACGATCAGGAGCCTACCGGTGGAAGAATTGTGAGCTAACCTCTGTTTGAGAGAACATCTGAAAGGAGTTCTATGACAGAGGAACCACGCGCGCCCTTGCGGCGCATCATCAGGCTGTTCCGGCCCTACCGCGGCCGCCTGGCCACCGTCCTGGCCCTCATCGCCCTGTCCTCGCTGGTCTCCCTCGCCTCGCCGTTCCTGCTGCGCGAGATCCTCGACGTCGCCATCCCCGCACGCGACGTGGCGCTGCTGAGCCTGCTGGCGCTCGGCATGGTCGCCGTCGCCGTCACCACCAGCGTGTTCGACGTGATGCAGACCTTCATCTCGACCACCGTGGGCCAGCGGGTCATGCACGACCTGCGCGCCGCCGTGTACGGCCACCTGCAGCGCATGTCGCTGGCCTTCTTCACCCGCACCCGCACCGGCGAGGTGCAGTCGCGCCTGGCCAACGACATCGGCGGCATGCAGCAGGTCGTCACCTCGACCGCGACCTCGATCGTCTCCAACCTCACCACCGTGGTGGCCAGCGTCATCGCGATGCTCCTCCTGGAGTGGCGGCTGACGGCGGTGTCGCTGGCGCTGCTGCCGCTGTTCGTGTGGATCAGCCGCAAGGTCGGCGTGGAGCGCAGGCGCATCACGGCCGAGCGGCAGCGCAAACTGGCCGCCATGTCGTCGATGGTGCAGGAGTCGCTGTCGGTCAGCGGCGTCCTGCTCGGCCGGACGCTGGGCCGCTCCACCGAGCTGACGCGCAGGTTCACCACCGCCTCCGACGAGCTGGCCGAGCTGGGCGTGCGGGCGAGCATGGCGGGACGCTGGCGGCAGTCGTCCATCCAGATCATCATGGCCGCGATGCCCGCCATGATCTACTGGGCCGCCGGCATGACCTCGCTGGTGTCGGTCGGCACGGTCGTCGCCTTCACCACCCTCCAGGCGGCACTGTTCAGGCCCGCGGTCTCGCTCATGCGGACCGGGGTGGAGGTGCAGAGCTCGCTGGCGCTGTTCGGCCGCATCTTCGAGTACCTCGACCTGCCGGTCGACATCACGCCGGGCACGCGGGAGCTGAGCGCGCCGCGCGGCGCGGTCCGCTTCGAGCGCGTCGACTTCTCCTACGGCGAGCGCCCCACCCTGACCGGCGTCGATCTCGACGTCCCCGCCGGGACCAGCCTGGCCGTCGTCGGGGAGACCGGCTCGGGCAAGACCACGCTCAGCTATCTCATCCCCCGCCTCTACGACGTCACGGGCGGCCGGGTCACGATCGACGGGGTGGACGTGCGCGAGCTGAGCTTCGAGACCCTGGCCGCCACCGTGGGCGTGGTCTCGCAGGAGACCTACCTCTTCCACGCCTCGATCGCCGAGAACCTGCGCTTCGCCAGGCCCGGAGCCGGCGACGAGGAACTGGTGGCCGCGGCCCGCGCCGCCAGGATCCACGACCACGTCGCCGCCCTGCCCGACGGGTACGACACGGTGGTGGGCGAACGCGGCTACCGCTTCTCCGGCGGCGAGAAGCAGCGCCTGGCCATCGCCCGCACGCTGCTGCGCGACCCGCCGGTGCTGGTGCTCGACGAGGCGACCAGCGCGCTGGACAACCAGACCGAGCGCGCCGTCCAGGAGGCGCTCGACACGCTGGCCGACGGCCGTACCACGATCACCATCGCCCACCGGCTGTCGACCGTGCGCGCGGCCGACCAGATCGTCGTGCTGGACGGCGGCGCGATCGCCGAGCGGGGGACGCACGAGGAGCTCATGGCTCTCGACGGCCGGTACGCGGCTCTCGTCCGGCGCGAAGAACCTCTCATTACCCTTTAAACGTGATAAACAGCACATTCGGAAATCGAGGCAGGTAAAGGGGCGTTCAAGTCTCTCGGTATACCCCCAAGAGATGGTCTCGCCTTGCTCTTCGCTTCCCTCAAGCACCGTAATTACCGCCTATGGGCCGCTGCCGACCTGGTCTCCGTGACCGGCACCTGGATGCAGGTGCTGGGCGTCAACTGGCTCATCCTGTCCGCCACGGGCTCGGCCACCAGCGTCGGCGTGAGCCTGGTCCTGCAGGCGCTGCCCACGCTGGCCTTCGGCCTGTGGGGCGGTGCGCTCGCCGACCGGCTGCGCGCCCGCCCCGTCGTCGTGGCCTCCCAGATCGCGCAGGGCCTGCTCGCCGTGGTGCTCGCCGTCGTAGCCGGCTCCGGGGTGACCTCCGTCCTTCCCGTGTACGGCGTGGCGCTGGCCGGCGGGCTGGTCACCGCGCTCGGCGGCCCCGCGCTCGGCCGGTTCGGCGCGGAGGTCGTCCCGCCCGCCGACCTGCCGAACGCCATGGCGCTCGGCTCGGTCGTCAACTCCGCCGGCCGCATCCTCGGCATGAGCCTGGCGGGCGTGCTGATCCCCCTCACCGGGCCCGCCGGCCTCTTCGTGCTCAACGCGATCAGCTTCCTCGCCGTGATCGCCGCCATCGCCGCGATGCGCGCCGGTGAGATGCACCGGCTGGCCCAGGCCCCCGCCGGCGCCGCCGGCATCCGCGAGGGCCTGCGGTACGTCCTGCGCACCCGCTGGCTGCTGGTGATCCTCGCGCTCTCCCTGGTCCTCGGCAGCATGGGCCGCAACTACCAGGTGACGATGGCCGCGATGGCGGCCGGGCCGCTCGGCGCGGGCGCCGGCGGCTACGGCCTGCTGTCCACGGTCTTCGCCGTCGGCACCGTGGTGGGCGGCGTCTTCGCGGCGGGCCGGCCGCGCCTGACGATGCGCCTGCTGCTGGTCACGGCCTTCCTGTCCAGCGTGGCGCAGGCACTCAGCGGCCTGATGCCCGAGCTGTGGAGCTTCGCCGCGCTGCTGCTGCCGATCGCCGCGGGCGCCGTGGTCATCGACACCACGATCGGGGCGCGCGCCCAGCTCGGCAGCCCCGACGAGCTGCGCGGCCGGGTGATCGCGGTGCTGGGCCTGGTGAGCGCGGCGGCGGGCGCGCTGGGCGGTCCGCTGCTCGGCTGGCTCAGCGACACCCTCGGCCCGCAGGCGGCGCTGCAGATCGGCGGCGTCAGCACCACGGCCGCCACGCTGCTGGCCGCGCTGGCACTGGCCAAGGTCACGGGGGTACGGATCCTGCGACCCAGGACCGCGTAAGGTCACTTCCGTGCAGAACACCCGATACGCCCGATCCGGCATGGTGTGCAGCGTCGACCACCTCGCCTCCGCCGCCGGCCTGACCATGCTCGACCGCGGCGGCTCGGCCGCCGACGCCGCCATCGCCACCAACGCGGTCCTCACGGTCACCGCCCCCCACATGTGCGGCCTCGGCGGCGACCTGTTCGCCCTCGTCCACGAGGGCGGCGGCGGGCAGGCTCCCGGCGGCGCGGGGAGCAGGGTCAGCGCGCTCAACGCCTCGGGCCGCGCCGGGTCGGGCGCGGATCCCGACCGGCTCAGGGCCGAGGGCCACACCCGCATGCCGCACCATCACGACATCAGGTCGGTGCCGGTGCCCGGCTGCGTCGACGGCTGGCTCGCGCTGCACTCCCGGTACGGCAGGCTGCCGCTGGGCACGGTGCTCGCCCCCGCCGTCGAACTGGCCGCCGGCGGCTTCCCCGTCTCGCCGCTGCTGGCGCCCATCGCCTCGACGGTCGGCCACCCCGACTTCGCCGGCGGCTTCACCCCGGGCCAGGTCATGACCAGACGGGGCGTGGCCCGCACGCTGGAGGCGATCGCCGGCTCCGGACGGGAGGGCTTCTACCAGGGCGAGTTCGGCCAGGGCCTGCTGAAGCTGGGCGCGGGCGAGTACACGGACGACGACCTGGCCGAGCCGCTGGCCGACTGGGTGGAGCCGCTGCGCGTACCGGCCTTCGGCCACCAGGTGTGGTCGATGCCGCCGAACTCCCAGGGCTACCTGCTGCTGCTGTCGCTCGGCATCGTGGACGGGCTCGACCTGCCCGCCGCGCCCGACGACCCCCTCTGGGCGCACCTGCTGGGCGAGGCGGCCAGGATCGCCGGCCACGACCGGCTCGCGCTCCTGCACGAGCACGCGGAAGACCTGGTGTCGACGGCCGAGATCGAGCGGCGCCGCGCGCTGGTCGATCCCGCCGCCCGGCTGACGGTGCCCGGCCTGACCGCCGAGGGCGACACGACGTACCTGTGCGCGGTCGACGGCGACGGCATGGGCGTGTCGCTCATCCAGTCGAACGCCTCGGGCTTCGGCAGCCTACTGGTCGAGCCGAGCACCGGGATCAACCTGCACAACCGCGGCATCGGCTTCTCGCTGACCCCCGGACACCCCGCCGAGTACGGCCCCGGCCGGCGTCCCCCGCACACGCTCACACCGGCCCTGGTCACCAGGCCGGACGGCTCCCTCCGCGCGGTCGTGGGGACGATGGGCGGCGACGCGCAGCCGCAGATCCTGCTGCAGGTCATCACCAGGCTGCTCCGGCACGGCCAGACGCCGGGCGAGGCCATCGGCGCGCCCCGCTGGCGGCTGGCGACCGGCGGCACCGGCTTCGACACGTGGGACGCGCCCGACACGACCGTCATGGAGTTGGAGGAGGGCGCCGGCTGGGCCGACGGGCTCGCTACGCTCGGCCATCCGGTGGCGGGCAGGCCGTACGGGACGGGGTTCGGGCACGCGCACCTCATCGACGTGCTGCCCGGAGGCGGCCTCGCGGGCGCGGCCGACCCGCGGGCCCTGATCGGCGCCGCGATCGGCCGCTGAGCCCCTGCGGTGGGGACGCGATGGGGGCGCGGCGGGGGGCGCGATGGGGCGCGATGGGGCGCGATGGGCGGCGCGGTGTGATGCGCCGGCCGCCTCGTCAGGCGATGCGCCGGGGTCCACGTGCGCCGGCCTCCTCGTCGGGCACGATGCGCCGACCGCCTCGTCGGGCGTGATGCGCCTGGCAGGAGGGTTCCCCGCCGGAGGAGGGGTAGGGCACCAGGCATGAGCCAACAACCACCAGACCGCTACGGACTCAGCGACGAGCAGGAGATAGAGGTCGAGGGCTGGACCGAGGACCTCGGCAGGGAGCACGTCATCGAGGAGGACGACCCCCGGCACCAGGACACCGTGGCCGAGCGGATGTGGCGCGAGGCGCCCGAGCGGGATCGCACGCCGCGCGAGGAGCACCGGCTGGTGGCGCCCGACGAGGGGCTGGCCCCCGACGTGGAGAGCGAGGAGGTCGCCGAGGAGGTGGGGGCCGACTCCGGTGACCTGTCCGCCGAGGAGCGGGCGATCCGCATCGAGCGAGATCTGCCCTAGCCAGCCGGGATCCGCCCAAGCCGGTCGGAATCCGCCCAAACCGAGCGCGATCCGCCCTAGTCGGTGCCGAGCCGTCGCAGGGCGGGCAGCACGCCGTGCAGGTCGTCGATGACGGCGTCGGCGGCGCTCGCCTCCGCCCTGTCGGCGTGCAGGTAGCCCCAAGGGCCCCGGCGCAGGAGCGCGGTCCGCATGCCCGCCCTGCCCGCGGGCAGCACGTCGTTGTCGAGCCGGTCGCCGACGTACAGGATCTCCTCGGGGCGCCGGCCGGCCACGGCGGCCACCTTGGCGAAGAAGGCGGGGGCGGGCTTGGCCACGCCCCAGCCGTCGGAGGTGTGGATGGAGTCGACCGGCAGGTCCATGGCGACGAGCGCGTCGTAGGCCCTGGTGGGCTGGTTGCCGGCGATGATCACCTGAACTCCCGCCGCGCGCAGCTCGACGAGGGCGGGCCGTACGTCGGGGTACAGGTCGTCGGCGTCGAAGTGGTTGCGCAGGCTGCCGGGCTCGTCCTTCTCCCATGCGGCGATCTCGGCCTCGACGTCGAGGCCGGGGCGGATGATCTCGAAGGCGTCGCGGTGGGAGCGGTCGAGCGCGGCGGTGCCGCCGAGGACGCCCATGAACGCGAAGCCGGGCACACCCAGCCGGTCGGCCCAGCGCGACCAGATGCGCGTCTCGTCGATCAACGTCTCGCCGACGTCGAACACCACTGCCTTGATCACCATGAATCTCCTTCGTCCGCCCCAACTCTACGGACTCCCCCGCGGCGCCCCGCGTACGGGAGCCCGCCCCCGCGCTCAGCCGGACGCTGGAGCGGCCCGGCCGAGCCCGCCAGTCAGCCGGACGCCGATGCGGCCAGGCCGGACCCGCCGGTCAGCCGGACGCCGATGCGGCCAGGCGGGGTCCGCCGGTCAGCCGGATGACGGCGGGCAGCGGGAACAGCAGCAGGTACAGGTTCGGGATCCACCAGGCCGGGGAGAAGTCGCCCCGCAGCGTCCAGAACGCCACGGCCATGAGCCCCGACGCCATGGTGAGCACCAGCGACACCAGCATGAGCGGCTCCCCTTGCCGCCGCCCGCCGCGCAGCAGCCACAGGCTGGCCAGCCCGGTCGCGCTTGCCGCCAGGTCGATCCAGAGGAACGACCAGTTCCAGTCGGCCATCAACGGGTTGGCGTAGTCGGCGAAGGCCCACTCGGCGGGGATCAGCCCCAGACCGGTCACCGTGAAGTACACGACGAACCCGACGTCCGTCACCAGCATGAGGGCCTTAGTCGTTCGCAGCACGGTCGATCATCTCCAGGAGGTGGCGGCGGGTGCGCTCGTGCAGTTCAGGGTCGGGCTCGCCGAGGCCGAACAGCCTGGCCGCCCACCAGCCGTCCACGGCCAGCCGTACGGTCGTGGCCACGGCGGGGTCGATGCCGTCGCCGGTCAGCCGCGTCTGCCAGGCGGCGAACCTCTCCCGCAGCGGCGCGAGCCCGGCGGGGTCGACGATGACGGCGGCCAGCAGCGCCGCCGTCACCTGGTCGGCGGGAGCCGCCGCCGGCACCTGGCCGGCATGAGGCTCCCCCGGCACCTGGCCGGCATGAGGCTCCCCCGGAACCTGGCCGGCATGAGGCTCCCCCGGCACCTGGTCGGCATGAGCCTGCGCCGGCGGCTTGCCGGCATGAGCCGCCGTGCGGGACTCCGGAACACTCGGGGGGATGGTGGCCTCGACGTAGGCGCGCAGGAAGTCGCCCGGCCGGTCGCCTGCGACGGCCAGCGCGGCGTCGAAGGCGGTGGTGAGCCGGCCGACCATGGCGGCCACCAGGGCCTGTTTGGTCGGGAAGTGATAGAACAGGCCGCCCTTCGACACGCCCGCGCGCTGGGCCACGGCCTCCAGGGTCAGCGCTTCGGCCCCGTCGCCGATCAGCACCTCGGCGGCGGCGTCGAGCAGCCGCTCTCTCGAACTCGGTCTCGGCATGGCCTGAAACTATACCGGCCAGCCGGTGCACTATAAAAGGTGATCGGCACGCCCGATCATGGTCAGTCCCCCCACCCCCAGGAGGACCTCGCGTGTCACGCTTACGGGCGACCCTCATCGCGCTGACCCTCGTCGCGACCACCGCGCCCCCCGCGCGGGCCGCCGTCGCCATCACCGTCGAGAACGACCGCTCCCAACCCGTCTTCTCCTACGCCGACGCCATCCGCGAGCACGTCTACGTCGAGGCCCCGATCGACAGCGACGCCGACGGCCGCCTCGACCGGGTGCGGGTGGACATCATCCGGCCCCGGGAGTCCGGCCCCTCGCTCAAGGTGCCGGTGATCATCGACGAGAGCCCCTACTACGACAACTCGGGCCGCGGCAACGAGGCCGAGCGCAAGGTCTACGACACCGCGGGCGACCTGGCGAAGTTCCCGCTCTTCTACGACAACTACTTCGTCCCGCGCGGCTACGCCGTCCTCAACGTGGACATGCTGGGCACCACCAGGTCGGACGGCTGTCCGGACACTGGCGGGCAGGCCGACGTCCTCGGCGGTAAGACCGTCATCGACTGGCTGAACGGCAGGGCGAAGGCCTACCGCGCCGACGGCTCCCCCGCCGAGGCGACGTGGACCACCGGCAAGGCCGCCATGATCGGCAAGTCGTACGACGGGACGCTGGCCAACGCCGTGGCCGCCACGGGCGTCGAAGGCCTGGAGACGATCGTCCCGATCTCGGCGATCAGCTCCTGGTACCGCTATCAGCGCTCCAACGGCGTCGTCTACAACTACAACTACGCCTCGTGGCTGGCCAACGTCGTCGACACCGACCCCGACGCCAAGTGCGCCGCCGTACGGGCCGGGATGGACGCCGAGGACGGCGACGACACGGGCGACTACAACGCCTTCTGGCGGCTGCGCGACTACGAGAAGGACGTCGCCAACGTCAGGGCCAGCGTGTTCGTCGTCCACACCGGCAACGACCTGAACGTCAAGCCCGACAACTTCTCCGCCTGGTGGGCGGCGCTGGGCCGGCGCGGCGTGCCGCGCAAGATCTGGGTCGGCCAGTACCAGCACGTCGACCCGTTCGACTTCGAGGGCAGGCGCGACCTGTGGGTCGACACGCTGCACCGGTGGTTCGACCACTGGCTCCTCGGCGTGCCCAACGGGATCATGCGCGAGCCGGTCGCCGACGTCCAGGTGGGCCCGGCGCAATGGATCACCCAGCGCGACTGGCCGGCGCGCGGGGCGGTGCGGGTGCCGCTGCGCCCCGCCGCCGACGGCGGGCTCGGGCTGCTGCCGGCGCGCAGGGGGACGACGGCGACGTTCACCGACCTGCGGATGCCGGAGACGGAGATGGTCGCCGACGTCGGCACCGCCAAGCCGGGCCGGCTCGCCTACACCACCGGGCCGCTCCCCCTCGACCTGCGCCTTTCCGGCACGCCCCTGGTCGACCTGCGGGTGGCGCTGGACCGGCCGACCGCCAACCTGACCGCGCTGCTCGTCGACTTCGGCGAGACCACCCGCGTCGACTGGCGGCGCGGCCAGGGCATCACCACGCTTGCCGAGGAGGACTGCCACGGCGAGGCGACCGCCGCCGACGACGGTTGCTACCGGAAGGTGTCCACCAACCTGGCCACCCGTCCCCTGGAGATCGTCGCCCGCGGCTGGATCGACGTGCAGAACCGCGACTCGCTGTCGTCACCCAGCCCGCTGCCCGCCGGCGAGTACGGCAGGGTCGCCTGGGAGACGCTCCCGCACGACTACGTCTTCAGGAAGGGCCACCGCCTCGGCCTGGTGCTCGCCGGCACCGACGCCACCTACAGCGGTGAGACGGGCACGGGCGCGACCGTGACCGTCGACCTGGCCGGCAGCACGATCAGCGTGCCGTTCGTGCTCAGCCGGCCGCTGACCGAGGTGCCCGCCGACCGGACCAGGTGGTACGGCCCGCAGGACGTCGAGCTGCCCACGCCCGAGATCGACTTCCGCTAGGCGGCGGGCGGCCGCCCCCGCGGGCTCAGTCCGCCGGTCAGTCCCACCAGAAGGACCAGAAGTACTGGCCGGCGATCTGCTCGGCGTAGCCGTACAGGTCGCCGGCCCCCTGCACCACGTTGTCGGGGCAGAACGCCCAGTGCTCGGCCGCCACGTGCAGCGCGTGCTCGCGGGTGACCGGCGGCGCGGCCACGCTCAGCTCCAGCGTGTTGAACCCCATCGCGACCAGGCGGGCGCCGAATCGCTCTTCCCAGCTGCGCACGACGGCGGCCAGCGGCACCATCCACTCGTTGTGGTGCAGGGCGCCCTGCCAGCCCATCACGGCCAGCGTGTCGGCACCCCTGCGGGCGGCGGCCAGCCCGAGCGGCATGCCGCGCTCGGCCAGTATCCCCGCGTACCAGTCGGCCACCTGGCCGGGGTCGCCGCGCAGCTTCCCCGGCGCGGCCAGGCCGGGACAGATCGGCCCGAACGGCTCGATCTCCACCAGGGAGTCGGCGGGCACCTGCGCCACCCAGTCCTGCCACACCTCGGCCATGAAACCGGCCGCGGTGAAGGTGTCGATGAGGTCCGGCGAGTCGGGCATCACCTGCGCCGACGACCAGGGCTGCGCCGACTCGTCGAGCAGCACCGGCCACAGCCCCGAGTGAGGGTGCTCGGCCCGCATCGCCGCCCACAGCCCGCCGGGCGCGGGCTCCTCGCTCATCCAGAAAGCCGGACGTCTGGCCGGCTGATCCGGCCACACGAGCTCGCCCGCGGGCAACCCGAAGGACAGCGACCGCCCGCGGCCGCCGTCCTCGAACAGCCGGCAAAGACTCGCCGGTAGCTGGTGCGTTTTCATGTCTCGGACGATCGTAGTGCCCCGGGACTTTCGTCCTGGTGAACACCGGATCGATGATTCTTCGGCGGATCCGGGCGATCCGCAACCCTGGAGGCATGAGGATTCCACTCGTTCCGGCGTTCCCGCTGGCAGGATGCGCGGCCGTGGACGTGCCGGCCGGACGCCGATGAGGCGCCCGGCACGCCGTCGGGCACAATCTGGCGTACTGGAGGTGAGGATGCGCCCGTTCTACGCCTGGGTCGCGGTGGCCTACTTTCCCGCCTACACGCTGGTCAGCGCGCCGACGTGGGGCGGAGCGCTGGGCCTGTCGCTCGTGGTGGCGGCCTACCTGCTGTCGGTCAGGACCGCGTCACTGCCGCCCCTGGCCGTGCTCGCCGTGACGGCGCTCGCGCTCGGCCTCGCCTACGGCGGCGCGTGGCTGTACCTGCTGCCGCTGGTGTCCATCGCGTGCGGGATCGTGGTGCGGGGGCGGGCGCTGCCGTACGCGCTGGCGGTCGTCACGCTCGCCTCGATGCTGGTGACGTGGCGGGCGGGCGGCGGCACGGACGGGGTGGCGGCCGTCGCCTGGGGCACGTTCATGGCGGGCGTCGTCGTGCACCTCACGCTGAAGCTGTCGGCGGCCAGGGAGGAGCTTGCCAGGGCCGCGGTCGCGCGGGAGCGCGAGCGCTTCTCCCGCGACCTGCACGACCTGCTGGGCCACACGCTGTCGCTGGTGGTGGTCAAGGCCGAGGCGGTGCGCAGGCTGGCGCCGCGCGACGCGGGCGCGGCGGCGGCCCAGGCGGCCGACATCGAGGAGATCGGGCGCAGGGCGCTGGGCGAGGTCCGCGCCGCGGTCGCGGGCTACCGGGGGCGCGGCATGGCCGACGAACTGGCGGCCGCCCGGCTGGCGCTGGAGGAGGCGGGCGTGCGGGCCGAGGTCGAGCCGGTGGAGGTACGGCTGCCGCCGGAGGCCGACGTGCTGCTCGGGTGGGCGGTCAGGGAAGGAGTGACGAACGTGATCAGGCACGCCAGGGCGAGCACGTGCGCCATCACGGTGCGCGACGCGGGCGGCAGGGTGGTTCTGGAGATCGTCAACGACGGCGCGCCCGGCTCGTTCGTCCGGGGGAACGGGCTGAAGGGACTGGCCGAACGGGGCGCCGAGGTGGCCGCGGCGGTCGAGGGCGAGCGGTTCACGCTCAGGGTGGCGGTGCCGGTGTGATCAGGGTGCTGATCGCCGAGGACCAGGGCATGATGCGCGACGCGCTCGCCCTGCTGCTCGGCATGGAGGACGACCTGGAGGTGGTCGCCCAGGTCGCCGACGGCGCGGCGATCGCCGCCACCGCCCGCCAGGCGCGGCCCGACGTGGCGCTGCTCGACATCGAACTGCCGCGCCGCAGCGGTCTGGACGCCGCCGCCGAGCTGCACGAGGCGGGGGTCGTCGTGCTGATCCTGACCACGTTCGGCAGGCCCGGCTACCTGCGCAGGGCGATGGAGGCGGGCGCGGCGGGGTTCCTGGTGAAGGACGCGCCGGTCGAGGAGCTGGCGCAGGCCATCAGGAGAGCCGTGGCGGGCGAGCGGATCGTCGACCCCACGCTGGCCGCCGCCGCCCTGCACGCGGGCGCCAACCCCCTCACCGACAGGGAGCGCGAGGTGCTGGCCGCCGCGCTCGACGGATCCACGATCGCCGACCTGGCCGCCAGGCTGCACCTGTCGGAGAGCACGGTGCGCAACCACCTGTCGGCGGCCATCGGCAAGACGCACACCAGGAACAGGATCGAGGCGGCCCGGCTGGCCCGGCACAATGGGTGGCTGTGACCTCCTCCTACGACGCTGTTCTCAGCGACCTCGACGGCGTGCTGCGCCAGTTCGACCACGCCGTCCAGGCCAACATCGAGGCCCGCTACGGCCTGCCGCTGATCAAGACGGCCTTCGCGCCCGACCGCATCCAGCCCGCCGTCCTCGGCCACATCACCGAGGCGCAGTGGGTCGAGTCGATCGCCGAGGCGCTGGGCGGCGACGAGCGGGCCCGCCAGGCGGCGGCCGAGTTCGCCCAGGTGCCGTTCTGGGTCGACGAGGAGGTCAGGGCGCTGCTGGCCGAGGCGCAGCAGCGGGTGCCGGTGATCCTGGTGACCAACGCCATGGACACGCTGGAGGCGCACCTCGACCTGCTGGGCCTGACCCACTTCGCCGACGCCGTGGTCAGCAGCGCCCGGGTCGGCCTGGCCAAGCCCGACCCGCGCATCTACGAGCTGGCGGCCGAGATCGCGGGCGTCGCGCCGGAGCGCTGCCTGTTCGTCGACGACCGTCCGGAGAACGTGGCGGCCGCCCGCGCGCTGGGCATGATCGGCGTGCACTTCACCGCGCCCGACGACCTGGCCGACGCGCTCGGCCGGTAGCGGCGCCCTCCGGGGCTCTTCCGCCTGGCCGCCGGGGTCGGCCGGCGGCCGTCACCTTGGCCGGAGGTCGTCACCCCCGGCCGGCGGCCGTGCGCATGGCCGCCGTCAGCCGGCGGCCATGTCGAAGAAGCGCTTCTCCAGCTCCACCGCCCGCCGGAAGACGCTCAGCACCTCCTGCCTGCGGTCCTCGCCGAGGGCGGGGCCGAGCCGGTCGAGCTCGCCGCGCAGGAAGTCCACCCACTGCCGGAACGCCGGCCCTTCGTGCAGCTCGATCCACTCCCTGTACACGAAGCTGTCCGGGTACGGCTGGGCGGCGCGCGAGGCCCAGCCCAGGTAGGTCCACTCCGCCACGCACAGCACCGCCACGATCAGCGGATAGTCCTGGCTGGTTCTGGCCTCGTCCATCAGGGTGCGGAAGTCCTCGGTGACCGGTTCGAGCACCGCGGGCCCCGTGCCGGCGCCGAGAGCCTCGAGCGCGCGATGGAAGTAGGTCTTCTCCTCGGTGGTGGCCACCTGCCCGAGGAACTGCCCGTACGGCACGCGCGCCTCGAAGCTGTCGGCGCAGGCCACCGCCGCCCCGAGCAGCGCCGTGAAGGTGTCGACGAACTGGAAGTCCTGGACGAGATAGCGCCGCATGTCGTCGTCGGCCACCTCGCCGGTGGAGATCGCCGCCGCGAACGGATGGGTGACGACCTCGGTCCACGTGGGCTCGCACTGCGCCCGCAGCCACTCGCTGAAGTTTCCCTCGCTCACGTCCGCACTTTATCGACATCATGGTGACCATGACGGCGTTGGCCGGCGTGCCGCATCTCAAGATCTGGTGAGCGATCCGGCAGCCGGCCGGGCGTGGCACGAGAAGGTCTTCGGCGCCGGGCGGGTGCTCAGTAGCCGTAGCCCGAGCCGGGGGTGGAGGCGGCCGGTGAGGGGGCCGGGGTCGAGGACGGCGGCGGCACCGGCGCGGACGACGACGGCGGGGCCGTGTGCGGGGCGCGGGCGCCCGCCGGCCGGATCAGGCCGAGCAGCCCGTGCCGGGCGCCGTCGATGCCCGCGGCGAACCACAGCGCGTTGTCGCCGCCGTTGGCGGCCGTGCCCGGCTCCAGGTCCCACAGGCCGGGCAGCACGATCGGGCGGCCGTCGCCGTCGCGCAGCGGGCCGAGGTGGCGGCCGTTCCTGAACGCGTGGATCCAGCCGTCACCGAAGTTCCCGACCAGGATCGCGCCCGCGTACTGCCCGAAGCCGCGCGGCGCGACGGTCACCGCCCACGGGGCGTTGAGCGGGCCGCGGGCGGCCAGCCGTCCGGTGAAGCGGCCGGCGGCGTCGAAGCGGCTGACGAACCCCTTGCCCTTGCCGGCCACGGACCTGCCGGTCCGGGCGTCGCGGAGGGCGTAGGAGACCCAGACCGCGCCGCGGGCCACCGAGACGTTGAACGGGGCGTACCCCTCGGGCACGAACGGGTCGGCGAACCGGCGGCGCTGCAGCCGTACCCGGTTGAAGTCGGAGTCGAAGACGTGGACGCGGCCGCCGGCGAAGTCGGCGGCCAGCAGGAACGCGCCCTTCTCCGTCTTCATCAGGGCAAGGCCCTTGTAGTCGGCGCCGCGGGTGAAGGCGGCGATGACGGCGTTCTTGGGGTCGGCCTCGGCGTTCCAGCCGGTGATGGCGCCGCTCGGGCTGGCGAAGACGAACGTGGCCGGTCTGCCCTTGACGGTGAAGCCGTCGGTGGGGTTGACGACCTGGCCCGTGGGCGCCCCGCCGGGCACGCTGACCTCGGTGGCCTCCTTCCTGCCCGTGCCGGAGTAGACGGTGGCGACGCCGGTGCCGGTGGCCGAGACCCACAGCGTCCTGCCCATGGCCAGGCCCCACGGGTTGACCAGCTTGGGATCGGTGACCGGCGCCTTGCCCCTGATGTCGGAGACCAGGTTGACGACGTCGAACCTGGTCCTGGTCCGACCCGAGACGAGACCGGCCGACGCCGGGGCGGCGGTGCCGAGGATCATGCCGAGGATCAGCGCCGCTGCGCAGAGTGTGACGATGCGTGGCCGCATCCCTGCCTCCTTGGTATGTGCGCTTGTGCCGCGAGATACGTGGGAGGATGACGCCGGGTTCATCGCGACTTTTCGGGGCAAGGACACGGACATGGATGTTCTCGGCATCGATATCGGCGGCTCCGGCATCAAGGGCGCGCCGGTGGACGTGAAAGAGGGCACGCTCGCTGCCGAGCGGCTGCGCATCCCGACCCCCCAGCCCGCCAAGCCCGAAGGCGTGACCGAGGTGGTCTCGCAGATCGTCGAGCACTTCTCGTGGAAGGGGCCCGTCGGCGTGACCTTCCCCGGCGTGGTCGTCAACGGCGTCGTGCGGACCGCGGCCAACGTGCACCGTTCGTGGGTGGGCGTCGACGCCGGCAAGCTGTTCGGCGGGGCGCGGGTGCTCAACGACGCCGACGCGGCCGGTCTGGCCGAGGCGACCTTCGGCGAGGGCCGGGGCCGCGACGGTGTCGTGATCATGCTGACCTTCGGCACCGGCATCGGCAGCGCGGTGTTCACCGACGGCAGGCTGGTGCCCAACACCGAGCTCGGCCACCTGGAGCTGAACGGCAAGGACGCCGAGCGCAGGGCCTCCGACAAGGCCCGCGAGGACCACGAGCTGTCCTGGGACAAGTGGGCCGAGCGGGTCGAGGAGTATCTCAAGCACGTGGAGATGCTGTTCTCCCCCTCGCTGTTCATCATCGGCGGCGGGGTGAGCAAGAAGGCCGACAAGTTCCTGCCGCACGTGCGGATCGACACCCCGGTGGTCCCCGCCAGGCTGCAGAACGAGGCGGGCATCATCGGCGCCGCGCTGATGGCCGCGCCCGCGCAGGCGGGCGCCGTCCCCGCCCGGTAGCGGCCGGGCCTCCGCCCGGCCCGCGCGGGCGCGCGAATTCCGGCCCGCGCGGGCGCCGCCGCGGCATCCCGGCCGCTCGGGCGGGCGGCATCCCGGCCGCTCGGGCGGGCGGCATCCCGGCCGCTCGGGCGGGCGGCATCCCGGTCGCTCGGGCGGGCGGCATCCCGGTCGCTCGGAGGGCGGGAGTAATTGGGATGCGAGCGCGGGAATGAGTCCGGCACGATGAGCGGTTGATCCGCACGCATATCCTGATAGCAGTATGGGAACGCCTTCCTTGATCTCCTCGCTCACCGACCTCCAGTCACGCCTGCCCGCGTTGATGCCGCGCGACCAGCGGCGCCTTCGGCGCAGGCTCGACGGCGCGCGCCGGGTACGCTCCCGCGAAGCGCAACAGAAGATCGCCGCGGAGATCCTCGCCGACGTGGAACGTGCCGAGCAGCGCGTGACCCGCCGCCGCGAGGTGGTCCCCACGATCCGGTACCCGGACAACCTGCCCGTCTCGCAGCACAAGGACGACATCCTGGAGGCGATCCGCGACAACCAGGTCGTGATCATCGCCGGTGAGACGGGTTCGGGGAAGACGACCCAGATCCCGAAGATCTGCCTGGAGCTGGGCCGCGGCGTGCGCGGTGTCATCGGCCACACCCAGCCGCGCCGGATCGCCGCCCGTACGGTCGCCGAGCGCATCGCCGAGGAGCTCGACACCCAGCTCGGCGACGTCGTCGGCTACAAGGTGCGCTTCACCGACAAGGCGAGCGACAACACGCTCGTCAAGCTGATGACCGACGGCATCCTGCTGGCCGAGCTGCAGAACGACCGGCTGCTCGAGCAGTACGACACGCTGATCATCGACGAGGCCCACGAGCGCAGCCTCAACATCGACTTCATCCTCGGCTACGTCAAGCAGCTGCTGCCCAGGCGACCGGATCTCAAGGTCGTCATCACCAGCGCCACGATCGACCCCGAGCGTTTCTCCCGCCACTTCGACGACGCGCCGATCATCGAGGTGTCGGGCCGGACCTACCCGGTCGAGGTGCGCTACCGGCCGCTGTCCGAGGACGACGACCAGACCCAGGGCATCGTCCACGCCTGCAAGGAGCTGGTGCTCGAGGGGCAGGGCGACATCCTGGTGTTCCTGTCCGGCGAGCGGGAGATCCGCGACGCCTTCGACGCGCTGTCCAAGGCCGACTTCCGCAACACCGAGATCCTCCCGCTGTACGCGCGGCTGTCGGCCGCCGAGCAGCACCGGGTCTTCCAGTCGCACACCGGCCGCAGGATCGTGCTGGCCACCAACGTGGCCGAGACGTCGCTGACCGTGCCCGGCATCAAGTACGTCGTGGACCCCGGCTACGCCCGCATCTCCCGCTACAGCCACCGCACCAAGGTGCAGCGCCTGCCGATCGAGGCGATCTCGCAGGCCTCCGCCAACCAGCGCAAGGGCCGCTGCGGCCGTACCTCCGACGGCATCTGCATCCGTCTCTACGAGGAGGAGGACTTCCTCGCCAGGCCCGAGTTCACCGACCCGGAGATCCTGCGCACGAACCTGGCCAGCGTCATCCTGCAGATGACCACGATCGGCCTCGGCGACATCGCCGCCTTTCCCTTCGTGGAGCCGCCGGACCAGCGGCAGGTGCGCGACGGCGTCAACCTGCTGCAGGAGCTGGGCGCCTTCGACGCCGCGGGTGGCCTGACCCCGATGGGGCGCAGGCTGGCCACGCTGCCGGTCGACCCGCGTCTGGCCCGCATGGTGCTCGAGGCGGACAAGAACGGCTGCGTGCGCGAGGTCATGGTGATCGCCGCCGCGCTGTCGATCCAGGACCCGCGCGAGCGCCCCTCCGACAAGCAGCAGCAGGCCGACGAGAAGCACCGCCGCTTCGCCGACCCCGAGTCCGACTTCCTGTCCTACCTCAACCTGTGGAACTACCTGCGGGAGAAGCAGAAGGAGCTGTCCTCCAGCGCGTTCCGGCGGCTGTGCAAGACCGAGTACCTCAACTACCTGCGGGTGCGCGAGTGGCAGGACATCTACAGCCAGCTACGGCAGGCGCTCGGCGCCCATCCCAACGGCCAGGACGCCTCGCCGTACCAGATCCACGTCTCGCTGCTGGTCGGGCTGCTGTCGCACCTGGGCGTCAAGGACGTCGTCGACAAGAAGTCCGGTGACGGACGCAGGCCCCTCCAGGAGTACATCGGGGCGCGCAACGCGCGCTTCGCCATCTTCCCCGGCTCGGCGCTGGCGAGGAAGCAGCCCGCGTGGGTGATGTCGGCCGAGCTGGTGGAGACCAGCCGGCTGTGGGCGCGGGTCAACGCCAAGATCGAGCCCGACTGGGTCGAGCCGCTGGCCCAGCACCTGGTCAAGCGCACCTACTCCGAGCCGCACTGGGAGAAGAAGCAGGGCGCGGTCGTCGCCCTGGAGAAGGTCACCCTGTACGGCGTGCCGCTCGTGGTCGGCCGCAAGGTCGGCTACGGGAAGATCGATCCGGAGCTGTCGCGTGAGCTGTTCATCAGGCACGCGCTCGTCGAGGGCGACTGGGACACCCACCACGCCTTCCTGCGCGAGAACCGGCGGCTGCTGGAGGAGGTCGAGGAGCTGGAGAACCGCGCCCGCCGCCGCGACATCATGGTCGACGACGAGGCGCTGTTCGACTTCTACGACCAGCGGGTGCCCGCCGACGTGGTCTCGGCCGGGCACTTCGACGCCTGGTGGAAGAAGCAGCAGGACAAGTCGCTGCTGACCTTCTCCCCCGAGATGTTGGTCAACGAGGGCGCGGACGTCAGCGCCCGCGACTACCCCGACAGCTGGCGGCAGCTCGGCCAGCGGATGAAGCTGACCTACCAGTTCGAGCCGGGCACCGAGGCCGACGGCGTCACCGTGCACGTCCCGCTGCAGGTGCTCAACCAGGTCAGCGCCGACGGCTTCGACTGGCAGATCCCTGGCCTGCGCGAGGAGCTCGTCACCGCGCTCATCAGGTCGCTGCCCAAGAACATCAGGCGCAACTTCGTGCCCGCGCCCAACTACGCCAAGCAGGTGCTCCAGCACGTCAAGGCCGGTGGCGAGCCGCTGCTGGAGGCGCTGGAGCGGGAGCTGCTGCGGCTGACGGGGGTACGGGTGCCGCGCGAGGCGTGGCAGATCGACCAGCTGCCCGACCACCTGCGCGTCACCTACCGGGTGGTCGACGAGCGCAAGCGGACCATCGCCGAGGACAAGGACCTCGACGCGCTGAAGAAACGCTTGGCCCCCAGGCTGCGGCAGACGCTGTCGGCGGCCGGCGACGACCTGGAACGTACGGGGCTGACCACCTGGAGCATCGCGACGCTGCCGAAGGTGTTCGAGCAGGGCCGGATGAAGGGCTATCCCGCGCTGCTCGACGCGGGCGCCTCGGTCTCGGTGAAGATCTTCGAGACGGAGGCCGAGCAGCGCAGGGCGATGTGGCTGGGCACCAGGCGGCTGCTGCTGCTGAACATGACCTCGCCCGCCAAGGCGCTGCTCGGGGGCCTGTCCAACCAGGCGAAGCTGGCGCTGTCGCGCTCGCCGCACGGCGGGGCGGTGGCGCTGTTCGAGGACGTGGTCAACGCCGCCGTGGACAAGCTGATGCGCGACGTCGGCGGGCCCGCGTGGGACCCGGTCTCCTTCGACCGGCTCTACCAGCACGTGCGGGCCGAGCTGTACGACACCGCGGCCGAGATCCTGGCGAAGGTCGAGCAGATCCTGGCCGCCTGGCACGACGTCAACCTGAGGCTGGGGGCGCTGCGCTCGTCCGCCTCGACGGAGGACGTGCGCGAGCAGTTGGGCAAACTGGTCCATCCCGGCTTCATCACGGCGACCGGCGCCGCCCGCCTCACCGACATTTCCCGATATATCCGGGCAATCGACCGGCGGCTGGCCAAGCTGCCGGAGGAGCCGTGGCGCGACGTCGAGTGGATGGACAAGGTGCACCGGGTCGAGGACGACTACCTCGACGTGCTCGACAAGCTGCCGCCCGCCCGACGGGGCGACGCCGACGTGCTGGAGATCCGGTGGATGATCGAGGAGCTGCGGGTCAGCTTCTTCGCCCAGACCCTCGGCACCCCGACGCCGGTCTCGGAGAAACGCATCGGCAAGTCCCTGGACAAACTGCTCCCCTGACGGCACGGTCCGTCCCGGTGGGCCGCCCGAGAGGCGCTCCACCGGACCGGTCACCGTCGGGGGCGGTCACGGTCGGGGACCGTCAGGAGCGGTCACCGTGCGGTCACCGTCGGGGGCGGTCACCGTCGGTCTTCGGTGAGCTCGCGCCCTCTCCGGCGGAGGAAGGCGAACTGCAGCAGCAGCAGAGCGGTGGCGCGCGGCAGCGGGGCGTGGACGAAGGACGGCAGCGAGCGCATCACGTTCTGGCCCTTCGCGACCATGAGCAGCTGCCCCGAGTCCCGGTAGGCGGGCGGACGGACGCCGAGCGACCTCAGCACCCGGCTGGCCGCCTCCCAGTCCGGGGAGTAGTCGCGCGCGCCCTGCATGGTCGCCGGCATCACGAAGACGCACTTGTCCAGCAGCCGGTTCGCGTGCAGCCACCTGATCTCCCACACCGTCCCGGCGAAGGCCAGCGGGACGATCACGATCAGCTCGGCCTGCCTGGCGAGCAGCTTGACCTTGTCCTGCCAGTCGCTCTCCGTGCACGCCACCTTGCCGGTACCGGGGATGTCCCAGGTGTGGTTGATCGGCCAGGTCTGCACCCCTTCGGGGTGAGTGGGTAGTAGGGCGCCTGGCACGCCGAGCGCGATCAGCGGCCGGTGGGCGGGAAAGGCGGCGGCCAGGATCGCCTCGAAGTCGGCCTGGATGTTGCCGGGCTGCTCACTGGCGCTTGCCTGCACGCCCACGGAGTTGCTGGCCAGGCGGCCCGTGGTCGCGAACGGCCGCAGGTAGAGCGAGAAACGCGGCGGCGGCCCCCCGGTGGGATCCGCGACGAGGGTCATGACGCGGGCGGCCCGCCGGTCGCGGGAGGACTGCCGGCCACGGCTCTCCAGCTCGACGAGCGCGAACAACGGGGCGAGCACGAGCGCGACCTGGAGGAATCCGCCCACGGTGCCGATCACCAGGACGAGGACGAGGTAGATCAGGTAGCCGGGGATCCGCAGGAAGATCGACGGAAACGCGCCGACGAACTCCAGGCCGTCGACGAACGTGGTCGCCATCCATGCGTAGAGGTCGAGCGCGGCCGACCATAACGGCGACAGCAGGACCACCACGATCACCGTCCGCAGGACCGCCCCCGTGTGGACGGGTCGCAGCGCCACGCAGGCCAGCACCGCCCCGGCCACCAGGAGCGGATGGTGGCCGAACAGCAGACCCGCGGTGACCGCCGCCGCGCCCGGCAGCGCCCAGTGGATCGCGAAGAACACCCTCAGCGATGCATGCCCCACATGCTCACTGTGCCCGCTGAGCACGGCATGACAAGACCAGACCGCAGAACTTGGTGCGGGGCCATGACGTTTCCCCTGTTCACGGCCGACGGCCCGCGACGCCGCATGGCCGCCATCGTCATATCCGCGCCACGCACGAAGTGCGGTCAATGCCCTCGGCCGTGCCCGATGGATCACACGGCGATCAGGGGAGCAGCCCGATACCCGCCCCTCGTGCGGTGACGCAAGTCGCGGCGGCACGGCCGCCGAGACCGTCAAGCGCACGCCTCGGTCGGCGAGGCCGGTCGTCATACGGACGCGGAGGCCGTCAGGCAGCCGGCGCCTTGGGCGTCAGGCGGACCTCGACATCCGCGTCCAAGGCGCGTGCCAAGCGCTCCAGGACCGGCAACGTGGGGATGGTTCCGCCCGCTTCGAACCGCGCCACCGCCGATTGGGTCATGCCCGCCTCGCGGGCCAGCTCGTTCTGGCTCCAGCCCCGCCCCTCGCGCATCGCCCGGACCGTCCTGCCCAGGTCGTAGGCCAGGCGCGCGGCCTCGTACGCCTCGGCTGCGCCCGGCTCGGCCATCCGGCGTTCCCTGAGCTCTCGCCAGCTTCCCTGCTCGCTCATGCCGCTCCTCCCTCCTCGTCGACGGTGTGCGCCGACTCAACGCAACGGCGCATCGCCCGCCGAGCCCGCTCGACCTCCCTACGTTCCCGAACCCGCGTCTTGTGGAACACGGCCAAGAGCACGATCCGGCGACCAGGCGCGATCCAGTAGGTGATGCGCACCGCGAACTCGTCGAGATGGATCCGAAGCTCACGTAGCTTGCCGTCAAGCTGCTTCGTGTAGGGCTCTCCTAGCAGCGGCCCCTCCGCCGCAAGCAGATCGACGTAGAAGGCCACCCGCGCGAATGACGCCGCCGCAGGTCTTCAAGCCATTTGCGAACCTCTAGTTCCAGCTCCACCCCCAGTTCATAGCAACGATGCTATAAACCTCGCTCCGGTCACATCTCGCGCTTTAGTGAACGCGCTAAGTGATCGAAACCCTGCAGCCCGAGGCCGATCCTGGTCGTCGCGTCGTCACTTCTCCCAGACAGGGACCGGGGGCAGGCTCTCCCTGATCGCCCGAAGACGACGGCCCCAGCCCCCCGGTGCGCAGCCGACCACCGGGACGCGCTCACCAGGTCCCGCTTCAGCCGATCTCCATGGTAGCGACCGACCCGCTGGTGAGACGGCCGTGCCATACGGACGGCGGGGGTGGAGGAACAGCCGGGGCAAAGAGACGATCGGGGCCGAGGAGACGGCCCGGCCCGAGGACAGGCAGGGCGGAGAGGAGGGACGGAGAGGTGGGCCAGACTGAGGATGCGTGCCGTCACAGGTACTGGCCGGTGCCCGCGTCGCCGGTCGCGGGCGTCGGGCCGGACGGGATGTCCCCGGGGAGCAGGATCCTGATGTCCTCGGCCGTCGGGTCCTGCCCCGCCATGACGCGTTCGGCCTGCAGCGCCATCGCCCGCTCCAGCAGGTTGCGGACGACCCGGCCGTTGCCGAACGACTCGCCGCGCGGGACGCTCCGCAGCGCGTGGCGGACCTGCTCGCGCACCCCGGCCTCCAGGACGAGCCCGGCGCCGGCCGCCATGCTCTCGAAGATCGCGACCAGCTCGTCCTCGCTGTAGTCGGGAAAGCGGACCGTGGTCGGAAAGCGGGAAGCCAGCCCGGGATTGGCGGCCAGGAACTCCGCCATCCTGCCGTCGTAGCCGGCGGCGATGACGACCAGGTCGTCCCTGTGTTCCTCCATCAGGCGCAGCAGTTCGGCGATCGCCTCCGGGCCGTAGGAGTTGTGCGAGCCGCCGGGCGTCAACGCGTACGCCTCGTCGATGAACAGCACGCCGCCGATCGCGCTCTCGACCGCGGCCCTGACCTTCGGCGCGGTCTGGCCGATGTACTCGGCGATCAGGTCGGCGTGGGAGACCTCGACCAGATGGCCGGACGACAGCACGCCCAGCCGCGCGTACGCGGCGGCGACCAGCCTGGCGACCGTCGTCTTGGCGGTGCCGGGGTTGCCGGCGAACACCAGGTGCCGGGCGGGCGAGACGATCGGCAGGCCCGCCTGCCTGCGGAGCCGGTCCGCCGCGGCCTCGGCCGTCAGCAACCGCACCTCGCGCTTGACCGGCTCCAGGCCGACCAGCGCGTCGATGGCCGCCATCGGGTCACCCGCCGGGCCGGCCGGGGCGGCCGGAGCGCCGTTGACCCAGCCCGCCCCGGTGCCGTCCCCGGTGATGTCCGTCGTGCCCGTCACCGTGGCGTCCACGGCGTTGGACGGCACGTCCTCGACCAGGATCTCGTGCAGCGACCCGCCCCCGCCGAGCGCGCCGCCCGCCATCACCCGCCGCGACTGCCGGGCCACCGTACGCTCCAGCAGCCGCAGCGCGAGCCGGGCGCCCGCCGCGTCGGGACGTGCCGACCTGACGATCCGCAGCACACTGGCCGCGACCCCCTCGCCGAGCGTGAACCCGGCCGCGGCCGCCCTGCTCTCGTAGAGGGACACGGCCTGCTCGGCGGTGAGGTCGGGGAAGCGGACCACCCTGGGGAAGTGCTCGGCCAGCTCGGCCGAGGACCTGAGCAGCCCGTTGACGGCCCCGTCGGGCCCGCACAGGACCACCACCAGGTCGTCGGGGTGGGCGCTGAGCGCCGCGACCAGCGCGTCGACGACGTCGCGGCTGCGCGCCCTGTCGCTGTCCGTGCCGGGGCCGGCCAGGTCGCCCGCGTTCTCGACGCACAGCACGCCGCCGAGCGCGCGGTCGACGGCCCGCCGGACGCCGGCCGCGGCGTCGCCGCCGTGCCTGCCCGCCAGGTCGGCGCGGCCGATGCTGACCAGATGGCCGGACGACAGCAGTCCGAGCTCTCCGAGCATGCGGCCGAGCAGTGCCGCCACCATCGTCTTGCCGGTGCCGGGACGTCCGGTGAACGCCAGGTGCGACGGCCTGGCCAGGCCCGGCGCGCCGGCCTCGCGCCGCAGCCTGGCGGCCCGCGCCTCGGCCACGACCAGCGCGATCTCGGCCTTGACCGGTTCGAGCCCCAGGCAGCCGTCCAGGCTCGCGCGCGGGCCGCCGGGGGCGGCGGGCAGGTCGGCGATGGTGACGCTCGCCGAGCCGCGCCCGCGGGCGACCCGTACCGCGTGCGCGGCCAGCCGGTCCGTGAGGCGGGCGCCACGCAGGTTCTGCGATCCCGCGCCCGCGAGCTCGGCCGCGGCCTCGGCGGCGTCGCCGCTCGCCGTCGCGCCGCGCCTGGCGACCGCCCGGTGGAACAGCTCGGCCCGCTCCTCGTGGGTGAACTCGCGGGTGCGGGCGACCCGGAACTCGTGGTGCAGCGCCGGATTGGCCCGCGCGATCCGCTCGTCCCCGCCCGGCGCGCACGTGGCGACGACGTGGACACCCGCACTCCTGCGCAGCGCCCTGCGGAGTTCCTCGAGGGCGACCGCGCCGCACCGGCCGTACTCGCCGATCCGGTCGAGGCCCTGCACGACCAGCAGGTCGCCGGCGCCGAGCTCCCGGGTGCGCGACATCACGTACAGCGCGGCCTCTCCGGCGCTCATGCCGGAGAAGACCAGGTCGGAGATGTGGACGACCTCGGCGGGCCCGTCGGCGGTCGCCAGCGAGCGCCGCAGCAGGTCGGCCGCCGTCATGCGGCCCGTGCTCTCGGGCCCGGCGAGCAGCAGCCGCGCCGGGCGCCTGTCGCCGTGCCATCCGGCGGAGACGGCGTCGCCGATCGCCTCGGCCAGCTCCGGCTGGCCGACCAGTTCCCCGGCGCGGCCGGGCTGTCCGGTACGGCCCGCGGCGAACGTGGCCACCAGCGGGTTGACCGCCCTGCGCGGCGCGCACAGCACGCGCACGTCCCGCTGGAAGGCGCCGACGGGGATGGAGCTCGTCGGGTTCACCGCCGGCCCCGGCAGCCCCTGGACCGAGCCGGTCACCCTGATGGCCATGTCGAGCCAGGCGCGGCAGGCCTCCGTCTCGCCCGCCAGCACCCCGCGAGCCAGCCACGAGCGCACCAGCGCGTGCCAGCCGTCGGCGTCGAAGTTCTCGCGCAGCCGCGAGAACAGCGCCTGGACCTCGGTGAAGCGCGCCAGCCCGAGGGTGACGGCGAGCTCGGCCGGCACCTCGGGCACCTCGGCCTGCGCCAGCAGGCACGCCAGTGTCACCTCGTGCTCGAAGGCGAACGGGGAGCCGGGCAGCGGTCCGGAGCTCGTCGCCCCCGGCACGTTCTCGATGAGCCGGGTGTGCGCGGCCAGCAGGCCGGAGCAGGCCCAGTCGAGGTGCCCGGCGGGCCCGAGAAGCTCGGGCAGGACGGCCAGCTGACGCGCCTCCGCGCGCGCGGCCCACCGCCTCGGCAGCTCCTCCACGGGTGCGAGCAGGTCCTCCTTGGCCAGCGCCGGGTCGGCGGCGCGCAGGTCGTGCAGCTCGACGAGCGCCCTGCGCCGCGGTTCGAGCGGCTCGATGCCGGCGAAGACGTCAAGGCAGCGGCGCGCCACCCCGAAGGCCAGCTCGCGCAGTTCGGGGTCGTCGCCGGTGCCGTCCATCAGCCAGTACGCCGGGGGCAGGAAGGGCGTGTCGGCCGACGACCACGTCCAGCCGCGGTTGGGCCGTCGCGGCTCGGCGACGAAGTCGCTCATCGTCTCGTAGGCCAGGTCGCACGCCGACCCGGCGCACACGGCCACCGACCCGACGAGGTACTGCAGCAGGTACCACAGTTCGGCGCCGATGACCGTGGTGCCCTCGGCCAGGAACGCCGGCAGCTCGACCGCGAGCGCCTCGGCGGCGGGGTCGTCGTTCAGCTCGGCCGCCCGCGCCCGTACCTGCTCGTACAGGCCGTCGGGGACCCGCCAGGGACCGTAGGAGTACAGGTCGAGGACGGGCTCGTCGGACAGCAGCAGCTTGAGGCTTTCGGGCAGGTTCGGGCGATCCATGGCAGCGGATCTTACGGGGGGCGAGGGCGAAGGCCGTCGTCGGCGCCCAGAGCAGGCCCGCGCCCGGAGCGAGCAGGCGCGGCCGGTCCAAGCGACCAGGCGCGGGCCGGTCACCCGACCAGGCGCGGGCCGGGAAGGGGTGCGGGCCCCTCGCGGAGGCCCGCACCGGGGGTCACTTCCGGCCGCTGCTGACCGCGTGGTACTGCAGGTCCTGGACGGCGAAGTCCTTCTTGACCTGCCACGGGGAGGTGACGGTCACGGCGCCGACCGACGCCTTGTTCGTCCCGTACGCCAGGGGGAACGTCTTGGCCTGGACGCCGGCCTGGGCCGCGTACGTCTTGTCGGCCCCGCCGATGCTCGCCTTGACGGTGGCGGCGCGGGTGAGGAAGGACAGCACCTCGACCGTGTCGCGCGGGGCGCTGGTGCCGGCGCGCGGGGCCATGAACCTGGTCTGCGTGCCCGAGGTCGGCCTGGCCGCGGCGAACTGCGTGCGGTGGGTCAGGTAGAGGGTGTCGCGGACGATCGCCGGGGCCTTGCCGGTCTTGAACCAGGTCAGGTAGTAGGAGGAGATGTCCAGGTAGGCGCCGCCGTTGTGCACCGACGGGGTGAACTGGGTGCCTTCGGAGAAGTCGTTCCAGGTGGTGAGCTGGATCCAGTCGGCCTCCTCGGAGATGGACTTCTCCCAGGTGAGACGCAGGTTCTCGGTGTTGTTGGCCTCGTCGTAGATCGCCTGGTTGGGCCGCTCGTCCTGGACCGACACCGGCTGCATCCAGATCTTGTCGAGGCCGTGGGCCTTGGCGATGTTGGCGGCCAGGCCGCTCTGCCCGCTCGGGCTGCGGTTGCCCCAGTTGGAGAAGCCGTAGCTGATGGGCGCGAAGGCGGCGGCGTTGGAGGGGAAGTTGAGGAACACCGGGACGAAGGCGACCGAGATGCCGTGCGAGCTCTTCATGATCTTCATGAAGTTCTGCCACCACGCGGCCGTCTGGGCCTCGGCCTTGAACGGCGAGATCACCAGGCGCTTGTCGGCCAGGCGGTAGACGGACGTGGAGCCGGCCAGCTTGGCCATGGCGGCGGCGAGGGTGGCGGCGTCGGTCTTCAGCGCGGTCATGTCGGGCATCAGGACGATCTTGAAGCCGGGGTCGACCGCCTCGGCCGCCTTGATCAGGGCCTGCAGCCGGTCCCAGTGGGCGCTGGTGAGGGAGAGGATGTCCACGGTGAAGCCGTCCAGGCCGGCCGCGGCGGCGGTCTGGACCTCCTTCTTCATGTCCTGGACCTGCCAGTCGCCGGACAGGACGCCGCGGGGCAGCGGGCGGTCCCTGAGCAGGCCACCGTAGGCGGCGTGCTTGCCGCTCTCACCGTCGGGGTTCAGGTAGTGCTTGGTGTAGTAGTCGTCCGCGCCGGCCTTGTTGTTCAGGGAGAGCGGGTACGGCGTGAAGTAGTGGGCGAAGACCTTGCGCTCGGAGGAGCGCAGCGTCGCCAGCGAGGGCATGGCGAACGGCAGCGGGCCGGCGGGCGTGGCCGCCTCGGTGTCGTAGCTGATCGACAGCTTGGGGCCCTGGCCGGAGGTGGCACGCGAGGAGTGGAGCACGCCGTGGGCGCCGGACGGCGAGGTCAGCGCGAAGTCGTAGGTGCGGTTGCCGGCGAAGGCGGAGGACACGTCCAGCTTCGCCGTGCCGCCGGCGGTCAGGCCCTGCTGGGTGGCGATCACCTCGCCGACGCTCGGGCGGTTGTCGAAGGTGAGCGTCTCGGCCGACCACTGGCCGGTGACCGGGCGCGCCTCGAGGGTGGTGTCGGTGGTCCTGACAGACTGGACGTCGAGCGTCATCTTGACGTTGACCGCGTTGTCGGGCACGTCCTTGACGTCGAAGCGGATGAAGGCGCCGCGTTCGGAGGCCTTCGCGCCGTCGCACGACGTGGTGCAGACCGACAGCCAGGTGACGGTGTCGTGCGTCTTCGCCGGGCCGGCCTCGCTGACGTAGCTGTCCTGCGTGGACGCGAACGTGACGGATTTCTGCGCGGTCGCCGCGGCGGTCGGCGCGCCGGCCGCCGCGGCGCCTCCCAGGGCGACCAATAACAGGGTGATCGCCCGTAGTCGGATACTCATCGTGCCCTCCATATAGCCATATGTCCTGACATATTGCTTTACAGCGGGCATGATCATAGACGCCTGAACGGTTGACTCGTCGGCGATTACCCGTAAATGACGATTACAACTACTCAGAGCACGCGGAACGACGGCGGGAACAGCTCCTCGACCGGCCGGCGCAGGTGGTCGCGCACCGGGTAGGCGGCCTTCATCCGCTCGAAGTACGCCTGCGCCCGCCGCCTGAACGCCTCCTCGTCCACGCCGGGGATGACCCCGTCCCGCATCACGACCCGCCCGTCGATCACGACGGTGGAGACGTCGGCGCCCGAGCAGTTCATCAGCAGCGTCCTGATCGGGTCGTCGACGGGCCCGGTCCTCGGTCCCGACAGGTCGACCACGATCAGGTCCGCCTTCGCGCCCGGCGCCAGCCTGCCCAGGTCCGTACGGCCCAGCGCCCTGGCCCCGTTCAGCGTCGCCGCCCGGTAGTAGTCGGCCGCCGACCCCGCCTCCAGCCGCCCCGTGACCAGCTTGGCCAGGTTGGTGCCGTAGTCCATGTTGCGGATCATGTCCGGCGGGAAGGAGTCGGTGCCCAGCGCCACGTTCACCCCGGCCGCCCGGTAGCGGTCGAAGTCGCGCAGCGCGTCGCCGTACCTGGCCATGGTCAGCGGGCAGTGCACGATGCCCGCCGGTGACGCCAGCCGCTCAGGCGAGCCCTCGAACGGCGCGTCGGGCGTGCCGGTGTAGAGCGCGTGCGGGATGAGCAGGCGCGGGCCGAGCAGCCCGACCTCGTCCAGCACGTCGAGCGGGTGCCTGCCGTGCCAGTCCCGCAGCAGCCGCAGCTCCGTCAGGCTCTGCATGCAGTGCAGCCGCATCAGGCAGTCGAGCTCCTCGGCCGCCCGCGCGGTGGCGCGCATCAGGTCGAGGGTGAGGGTCTCGATGCGGCACGGCAGCAGCGCGCCGCGCAGCCGCCCGCCGTAGGTGCCGTCGACGTCGCGCGCGAACCTGACCGCGTCGGCCAGCCCCTTCTCGCCCAGGTCCGGCTCCCAGTGGACGTCGCGCCGGCCGCCGGCCAGGACGGGCACGCCGGAGCGGTAGCTCGGGCCGAGGTACATGCGCAGGCCGAGCCGTCCGGCGATCTCGGCGATGCCCGCGAACTCCTCGTAGGACTCCGCCCACGCGCTGTGTGTCTCGGCGGCGATCGGCATCGCGGTGGTGATGCCGTTGCGGATGAGCTGGGTGAGCGCGTACTCCCGCATGAACAGCGTCTCCTCCAGGGGGAAGACCGCCGCTCTGCGGGTGGTGGCGTAGTCGAGGGACCAGGTCAGCCCGTCGGAGGCGGCGTGCCAGGTGTCGAGGATCGCGTGGTCGATGTCGGACAGCGCGTCGAGGTCGATGAAGCCGGGCCCGACGATCGCCTCCCCCGCGTCGATCACCTCGTCGACGGGCCCCTCGTAGGCGGCTCCGACGTGGACGATCGAGTCGCCCGCGTAGACGACGCAGCCGTCGCGGTGGATGACGTGGTCGCTACCGTCGAAGCCGACGACGTACGACGCGGTGACGAGAGTGGTGGTGCTCACGGTGTCCTGTTTCTCCGGGTCGGTTTCCAGCCGGGACGGGGGACGGCGGCCAGCAGGGCCCTGGTGTAGTCCTCCCGAGGGTCGCGCAGAAGGTCCGCGGTGGGACCGCGCTCCACGACCGCGCCCTTGTGCATCACGATGGCCGTGTCGCTGATCTGGTTGACGACGGCCAGGTCGTGCGAGATGAAGACGTAGCTGATCTCGCCCCGCTCGCGGATGTCGGCCAGCAGGTTGAGGATCTGGGCCTGGATCGAGACGTCGAGCGCGGCGACCGCCTCGTCCAGCACCAGGACGCGCGGCTCGACGGCGATGGCCCTGGCGATGGCCACGCGCTGCCGCTGACCGCCCGACAGCTGCCTGGGCAGCATGGCGGCGTGCCGTTCGGCCAGGCCGACCGACTCCAGCAGTTCCAGGGTGCGCCTGCGCAGCTCGGCGGGGGTGAGCGGGAAGTGCAGCGACAGGCTGGTGGCGATGACGTCGCCGATCCGCTGCAGCTTGTCCAGCGAGGAGTAGGGGTCCTGGAAGACGATCTGGATCTCCCTGGCCCGCCTGCGCCGCTCCTTCGACGAGACCCTTCCCGGCGGGCGCGGCCGTCCGCAGACGGTGATCGTCCCGCTGGTGGGCGTCTCCAGGCCGAGCAGCATCCTGGCGACCGTGGTCTTGCCCGATCCCGACTCGCCGACGATGGCCAGCGACTGGCCCTCCTCGACGGTGAACGACACCTCCTGGACGGCGACCGCCTCGCCGTACACCTTGCGCAGCCCTTCGGCGCTGATCACCGTCATGAGTCCTCCTTCGCCGGCCTCATGACCGAGGTGCGCTGTCTCCTGGTGGCCTCGGCGAGCCCGGTCATGACTCTCCCTGAAGGGTCAGCTCGGCCGCGCGGGAGCAGGCGACCGTGCCGTCGAAGGCGGGCCTTTCCGCGCCGCACGAGGACAGCGCGTGCTCGCAGCGCGGCGCGAACGCGCATCCCCGGTCGGCCTCGAAGGCGGCCACGGGCCGTCCAGGGATGACCGGCAGCCGCCGCGCGACCCGCTCCAGGCTGGGGCGGGAGCGGAGCAGGCCGATGGTGTAGGGGTGCAGGGGCGTGGCGGTGAGCGCGTCGGCGGGCCGGGCCTCGACGATCCGGCCGGCGTACATGACCGCGAGCCGGTCGCAGGTGGCGGCGGCCAACTCCAGGTCGTGCGTGATCAGCAGCATCGCCATGCCGCGTTCGCGCCGCAGCTCGTCCAGGATCGCCATGACCTCCGACTGGGTGGTCACGTCGAGCGCGGTCGTGGGCTCGTCGGCCAGGATCAGGTCGGGTTCCGCGGCCAGCACCGAGGCGATCATCACCCGTTGCAGCAGCCCGCCCGACAGCTCGTGCGGGTACTGCCGCAGCCGCCGCGCCCCGTCGCCGATGCCGACCTCCTCGAGCAGCCGTACGGCACGCGCGCCCGCCTCCCTGGCGGGGACGCCCAGGTTGGTCACCATGGCCTCGGTCAGGAAGTCGCCGACGCTGCGCACCGGGTTGATGTGCGCCCGCGGGTCCTGGAAGATCATCGCGACCCGCCGGGCCCGCAGCTCGCGCAGCGCCCTGCCGGAGGGCACCGGCACGCCGTCGAAGAGGATCTTCCCGGTGATCCTGGCGCCCGGCGGGGTGAGCCCGATGACGGCGCGGGCGGTCATCGACTTGCCCGAGCCCGACTCCCCGACCAGGCCGACGGCCTCGCCGCGGCCGATCGTCAGGTCGACCTCCTCCACCAGCGTCTTCCACTCGCCTCCGGCCGGAACGGCCAGTGCCAGCTTCTCGATCGACAGCAGGCTCATCGCCGCCTCCCCAGCCGGTCGCCCAGCATGTTCACGGCGGCGACGACCAGCGCGATCATCACGCCTGCCGCGATCGCCTCCAGCGGCTGGCCGCGCTGCGCGCTGTCCAGCCCGCTCTTGACCATCAACCCCCAGTCGGCGGTCGGCGGCTGGACGCCGAGCCCCAGGAAGGAGACGGCGGCCACGTCGATCACCGCGAAGCCCAGCGCCGACACCGACTGGGCCACGATGATGGGCCGCAGGTTCGGCAGCAGGTGGCGGGTGCAGATGGCGAAGGCGGAGCGGCCCTGCACCCACGCCGCCGCCACGTACGGCAGGCTCCGCTCGCGCAGCGCCGCCGACCGGACCACCCTGGCCACGTACGGCGTGTACGCCACCGCCAGCCCGGTGACCACGCCTGGGATGCCGGGACCGAGGACGGCCACCGTGACCAGGGCGAAGACGATGCCGGGCACCGCGAACAGGATGTCGAGCAGCCGGGAGATCACCGCGTCGACCCGGCCGCCCGCCCACGCCGCGGTGATCGCCAGCGCGGTGCCGGCCACCGTGGAGACGCAGATGATCAGAAGGGGGCCGATGAGCGTGGTCCGCGCGCCGTACATGAGCCTGGACAGCACGTCACGGCCGAGCGCGTCGGCGCCCAGCGGGTGCGCGGCCGTGCTGCCGCTCAGCGCGTTCATCAGGTCGGGGAAGTCGGGGTCGTAGGGCGCCAGGAGCGGCGCCAGCAGGGTCGTCGCCGCCACGGCGGCCAGCAGGACGGCGGACGCCGTACCCAGGCCGCCCAGGCGGGTCACCGCGACAGGCGCGGATCGAGAGCTGAGTAGCACAGGTCCACCAGGAGGTTGATCAGGACGAAGGCGGTCACGAGCACGAGCACCACCGCCTGGACGATGGCGAAGTCGCGCTGCAGGATCGCCCGGACGAACAGCGAGCCGAGCCCGTCGAGGGCGAAGATGTTCTCCACGACGACCGAGCCGGCGATCAGGCCGGCGACGTTGAGCCCGGTCACGGTCACGACCGGGATCGAGGCGTTGCGCAGCACGTGCCGCCGGACGATGTGCCGCTCGGCGAAGCCGCGGGCGCGGGCCGTCTCGACGTGCTCGCGGCCCAGCTCCTCCCGGACGGAGGCGCGGGTGATGCGGGCCAGGAAGGCGGCGCTGGCCAGGCTCAGCGTGATCGCCGGCAGGGTCAGGTGGTAGAGGCGGTCGAGCAGGCCGTCGCCCGCCCCGAAGACGGGGAACCAGCCGAGGCCGAGCGCGAAGACGATCACCAGGAGCACGCCGACCACGAACGGCGGCGTGGCCAGCAGGACGGAGGTCAGCACGCCGACGGCGCTCTCCACCCGGCCGCCGCGCAGGCCCGCCAGCAGGCCCATCGCGACGCCGCCGACGGAGATCAGCACGGTCGCGTAGACCACCAGCAGGATGGTGGTGGCCACGCGCGAGCCGATCAGCGCCGAGACCTCCTGCCGGTAGACCAGCGAGCTGCCGAGGTCGCCGGTCAGCGCGTCGCGCAGCCACGAGACGTAGCGCACGAGGAACGGGTCGTCGAGGTGGTACTGGGCCCGGATGGCGGCGATCTGCTCGGGGGTGCCGCTCCGGTTGCCGAGCAGGAAGGCCATCGGGCCGCCCGGCACCAGGTACAGCAGGCCGTAGACGAGGAAGGAGGCGGCCAGCAGGACCACGACGAGCCCTGCCAGCCGCTTCAACGCGAATCTCACTTGGCGCCCAGCCCGGCGGCCCACGGGTAGTACAGGTAGGGGAAGGACGCGACCGCGCCCGTGACCCTGTTGTTCATGTAGAGGATCACCGGCAGGTTGTTCAGCGGCATCCACGCCACGTCGCGGGTGACCTTGTCCTGGATGCCGGTGACCAGCGCGGCGCGGGCGACCGGGTCGTACTCCGCCCTGGCCTTCTTGATGTCGGCGTCGACCGCGGGGTAGTCGTTGAAGTTCGTCCTGCCGCCCGCCAGGAAGACCGTGTAGATGTCGAGCGGGTCGGGCACGTTGCCGTACCAGGTGGAGAAGAAGGCGTCGATGCCCTCGCGCGCCTTGGGGTCGCTGTAGAGGTTGCCGTACTGCTCGACCGGGATGACCTTGATGTCGATCTTCAGGCCGAGCGCCTCGCCCGTGGCCTTGATGAGATTGGCGGTCTGCTCGTGGGTGGCGGCGCTGCCCTGGATGCCGATGGTGATCGGCTGGGTCGGCGTGCCCGCCTCGGTCAGCAGCTGCTTGGCCTTGGCCAGGTCCTGGGTCTCCGGCGGCAGGGCGTCGTAGGCCTGCTTGAAGGTGTTCTGCTCGTAGCCCCAGTACTCCGCGCCGGCCAGCGCGCGCTGCGGGGCGGCGGTCCCCTGGAAGACGACCTTGGAGATGGCGGCCCTGTCGAGGGCGAGCGAGAGCGCCTGGCGGACCTTGGGGTCGGCGTAGGGGCCGGACTTGGCGGCGCTGAGCAGCGTCCAGAACGTCAGCGACCTGCCCAGCGTCACCGACCCCGTCGTGGACTCGCGCAGCTGGGCCAGGCCGGCGGGCGGCAGGTAGAAGTACTGGCCGTCCACCTCGCCCGAGCGCAGCGCGTTGACCGCGGTGGTCTCGTCGGCGATGAAGCGGAAGACCAGTTCCTTCGACTTGGCGGCGAGCGTGGTGTCCCAGTAGGAGTCGTTGCGGGTGAGCGTGAGCGAGTCGCCCGGCTTCCAGCCCTTGAAGGCGAACGGCCCGGTGCACATGACACCGGTGGTGGGCGAGCCCAGGTCCTTCTTCGCGGCGAACTCCGCCGACACGACGGCGCCCGCCGCCGTGGCCATGGCCTGGTTGAACAGCACGTCAGGCTGCTTCAGCGTCACCGTGACCTGCATCGGCCCGGTGGCCTCGACCGACTCGACGGTGTGGAAGTAGTCGCCCCACCAGGTGCCGAGCGCCGGGTCGAGATGCCGCTTCAGGCTGGCGGCCACGTCCTTGGCGGTCAGCTCCTTGCCGTCCCAGAACTTCACGCCCTTCCTGATCGTGTAGACCCAGGTCGTCGGCGTGGGATTGTCCGCCTTCTCCGCCAGGCCAGGCTTGATCTCGAAGTCGGGCGTGAGCCGCAGCAGGCTCTCGCACATGTTGGCCAGCGCGGTGTTCTCCGCGTAGTTGAACGACCGGATCGGGTCGATCGTCTGCGGCTCGTAGGGCAGGTTCCACGTCACCTTGTCCAGGCCCTTGGCGGCCGCGGTGGTGGAGGTCTTCAGGTCGAGGGCGGCGGGCCTGTCCTGCGCCGGCGCCTGCTGCTGCTGCTGCTGCGGAGCGCCGCCGCAGGCGGCGAGGGCCAGGACGAGCCCGGCGACAGGTACGGCACGACGGATCATTGCGGGGACCTTTCGAGGAGACGTCCGTCCTGGGCGATCACGACACCGCCGCGGACGACGAACTGGGGAACGGGCCGGTCCACGACGACCTCGGCGAGCGAGCCGGCCTGTACCAGCAGGAAGTCGGCGGGGTCGCCGACCTGGAGATCGACCCGCTCCAGACCGAGGAGCGCGGCGCCCCCGTGCGCGGCGACCGCGTAGCAGGCGGCCAGCTCCTCGTCGGTACGGGCGTCGGTGCGATAGGCGAGCAGGTGCGCCCGCGCGATCATGTCGCCGTCGCCGAAGGGCGTCCACGGGTCACGGACGCCGTCGGAGCCCGCGGCCAGCAGCACGCCCGCCCTGGTGAGCGGGCCGACGGGCAGCACCGGGTCGGCGCCGAGCGCGCAGGTGGCCAGCGCGACGCCGGAACGCGCGAGCAGCTCGTCGGTCGCCCTGCTGTCGGCCGTGTCCTCGCCGAGGCAGAAGGCGTGGCTGATGGTGACGGGATGGCCGGCCGCGCGGCGGGCGATCTCCCTGACCTGGGCCAGGCCCTGCTCGCCGCGGTCGTGCAGGTGGATGTCGATCGGCGCGCCCGTGCGCTCGGCGATGCCGAACAGCACGTCGAGGTGGCCGTGCAGGTCGCCGTCGATGCCGATGGGGTCCAGGCCGCCGATCACGTCGGCGCCCTCGGTGAGGGAGCGTTCGATCAGCTCGGCCGTGCCCGGCCTGGTGAGCAGGCCGAGCTGGGGGAAGGCGACGATCTGGACGTCGAGCAGGTCCTTGCGGGCCTGCGCGGCCTCGTACACGCCGTGCACGTTGGCCAGGCCGTGGACGGGGGCCACGTCCACGTGGGCGCGCCAGGCCCGGGTCCCGCGGGCGATGGCGGCGTCCATCAGCGCCCCGGCCCGCTCGGCCACCGACGCGGTCATGGCCGCGCGGGCGCGCACGTCGCCCTCGATGAGGTCCATGAGGGTCTCGGCGTGGGCACGGCTCAGCCAGGGCTGGCCCCACGTCGTCTTGTCGGGATGGATGTGCGCGTCGACGGGGCTGGGCAGCGCGAGGGCGCCCTTGCCGTCCACGATCATGGTGTTCTCTGGAGCGGTCGCGGGGTCGGCGATGCGGCCGTCGACGACCAGCAGGTCATGGGGATGGATATGGGTGAACAGCACGGAACTCATGGGAGGTGATCCCCTTACTCTGAGGAGAACTCCGCACTAGAGTTATCAGACATCAGATGTTTAGAGAAGAGGACTGATGCGGAACGTGGGCCGGATCTCGCTTGTCGACGCCGCCATCGCCGAGCTTCGACAGGAGATCGCGAGCGGGGCCTGGCCAGTCGGCGGCAAGATCCCGTCGGAGAGCCAGCTGGCCGCCTCTTTGGGAGTGAGCAGGCTGTCGGTGCGCGAGGCCGTACGGGTGCTCGTGCACGCGGGGTTGCTGACGACCAGGCAGGGCGACGGCACGTACGTGACGGCCAGCGACGAGTCGCAGGTGGCTTTGCGCCGGCGCCTGGACAGGGCGGCCGCCATGGACATCATCGACGTGCGGCGCGGCCTGGACCTGGTGGCGGCGCGGCTGGCGGCCACCAAGCGGACGGACGAGGATCTCGAGCTGATGCGGCAGGCCCTGGCCCGCCGGGCCGAGGCCGGCCGCTCGGTGAACCTGGACGCCTTCGCCGACGCCGACGTCGACTTCCACCTGCTGGTGGCTCAGGCGGCGCACAACCCGGTGCTGGGCGACCTGTACCGGAGCATGAGCGACGCGCTGCGGGACAGCGTGCGCAGCGACCACTGCATGGAGCGGGCGGTGCTGGGCTCGGACACCTCGCACGAGCGGCTGCTGGCGGCGATCGAGGCGGAGGACGCCGCCACGGCGGTGTCGGTGGCCCTGTCCATCCTCGACCAGCAGGAGAAGGACCTGTAGGCCACTCGACGCGCTCCCCCGCGCGGGGGAGCGTTTTCCCTCCGCCGTGGGAGGCCGCCGGTTGGCTTCCCGGCGGAGAGTGGACCGCATGTCCACCCTTGTCGACCGGTACATGCCCGCCCCCGAACACGCCGAGCGGCACTCGATCGTCATCCACGCCTCCCGGGAGCGGGTCTGGGCCGCCCTCCACGACCTGAAGCCGGGCGACATCAGGGCCGCCCGGCCGCTGTTCGCCGCCCGCGACCTCCTCTCCCGCCTGCTCCACGGGCATCCGCAGCGGGACCTGCCGGTGTTCGACGTGCTCGACGAGGTGCCGGGCAGCGAGATCGTGCACGGTGTGGTCGGCCAGTGGTGGCGGCTCGGCGCGGCCGGCACCGTCCCCGTCGCCGACTTCGCCGCCTTCGACCGTCCCGGCTACGCCAAGGCGGTCGTCGGCTTCCACCTGTCCGACCTCGGCCGTGGCCGGATCCTGCTGACGACCGAGACCCGGATGATCACCACCAGCCCCGACGCCCGCCGGGCGATGGCCCGCTACTGGGCGGTGATCAGGCTGGGCAGCGGCTTCGTGCGCCGCGTCATGCTGGCCGCGCTCAAGCGGCGGGCGACGGGCCGATGACCGCGACACGCCGAGCTCGGGCCGGCTGACTCCCGCGCCGGACACCCCCACGCCTGCTCGCCGGGAACCACGCCGGCCGGCGGCGGTCCGGGGCGACGGCCGCGCCCGGTGCCGGTGGTGTGCTGGGCGCCCGGCAGGACGTCAGCGCCAGAACCTCACCTCGGGATAGCGCCGGGAGGGCCGGTCGAGCAGCGGCTGGTGCCGTCCGCCGAGGTGCAGGTCGAAGAAGGCGCCGACGTACCTTCGGGTGATCTCCGCCGCGCGGGCCCCGGACAGCGGCGTGCCGAGGTCGATGCCGCCCTGCTCCAGGAGCAGCGGATAGTCGGTGAAGGACCCGTGGTCGCCACCGTCCACGGTGAGCCAGCGCTTCCAGCCCGTCATGCGCTTCCAGTCACGTCCCCACGTGAAGTCCTGCCCGCCGGGCTCGTGGACCTTCCCCGCGCCCATCATCAGGAACGGGCGGTCGAGCCCCTCGCCGGGGGCCGGGACGAAGAACGGTCCGTCCATGTTGACGCCGGCCCGCACCCGGGAGTCGTTGAGCACGGTCCATGCGGCGCTGCTGCCGCCCAGGGAGTGCCCCGCCACCCCGATCCTGGAGCGGTCGATCAGCTCGCCACCCTTCCAGGCGGGTCGTGGCCCGGTCAGCCGGTCGAGCACGAAGGCGATGTCGGCCTGGCGGCCCCTGGTGGCCTTGTCCCCGAACGTCCAGGCCTCCTTCTCCTGCTCCGCGCAGGCGACGCAGGTCGCGGTGCGGCCGTCGGGAAGGCTCGTGCCGTAGGACTCGTAGGTGTGGTCGATCCCCGCCACGACGTACCCCTTGCTCGCCAGGTCCTCCGCCAGGATCGTCAGCGAGGAGCGGGGCATGGTGAACCCCGGCGACAGCACGACGAGGGGCAGGCTCCGCCGGCGGCCGACCGGCGCGGCGTCGGCGATCGCGTTGGTCCTGGTCCTGCTCAACGTGTCTCCGGGCACGCCGGTGATCTTCTGCCCCTTCAGCAGCAGCGCCGACTCCTCCGCCGTCATGTACGGCGCCCGCCGTCCGGTGGACGTCTTCGCCGGGTACCACAGCGACACCATGAGCCGGCGCGCCTTCTCCTCGGGCACCCACGGGTCCGGGCGGGAGTCGTCCACCAGGTGCAGCGTGGTGGCGCCCACCGCGCGGGGGCCGCTCGGCCTGGGCAGGACACCCGGCGAAGCGGGGGACGGCGAAGCCGGCGAAGCAGACGGCGAGGCAGGGGACGGCGAGGGCGGTTCGGCGGCGCGGGCGAACGCGGTGGCCGTCATGGGGGTCGCCGTGAACGCGAGCAGCGCGATGCCGGCGGCCAGCGCGCCGCGGATGGTCGTCTTTGACATGGTGACCATGCTGGTGGCGGGCGACCGGGGAGCGCCTCGGCCCAAAGATCCATTGTCGGATGCGACTTTGGGAGCGGGCCACCGCGGCGCATCCGCCCCGGATCGGAGGGGTCCCGACCCAGCCCCCACGCCCTGGACCGGTTCTCCCCCGATGTCCCGCCCTACGGGCTCTCAACCCCCGGCTGTGCCGGCGTGGCGTTGGTCGTCCCCCGGGTGCTGTTCCGCCGGCGTCCTGGCGAGTTCGACGATTCGTTCCAGTGCCGCCGCGTGCCGCCGGAAGGCGTGCCGTCCTTCGGAGGTGAGCTGCACGAAGGTGCGCCGCGCCCGCTTGTCCTGCCCCTTGCGGACCGCGACGTACCCGGCGGCGGCCAGCGCGGAGACCTGCTTGGACAGCGCCGAGTCGCTGGTTTCGACCGCGTCCCTGAGGAAACCGAAGTCCACCCAGTCGGCCGGCGCCAGCACCGCGACGATCGACAACCGCGCGGGAACGTGCAGGAACTCGTCGAACAGCGGGTCCATCAGCCGCGCCTACCGTCCTGCACGACGATCCTCTTCATGATCCGGCGAGCCAGGGGAATGATCGCCACGTACGTCACGGCTGACGCGGCACCGGCGACGGTGGCCTGGGACGGCAGTCCATGCGCCGGCACGCCGAACACGAAGAAGGCGACGATCCTGGTGACGGCGAAGACGAGCAGGAGGCCGACCGTCAACGCCACATAGATTCCCACCTCCTCGCTGGTGGCCTTCCTGCGGACGGAGGCCCAGTGCGCGTACACGATGCCGATGCCCGCGTACAGGCCGAACCCGAGCAGAGTGCCGGCGATGGACCACGGGCGAGGGAGGTCGATCGCCGCGAACCCGGCGAAGATGCCGAGCGCCGAGACGACCACATAGGGCAGCGGGAACATCTGGCGGACGATCGCGTCGCGGGTCTTGTCCTGGAGGCGCCGGATGTCGTCGAGCGAGGACTGGGCGTTCTGAGGGTCCATGGGCCTTCCCTGATGTCGACTGTTTTCCTCTCAGGAAAGTAGCACCTGTTTTCCTCATAGGAAAGTAGTCAGCGGCTGTGCGCCTGGCGATCCTCCGCAGGGCCTACTCGGTGGCCACCCGCCCGCCGTACCGGCCCGAGCCGCCCGCCCGAACGGGCCACCAGCCCGGATGTAACATAATTCTAGAGGACACTCTCTAAAAAGGAGGATGCATGGGCACCGACTTCGCCGCCTTGCGCGCCCTGACCGACTCCGGCGACTTCACCGACACGCTGCCGGTCCCCGCCCGGGGGAACCTGCGCGAGTTCGTCGCGGGCGCGCTCGGATGGGAACCCGGCGGGCTGCGGCTCCTGTACCGGATGCGGGGCGTGTTCGCGCGGATGCTGCGCACGGCCCACCCGGACGTCCAGCCGGGATCGGGCGGCATGCGGCCCGAGGACATCCCGTTCACGCCGGGCCGCAGGATCGGGTTCTTCCGAGTCGTCGAAGGCGTCGAGGACCGGCACCTGCTGCTGGAGGCGAGCGACTCGCACCTGGCCGCCTACCTGGCGATCGTCTCCGACGGAGACGACCGCTTCCGGATGGTGACCGTGATCAGGTATCTGCACTGGACCGGCCGGCTCTACTTCGCCGTCATCCGGCCCTTCCACTGGATCGTGGTACGCGGCATGGCGCGGGCGGGCTCAGCCGTCCAGGGGCGGTAACGGGCCGAGCGTGGTCACACCGTACGTCGCGTCGAGGGCGCGCATGCTCTCCTCCGGGAGGTCACCCGCCTCGGCACGACGGTGGATGTCGCGGAAGAACCCCTCGGTGCCACCGGGCACGAAGATCGTCAGCTTGCGGCCTCCCGAGGGGCCCGCACGCAGGCCGTGCGGGCATCCCGGTGGCACGAACACCACCGCGCCCGCCTCGGCCGACAACCACCGCCCCGCCACGTGATAGTCGTAGTGCCCCTCCAGGATGTACCAGAGCTCCGCGACCTCGTGGGTGTGCAGCACGGTCGAGAAGCCGGGCGGATCCGTGCTCTCCAGCATGCCCATCGCGCCCCCCGTGAGCTCGCTGGACGCCTTGATCCGCATGGGCGTGAGCTGCGGGGTGGCGGCGGCCTCGCCCTCTCCTGCGGACAGCAGGTACGGCTGCGCGAGATCGCCCGTCATGACGCGACCGGACGCTCGTGCGGGCCGCCCGCGACCGCATCGCGGCTCCGGCACGCCCCGGCATGATCCGCCGCCCGGAAATCCGCCATCGGCCGGGAATTCGACATCGACCGGGAATTCGACATCGACCGGGAATCCACCATCGGCCGAGGGCCCGCCGCCGGCCGGGAATCCGCCATCGGCCGGGAGTTCGACATCGGCCAGGGATCCGCCGACCAGGAATCCGCCGATTGAGGATTCACCGCCGGCCAGGGATCCGCCGGTCGGGGATACAGGAACCTACGGAGCGTGGCCGTCGGCCGGGTCCGCGACTCCACGCGGGCCGGCGACAAGGGGGAATCGCGGCGCGACGGCCCATCGCATGAGAAAACGTGCATCAGGTGACCTCCGGCCCCCCACGATTCCCGACAGGACGATCCGGCGGCCTCCCTCGCACGGGATTTCGCTGGTGATCTTCATCACCCTCCTGCGGCATGTCGTGCGGCCGCCCCGGCAACAGGAACACGCGGCCGAACAGACCGACCCATCTCCGTGCGGCCTGGATTCAGGGGTGGTCCCGACGCCGGTCTCGGCGCGGCCGGATCCGAGGCTGGCTCCGACGATCGTCACGGCGTGACCCGGTCCGAGGTCGTTCCCGATTCCGATCTCGCCGGGGCCGGGGTCGAGGGTTGGCCCCGAGTCGCGTGCCGGGGCGCCGTTACGAGCCCGGGCCACGCGCGATCGAGGAGCGTATCCCTGGACAGCACCAGCCCCGCGCCCTCGGGTGGCGCGGGGGACGGCGTGCCGTACCGGATGGTCGGCCGCACCCGCTGACCTGAGGAGCGGGGGCCACCCCAGGTCAGCGGGTCGGGTCAGTGGGTCGGCGGGTCGGCGGGCAGCAGTGGAGCGGGTCAGCCGAGGCCCTGGACGGCCTTGAGGCCGGCCTGGGCGAGGGCCTCGTCGATGTCGCCGGAGGGTGCGCCGCCGACGCCGATGCCCGCGATCGGGGCGCCGTCGACCGCCACGGGGATGCCGCCGCCGAGGAGGAGCGTGCCGGGGATGGCCGCCAGCGCCTGGTTCTTCGACAGCGCGCTGGTCGCCTGGCCGAAGCTCACCGCGGTGAACGCCTTGCGCCTGGCCGACTCCTCCGTCTGCGGACCGGCGCCGTCACCCTTGAGGATCAGGCGGGTGGCGCCGGAGCGGTCCACGATCGCGACGGTCACGCGCTGCTTCTGCTTGGCCGCCTCCTTCTGCACCGCGTCGGCGATCTTCAGGGCGGCGTCGGCGGACAGCACCTTGGTCTCGACGACGGCCGGGTCCGCGGCCGCGGCCCGCGCGACCTGGGTGGTGGCCAGGCCGCTGGTGAGAGCGATGGCGGCGACGGCTCCAGCGACCAGGCGGGTACGGATCTTCATGGTGTCGGTTCTCCAGGTCGGAACGGCTTGACGTGTTCCAGGTTGCCGTCGCGGCCTGCCGGGGCCATCAGGGGTCTGGATGAACCTCCCATCAACCGATCGGTTGATGCCATCGCCCGCGGAGCGGCCCACCGCCTGATCCGCGGTGGGTGGGTCTCCTGCCGCGGGGTGGGGCCGGCGCGCGGTTCGAGCTGGTCCAGCCCCAAGGACTGGCGGAAGTGCCGCGGTTTCGGGGCGCCGCCTCACGGCGGGTGGCTTTACGCTTGACGGCGTGACGGTGCTGATCGATCCCCCGAACTGGCCCGGCCCCCGGGGGCTGCTGTGGTCCCATCTGGTCAGCGACCGCTCGCTGGAGGAACTGCACGAGTTCGCGGAGCTGCTGGGGGTGCCGGCGCGGGCCTTCGACAGGGACCACTACGACGTGCCGGAGACCGTGCACTCGCGGGCCGTCGCGCTGGGCGCCGAGCCGGTCAGCTCCAGGGAACTGCTGGCCCGCCTCATCGCCGCCGGCCTGCGCCACCGCAGGCGCCGCTCCCCGGAACCCCGCTAACTCAGGACGATACACGCGACAAGCCGGGCCCGCCGACGCCACTGACCACAGGACGACGGCACACCCCACGCGAGACCAGCGAGGGTACGCCGACGCCGCTGACCGCGGGACAACAGCACTCACTGCGCGAGACCAGCCAGGCCCGCCGACGCCGCTGACCGCAGGACGACGGCACACCCTTCACGAGACCAGCCGGGGCACGCGAAGCCGCCTGATCGCGGGGCGGTGGCGGCCCGGGCGGCTGGGATCCGTCCGTGACTGCGTTGACCGCAGGGTGGCGCACGAGAAGACCGGCGGGGCTCAGGCTTCGAGGGTGGCGAGTTCGGCGGTCATGTTGGCGCGGGCCCTCGCCTCCCACAGGTCGTGGGCGAGCGGCGTGCGGTAGAGCCGGGGCGCGTCCATCAGCCTGCGCAGCACCTGGGCCCGGCCGGGCCGGAACAGTTCGTCGGGCACGTGCGCGTACTCCTGCCTGACGGCCCGCGCGTATGCCGCGTAGTCGTCGCCGGCGAGGACGGCGAGGTCGGCGTCGCACAGCACCGCCCCGTTCGCGTCCCGGCCGCGCCCAGGCGAGGAGGGGGGCTCGGTGGTGTAGTCGGGGTCGTGCGTGGCGGTGAGGCGGACGAGCCTGGCCACCTCGGCCACCCGAGCCTGCGGCAGACCGCATCTCGGCAGCCGGGACTGGGCCAGCTGGGCGCTGCGTTCCTCGTCCGAGCCGGCCTTGCCCTCGTACACCGCGTCGTGGAACCACGCGGCCAGCCGTACCGCGTCGGCGTCGCCGGCAAGGTGCGCCAGCGTGTCGACGGCGCGCAGGACCGCCCGCAGGTGGTCGAGGGTGTGGTACCGGCGATGCGGCTCGGCCCATCGGGCGACCAGCTCGGCGCCCGTGGCCGCGGCGGCGGGCGACGGCCCCACGAGCGTGATCCAACCTGCGGTCAGGGTATGTGGCACGAGCCGAGCGTACTGATCGGGCGCGAGGTCGGCGGACGCCCCGGGGCCGGAACCGGATGCCGGCGCACGAGCCGACCTGACTGGTCCGGCGCGAAGGTCAGCGGACGCCCCGGGGGCGGAACTGGATGCTGACGCGCGGCCCGACCGGGCGGGCCGTCTTCGGGATCGCGTGCTCCCAGGTGCGCTGGCAGCTGCCGCCCATCACCAGGAGATCGCCGTGGCCGAGCTCGTGCCGCACGGTCGCGCCGCCACCACCGCGGGGCCGCAGCATGAGGGCCCGCGGGGCGCCGACGGAGACGATGGCCACCATGGTGTCCTCGGTGCTGCCCCGCCCGATGGTGTCGCCGTGCCAGGCCACGCTGTCGCGGCCGTCGCGGTAGAAGCACAGGCCCGCCGTGGCGAACGGCTCGCCGAGCTCGGCGCCGTAGTGGGCGTCGAGCGCTGCCCTGGCCTCGTCCAGCACCGGGTCGGGCAGCTCCTGCCCCTCCTCGTAGAAGGCCAGCAGGCGGGGCACGTCGACCACCCGGTCGTACATGTGGCGCCGCTCGGCGCGCCATCGCACTCCGGTGATCAGCCGGTCGAGCAGGGCGTCGGCGCCGCCGATCCAGCCGGGCCTGAGGTCGATCCAGGCACCGTGGCCCAGGTCGACGCGCCTGACCGTGGATCCGAGCGGCCCGGGGCCTTCGGCGGCGAACAGGTCGAGCAGCGAAGCCTGAAACATGTGTTCGAGTATAGGTTGTGACCGCCCTTCCCGCGCTCCACCCCCCAGGAGTGGCGATGAGAATCGCGCGAACCCTGTCGAAGGCGACCGTGGTCGCCCTGACGCTCAGCCTGGCGACCGGTGCACACCAACCAGAACCACGCCTACTTCTACCTGTGGATCGCGGCGGGCGTGAGCAGGCTGAAGGTCACCTCCTCCGGCGGCACCGGCAACGCCGACCTGTACGTCAGGCGGAGCGGGTGGGCGACCACCTCTTCCTATGACGCGAGGTCGACCGGCTCCGGCACGGCCGAGAGCCTGGTGGCCGACGTCCAGCCGAACAGCTGGAACCACGTCAGCCTCTACGGCGTGACGGACTTCAGCGGTGTCACGCTGACCACCGAGTACTGAGAAAGCATCGGGCGCGCACGGGGCCTTCCCGGCGCGCCCGAAATACCCTATATTGAACGCTCATATCCACCCCCCACCCCCGGAGTCCCCCATGGCACGCCTTGTTGATATGAACGTTCAACTCGCGCGCTACCTGGGTCGATTCGACGAGCTGCCCGGCTATCTCGACTTCGCCAGGGTCGGCCCGATCTCACACGACGTCGCCATGACCCTGGTCGAGGCGGCCCGCGCGAGCAGGGGCGAGCGGGCGGTGGACACGCTGGCCGCCCGGCTCGAGGAGGCGCGGCGGAACACCGCCGGCTTCCTGCGGGCCGCGCCGCACGAGGTCGCCTTCGTCTCCTCGACCAGCCACGCGCTGTTCGCGGCGGCAGCCGCCCTCCAGGGCGGCACGGTGCTGGTGCGCCGCGGCGAGTTCCCCGCCAACGTCTATCCGTGGCTGCGCCTGCAGGATCGCGGCGGGCCACGCGTGCGGTGGATCGACGCCCCCCGGGTGACCCCCGAGGTCGTGGCCGCCCACCTCACCGCCGACGTCAGGGCGCTGGCGGTCAGCGCCGTGGACGCGCTGACCGGCCATCGGCCCCCGCTCGGCGCGCTCAAGGAGGTCCTCGGCCGCGACCGGGTCCTGGTCGTGGACGCCATCCAGGGCCTGGGCGCCTTTCCCCTGGAGGTCGAGGCGGCCGACGTCCTGGCCTCCGGCGGCCAGAAATGGCTCAGGGCGGGGTGGGGCGCCGCCGCCCTGCTCGTCCGCGACCGGGTCTCGGGCCACCTCTCCCCCGGCATCGGCGGCTGGTCCGGCGTCCGCGAACCCCTGGCGGAACAGGCCCCCGCACCCGCCCCGGACGGCACGAGCGGCCATCCACGCGAGCCGCTCCCCGGCGCGGCGGCGCACACCATGACCAACCCCGACTACCCGGCCGTCGCCGCGTTCGGCGTCGCCCTCGATCTCGTCACCACCGTAGGCGTCGATGCCATCGCCACCAGGCTCGCCGACACCCTCGACGCCCTCCTGGACACCGCCAGAGCCGCAGGTGCGGAGATCCCGCACGACGACCTGCCCCCTGAGGAGCGCGGCGGCATCGCCTGCTTCCGCCTCCCCGGGCACGATCCCGCGGACGTCCATGCCGCCCTCACGCGAGCAGGGCTCACCACCACCCTGCGCGGCCCATGGATCCGGCTGTCCCCCCACGCCACCACCCCCAGCCAGGCCGTGGACCGCCTGGCCGAGGGACTGCGTACCACACGCAGGCCCTGACCCCCCGAAAGGAAAGAAATGATCAACCGTCGCGCGGCCCTGGCCGTCGTCCTCACCGGAGCACTCGCCGCGGCCTGCGGCTCCTCCCCCGACGCGGCGCAGAACGGCCCCGTCACGATCACCGTCTGGTCGTGGAAGCCCGCCAGTGAGGGCTTGGCCGCCGTGGCCAAGGACTTCGAGAAGGCCAACCCGAACATCAAGGTCAACGTCCAGGCGATCGGCAACCCCGCCATCTGGGACAAGATCACCGTCGGCATGGCCTCCGGCGGCAAGGGCCTGGGAGACGTGCTGCACATCGGCATCGACTACCTGCCCGGCTACATGGACAAGTTCCCCGGCGGCCTCGCCGACCTGCGCAAGCTGGGCGCCGACAAGTACAAGGACGCCTTCGCCAAGGGGCTGTGGCCGACGGTGACCGGCAAGGACGGCGGCGTCTACGCGATGCCGTGGGAGGTCAACCCGGTCGGCTTCTTCTACCGCAAGGACCTGTTCGACAAGGCGGGCCTCGACGCGGAGAAGATCACCACGTGGGACGAGGCGATCGAGGCGGGCAAGAAGCTGAAGGAGAAGACCGGCGCCTTCCTCCTCGGCCTCAACAAGCCGGCCGCCGGCAACGTCGACATGGACCTGTACCAGTCGCTGCTCCAGCAGCAGGGCGCCTTCTACTTCAACCGGGAGGGCGAGGTCACGCTCGGCTCCGCGCCCGCCGTCCAAGCCATGACCCTGCTCAAGAAGATGAACGACGCGGGGATCATCGCCGACACCTCCGGCGAGGGCACGGCCAAGCAGATGATCAGCGACGGCAAGCTGGCCGTGCTGCCCTGGGCGGCCTGGGCCGTCAGCTACATCCCCGAGATGCGTCCCGAGCAGAAGGGCCTGTGGCGGGTCATGCAGCCGCCGGCCGTGACGCCGGGCGGCAAGCGCGCCGCGATCGTCAACTCCACTCACCTGTCGGTGTCGGGCACCAGCACGCACCAGAAGGAGGCGTACGCGTTCGTCGAGTACGCGCTGACCAAGCCCGAGGTGATCAACAAGGTCTTCACGGAGGGCGGCGTGTTCCCGGCGCTGACCGCGGCCTACTCCGACCCCAGGTTCACCGCGCCCCAGCCGTACTTCGGCGACCAGCCCGCGCTCAAGACGTTCGTCGACGCGCTCACCGAGGGCGCCGACGCCACCTACTACTCCGGCGACTACGCCAGGGCGCTGAAGCTCGCCAGTGACGCGCAGACGAAGGTGCTGCTCAAGGGCGCCGACCCGGCCGCGGCGCTGACCGAGGCCGCCACGCAGCTGGCCCAGCAGACCAACAGGAAGCCGGCCGCCGGATGACGCTCACCCTGTCCAGGCCGCGGGAGCGGGCACGGAGCAGGCGGTCGTTCGTCACCCGGCGCAACGTTCCCTACCTGCTGATCGTGCCCGCGCTCGCCGGCTTCCTGGTCTTCAAGGCGTATCCGATCCTCGCCGCGATGTACATCAGCCTGACCACCGGCGCGGGCGCGGCCCGCACCTTCGTCGGGCTCGACAACTACGTCCGGCTGGTGAACGACCCGCTGTTCTGGACCGCGCTCTGGAACACCGGGCTGATCCTGGTCGTCCAGGTGCCGATCATGCTGTTCCTCGCGCTGCTGCTGGCGCTCGGACTCAACTCCGCCTCCGTCCGGCTCCGCGGCCTGTGGCGGCTCGGCGTCTTCATGCCGAGCCTGACCGGACTGGTCGCCTACGGCGTGATGTTCTCGGTGATCCTGCGCAAGGACGCGGGCCTGCTCAACTGGCTGCTCAGCTTCTTCGGCGTGACGCCCATCGACTGGCTGGGCAGCCCCTTCTGGGCCCGCATCTCCATCGTCATCGCCCTGACCTGGCACTACACCGGGTACAACGCGGTGATCTACCTGGCCGGGCTGCAGAGCATCTCCAAGGACCTGTACGAGGCGGCGATGGTGGACGGCGCGGGCCCGGTCCGCCGGTTCTGGTCGATCACGGTGCCGCAGCTGCGGCCGATCCTGGCGCTGACCGTGGTGCTGTCGACGATCGGGACGCTGCAGCTGTTCGACGAGCCGCTCGTGCTGACCGGCGGAGGGCCCGACAACTCCACGCTGACGATCTCCCTTTACCTGTACCTGAACGGCTTCCGCTACTTCGACTTCGGTTACGCCGCGGCGATCGCCTACGCCCTGACGTTGATCGTGGCCGCGTTCGGCATCGCACAGATGAGGTTGCAGAAGACATGAAAGGCTGGACGCTGACTTTCGTGCTGGCCGTGGTGTTCGGGCTGTGCGTCGGCCCGTTCTACTGGCTGGCCATGGCCGCCACCCACGCCAACGCCGACATCTTCTCCTGGCCGCCGAAGTTCTACCCGGGCGACCAGCTCATGGCGAACACGGCCAAGCTGGAGGAGTCGATCGGGCTGGTCACCGTGCTGGGCAACACCCTGTACGTGGCGGTGGTGCAGACCGCGGGCGCGATCGTGGTGTCGCTGCTGGCGGGTTACGCCTTCGCCAAGTTCACCTTCAAGGGCCGCAACCTGCTGTTCGTGCTGCTGCTGTCGACGCTCGTCATTCCCAGCGGCGTCACCATCATCCCGATCTTCGAGATGATGAACGACATCGGCCTGATCGACAGCTATCCGGCGCTGATCCTGCCCAGCCTGTCGGTGCCGTTCGGCATCTTCCTGACGCGTCAGTCGCTGCTGGCCATACCGGACGAGCTGCTGGACGCCGCCCGGATCGACGGCGCGGGCGAGCTGCGGGTGCTGTGGCGGGTGGTGGTCCCGGTGATGCGGCCGGTCCTGGCGGCGCTGGCGGTCTTCCTGTTCCTCGGCGCGTGGAACGACTTCCTGTGGCCGCTGATCGCGATGCGCACGCCCGAGATGTACACCCTGCCCGTGGCCCTCGCCAGCCTGCTGGGGCTGGCCCAGACCGACTTCGGCCAAATCATGGTGGGCACGGCGATCTCCTCGCTGCCCATGATGATCCTCTTCCTGATTCTCCAAAGACAGTTCATCTCCGGCCTGCTGGCCGGTGCCACGAAGGGATAGACATGCAGATCTGGGGGCCGCACGCGCTCGACGAGACGACCGTGGTTCACGCGGGCGGGGTCGAGGTGGCGGTGGCGGGGACCACCGGCGTCACCGTGACGCCGCTCGGCGAGGGGGTGTGGCTGATCGACGCCCCCGAGGCGACGGCGGCGCAGTGGAGGGTGCCGTGCGTGAGCACGGCCGCCTTCTGGACGCCGGGCAGCGGCACCCGCTGGGTGCCGCCGATCTGGGCCGCGCCGCTGACGGCCAGGCTGACCACGGGCTCCCCGGTCGTGAGCCTGGTCGGTACGGCATGCGCCAACGTGTGCACGGCGGCGCTGGCCGAGACGGTGGCGCAGGTCAGCTTCACCGGCGGGCTGATCGAGGAGACCGGCGAGTTCGTCTTCACCCTCCAGGGCGACGGGCTGCGGATCAGGCTCGACGTGTCGGAGCGGCCCTACTCGGCCGCGCTGGCCGACGTGGCGGCCTGGTGGCAGGAAGGCCGCGAGCTGCCGCCGACGCCCCTCCAGGCGCGGCTGCCTGCCTACTCGACGTGGTACAGCATGCACCAGGAGGTCACCGAGGAGACGGTGGAGGTGCAGGCGCGGCTGGCCAGGCGGATCGGCTGCGAGACGATCATCGTGGACGACGGCTGGCAGACCGCCGACCGGGCGCGCGGCTACGCCTTCTGCGGTGACTGGGAGCCCAACCCGGCCGCCTTCCCCGACATCGCGGGCCATGTGCGCAGGGTGCGCGACAACGGCATGGCCTACCTGCTGTGGTACGCGCTGCCGTTCGTCGGCAAGCACAACGCGGCCTTCGAGCACTTCGAGGGCAGGTTCCTGCGCTACCTGGACCACATGGACGCGGCCGTGCTCGACCCGCGCCACCCCGAGGTGCGCGAGTTCCTCATCGGCAGGCTCGCCCAGGCGGTCGAGCGGTGGGGCATGGACGGGCTGAAGATCGACTTCGTGGACCGGTTCGCCACGCCGGGCGGCGATCCCGCCCCGAGTGACGGCGCCGACTGCGTGGAGGTCGACGAGGGGGTGCGGCGGCTGCTGCACGACCTCGACGCGCGGCTCCGCCGGACGCGGCCGGACGTGCTGATCGAGCACCGCCAGCCGTACACGGGGCCGGGCCTGTGGCCGTACGCGAACATGGTGCGCGCGATGGACTGCCCGCTCAGCCCGCAGGAGAACCGGCAGCGCACGGTCGACCTGCGGCTGATCGCCGGACCTGTCGCCGTGCACTCGGACATGATCCTGTGGCACCCGGACGAGCCGGCCGAGCAGGTGGCCGTGCACCTGATCAACGCGCTGTTCTCGGTGCCGCAGGTGTCGGTCGACCTGGCCGCCCAGCGGCCCGACCAGCTGGCCGCCGTCGAGTTCTGGCTGGGCGTCTTCCGCACCCACCTGGACACCCTGCAACTCGGCGCCCTGGAGCCGGCGCAGCCCGAGCACGGCTACCCCCTCGTGCGGGCCTACGATGGGGACACCACGATCATCGCCCGCTACGCCGCGCTCCCCGTGGACGTTCCGGCCACGGGTGAGGTGCTGGTCGCCAACGCCGACTCCGACCCCCGGGTGGTCCTCTACGGCGAGGGCGAGGCGAGCGCCGAGGTCTTCGACTGCGGCGGCACGCTCGTCAGCGCCGACAGGCTGCGGTTCGACGCGGGTGCGAGGCTGGTCGAGGTGCCCATGGGCGGTCTGCTCAAGCTGAGGAGAGACTGAGTGGCGACACGTCGGCCGCGCGAGCGCGGGGTCACCATCGAGGACGTCGCGCGCGCGGCCGGCGTGTCGCGTCAGACGATCTCCAACGCGCTCAACGCCCCGCACCGGCTGAAGGCGGAGACGCTGGAGCGGGTGACCGCGCTGATCGAGGAGCTCGGCTACCGTCCGGACCAGTCGGCGCGCAGCCTCAAGTCGGGCACCAGGCGGATCATCGCCTACCCGACGCCGGTCGACGACCCGGCCAACCCCAACCCGCTGATGGGCGGCTTCCTCGAGGCCGTCGTGTCCGCGGCGGGCGAGTCCGGCTACCGGATCCTTCTGGTACGGCCGCGCCCGGACCAGAGCCAGGAGCAGGCGCTGGACGAGCTGCTCGCCGCGCGGACCGTGGACGGCTTCCTGCTGTCCGACATACTGCGCGATGACCCCCGGGTCGCCTACCTGACCGCCGAGGGCTTCCCCTTCGCGGCCTTCGGCAGGACCGAGCCCGGGCAGCCGCAGGCGTGGGTGGACGTCGACAGCGTCCAGGCGGTGGTCGACCTGGTCGGCCTGCTGGCGGACAGGGGGCATGGCGAGGTCGCCTTCCTGGCCTCCTCCAGCGGGCAGCCGTGGATGGACGACCGGCGCGACGGCTTCCGCGCCGGCGTGCGGCGCCACGGCCTGCGGGGCCGGGAGTTCGCCGTGCCGGGTGACGAGCCCGCGCGGGTCGTCGCGGCCACCCGCGAGCTGCTGGCGGGCGCCGACCGCCCGACCGCGATCGTGGCCGGGGGCGACTGGCTCGCGCTCGGCGTCTACGCCGCCGCCAGGGCCGAGGGTATGGAGATCGGCCGCGACGTGGCCCTCGTCGCCTTCGACGACCTGCCGGTGACCGCGTTCCTGCAGCCGGCGCTGACCACGGTGCGGCTGCCGCTGCGGCGGATCGCCGAGGCGCTGGTCAGCCGGCTGCTGCGGATCATCGAGGACGGCGTCACTCCCCCGTCCGGGCTCCTGCTCCCCGGCGAGCTGGTGGTCCGGCCCAGTCTCGGACCCTGATCGGAAGGCTTTCATGCGTATCGACTCCTCGAACGAGGAGCTGGTGGCGATGTTCGAGTGGGCGTGCGACCGGGCGCTGCGCTGGGCGCACCCGGCCGGATCGCGCGGCCCGGTCGACGTGGACGAGCGGCGGCCGGAAGGCACCGGCGAGGGCGTCTACCTGGCCTCGTACTGGGCGGGCTACGCCCACCGCAGCGGCTTCTACCTGCGCGACTTCGTCCACCAGCTCCCCGGCGCCCACCTGCTCGGCCTGCACGAGGCCAACCTCACGATGCTGCGCCTGTTCGCCGCCTCGGCCACCGAGGAGCACGGCCGCCGCCCGGTGTGGGCGTTCAACTTCGACGGTTCCTACCTGGCGATCGACTATCGCGGGCCCGGCGACTTCGTCAGGGAGGTCCCCGCGGTGTACGAGCTGGTGGAGGCGGGCGCCGTCGGCCACCGCTGGACGGGCGAGCGGGCCTACGTCGACGACCCGGTGCTGTGGGACTACTACCGGCACGCGATCGAGCTGCCGCCCACCGCGATGGGCACCAGCATCTTCGAGGGCACCGCCTCCTACAACGAGCTGGAGGGCGAGCCGCTGGCGGTGGCGGGTGACGGGGTGGCCGCGCGGTACGCGGCCTTCCTGGCCATGGCCGAGCTGTCGCGGGCGCGCGGGCTGGACGGCGACGACTACCTGCGGCGGGCCGCCGAGCTGCGCGACTGGTTCGCCGCCGAGTGGACGGACGTGCGCGGCTTCACCGCCGACGGCCGCCCCGTCACCGGCTGGGGCAGGGAGAGCAGCTGGTTCCCCGCGCTGAAGGGCCTGTCCGCCGACACCGGGCTCCTCGACACGATCGAGGCCCAGGCCGGCGGCCCTGGCAGGCCCCACAACATCGAGGCGTGGACCTACCTGCCTGACACGTTCTTCCGCGCCGGCAGGCCGGAGACCGCCTGGCGGTGGATGCGGGAGATCTATGCCGCCCGCGAGGAGGAGCACGTCGCGGGCGGGCGCAACGGCGACTACCCGGAGGTGTCGTTCACGCTGGTCAGCCAGGTGGTCGAGGGCCTGCTCGGCGTGCGGCCGAACGGCGCGGCCATCGCCACGGAGCCGGCGCTGCCCGCGGGGATCGACTGGCTGTCGGTCTCGGGCATCCCCGTCGGCGGCGGCAGCGTGGCGGTGCGCCACGAGGGCGGCACCACCACGCTCAGCAACCTGTCGGACCACGTGACCTACACCTGGACGGCAGGCGGGCAGGTCCAGCGGGTGCCGCCGGGCGCCACGCTCACAGCACGTCCGACAGGAACTGCTTGAGCCGGGGGCTGACCGGCGCCTCGAAGATCCGCGCCGGCGGCCCCGCCTCCACCGACACCCCCTCGTCGAGGAAGAGCACGGTGTCGGCCGCCTCGCGGGCGAAGCCCATCTCGTGGGTGACGACCACCATGGTCATGCCCTCGCGCGACAACTCGGCCATCAGCCCCAGCACGCCCTTGACCAGTTCGGGGTCGAGGGCGGAGGTGGCCTCGTCGAAGAGCATCACCTCCGGCTCCATCGCCAGCGCCCTGGCGATGGCGGCCCGCTGCTGCTGGCCGCCCGACAGGTGCCCGGGGCGCGCGTCCGAAGCAGGAAATATGCCGGAAAGACGGCCCGCCACGCGGCGGGCCGTCCGGTAATCTACTAATCAGGTAGGATTAGTGTCAATTGTGACGTAGATCTTGCGCATGGTCTCGTGCACCACCCACGTGCCCTTCCACCCGTCGTTCAGCACCACGGTGGAGCCGGGGACGAGCTCGGTCACCTGGCCGTCGTCCGCAGTCAGCGTGGCCCTGCCGGTCAGGATCTGGCAGATCTCGTGGAAGCCGTCGCGGACGGCGGTGAAGGTGCCGGGCTCGCACTCCCACACGCCGGTCTCCGCGCCGCCGTCACGCCACAGCTCCAGCGTCGACTCGCGCTGGCCGGTCAGGCTGGTGGGCTTGGGCACGGCCGGCGGCATCGCCACGGACAAGGCGTCGCTCAGATGCGTCATCAGCGCCCCGCGATCAGGTTGGCCAGGCGGGCGTATCCGGAGGTGGAGGTGCCCCTGTCGTTCTCCCGCCGGTCGGCGGCACGGAACAGCGTGTAGATGAGCTGCACGCCGGCGTAGCGCAGCGGCTCGGGCTCCCACTGGCGGACCTGGCGGCCCACCCACGGCAGCGCGGTCAGCTCGGTGTCCCGCCGCAGCACCAGGTCGCGCAGGGTGCGACCGGCCAGATTGGTGGTGGTGACGCCGCTGCCGACGTAGCCGCCCGCCCAGCCGAGCCCCGTCGCGTGGTCGAGGTGGACCGTCGAGCACCAGTCACGCGGCACGCCGAGCACACCGCACCAGGAGTGCTGGATGCGCGCGTCGGCCGCGGCAGGGAACAGCTTGACCAGCATGCGCCACAGCGACTCGACGGTCCAGCGCTGCGTGGCGCCGCGGTCGTCGGTGCGGGAGCCGTACCGGTACGGCACGCCGCGCCCGCCGATGGCGATCCGGTCGTCCGCGGTGCGCTGGGCGTAGATGTAGGCGTGCGCCTCGTCGCCGAGCAGCTCGCGGTCCTCCCAGCCGAGGTGCTTCCACACGTCGGCGGGCAGCGGCTCGGTGACGATCATCGAACTGTTCATCGGCAGCCACTGGCGGCGCTGGCCCTCGATCCCCGCGGTGAAGCCCTCGGTGGCGCGGATGACGTACTCCGCCTTCACCACCCCCCTGGTGGTGATCGCCTGCCTGGGCCTGATCGCGGTGACCGTGGTGCCCTCGAAGATGTCGACGCCGAGCGCCTCGACCACCCTGGCCAGGCCCACGGCCAGCTTGGCCGGCTGGATGCGGGCGCAGTGCGGGCTGAAGGTGGCGTCGAGCGCGCCGGCCACGCGCAGCCGCGACTCGCGCTCGTCGCGTTCGAGCAGGCGCAGGTCCTGCTCGCCGTAACCCCACGCGCGCAGCTCGTCGAGCTCCTCGTGCAGGCGGCGGCGCTGGGCCGGGTTGGTGGCGGTGTGGATGAGCCCGCCCTTGTGGATGTCGGCGTCGATGCCCTCCTCGCCCGCGATGCGAATGACCTCGTCGACCGACGCGAACATGGCGTGCTGCAGGTCGATCATCGCCTGGCGGCCGCGCGCCTTGGCGTGCCGCTCGCGCGAGCCGGCGAACTCGGCCGACAGCCAGCCGCCGTTGCGGCCGGAGGCGCCGAATCCGGCGAACTCCTTCTCCAGGATCGCGATCCGCAGGTCGGGCTGGGCCTTCTTCAGGTAGTAGGCGGTCCAGAGGCCGGTGTAGCCGCCGCCCACGATGGCGACGTCGTAGTCGCGCGAGCCGGGCAGGGCCGCCCTGCGGTCGGGGATGCCGATCTGCCGGTACCAGAAGGAGACTCCTCCGTTGGCGAAGTCCTTGGTGAGGTTCACGTGAGCACAGCCTCCGCGTCGCTTTCGTCGGGTAGAAGGACGGAGTCGGCGACGCGCCAGGTCAGCGTCACCTCGTCGCCCGCACGGGCCTCGCTCAGGCCGCCGGCCTGCTCGCGGACCAGCGCGGGACTGCCGTCCGGCAGTTTCAGCTCCAGCTTGCGGCTGGAGCCCAGGTAGATCTCGCCCGTGACGGTCGCGGGCAGGGCGTTCCAGCCGGGCTCGGCCTCGTGTCCCGGCTTGCGAACGGCCAGCCGTTCCGGCCGCACCACCAGGGCGCCGTCCTTGCCGTCGATGCCGCCGCGCACGTCCAGCAGGCGCGCGCACACCCCGATGCCCTGGCCGGAGACGGGCCCGCGCAGGACCGTCGACTCGCCGAGGAACTTGGCCACGAACAACGTCTTCGGCCGCTCGTACAGCTCTGCGGCGGGGCCCACCTGCTCGATGCGGCCCTTGTTGAACACCGCGATCCTGTCCGACAGCACCAGCGCCTCGTCCTGGTCGTGCGTGACGTAGACGAACGTGGTGCCGAGCTCGGCGTGGATGCGCTTGATCTCGAGCTGGAGCCAGTCGCGCAGCTTCTTGTCCAGCGCGCCGAGCGGCTCGTCCATCAGCAGCACCCGGGGGTTGTAGACGATGGCGCGGGCGACGGCGACGCGCTGCTGCTGGCCGCCGGACAGCTCGCGCGGGTAGCGGTGGCCGAAGTCGCCGAGGTGGACGGTGGCCAGGGCGGCCGCCACCAGTTCGGCGCGCTTGGCCTTGGGCACCTTGCGCTGCTTGAGCGGGAAGGCGATGTTCTCCGCGACCGTCATGTGCGGGAACAGAGCGTAGTGCTGGAAGACCATGCCCATGTCGCGCCGGTGCGGCGGGGTGGCGCTGATGGAGGTGCCGTCAACGGTCAGCTCGCCGCTGGTCTGCCTGACGAACCCGGCGATGATGTTGAGCGTCGTGGTCTTGCCCGAGCCGCTGGGCCCCAGCAGGGTCATGAACTCGCCGGGCTCGATCGTCAGCGACACGTCGTCGACCGCGACGAAGTCGTGGTAGGTCTTGGTGAGGCCGGTGAGCTGGATGCTACTTGGCACGGGTCCTCCTGGCGACGAAGAAGGTGGCGACGAGGACGAGCGTCGTGGTGAGCGCGATGATCATCGTGGCCGCGGCGGCGATGGTCGGATCGGTCTCCCTGGTGACGCTGGCGTACATCTTCACCGGCAGGGTCTGCAGGTACGGGCTCTGGATGAACAGCGAGACGACCACCTCGTCGAAGCTGGTGACGAAGGCGAACAGCGCCCCCGAGGCCACGCCGGGCGCGACCAGGGGCAGCGTCACGCTGCGGAAGGCGGTCCACCTGCTCGCCCCGAGGCTGGCGGCCGCGTCCTCCAGCCGCCGGTCGAAGCCACGCAGCGAAGCGGTGACCGGGATGATGACGAACGGCAGGGCCAGCACGGTGTGCGCCATGACGAACCCGGCGAGCGTGCCCACGAGCTGCAGTTTGAGGAACACCGCGTACGTGCCGATGGCCAGCACGACGCCCGGCACGATCATCGGCGCCAGCATGGATCCCTGGGCCAGGGCAAGACCCTTGATCTTCGCCCTGGTCAGGCCGAGCGCGGCGGCCGTGCCGAGCGTCGTGGCCACGACCGTGACCAGCAGCGCCACCTGCACGGAGGTGCCGAGCGCGGACATCCACGCCGCGTCGCCGAAGAAGTTCTCGTACCACCGGGTGGAGTAGCCGTCCGGCGGGAACTTCAGCGACGGCTTGTCGGTGAAGCTCAGCGGCACCACGATCAGCGCCGGGACGACCAGCCACACGCCCGTCAGCGCGCAGAAGGCCCAGAGCGGCCAGCGGGCCCTCATCCCGTCACCTTCTTCCCGGTACGGCGCAGCGTCAGCCCCAGCAGCGCGATCATGGCGAGCGTCAGCCCGAGCAGCACGACGCCCATCGCGCCGCCGCGGCCCCACTTGAGCAGGCCGTTCACCTGGGTGAAGATCTGCTGCGAGATCAGCGCGTCGGTCGGCGAGCCCAGCAGCGCGGGCGTCACGTAGAAGCCGAGCGCGCTGATGAACACCGTCAGGCACCCGGCCGAGACGCCGGGCAGCGACAGCGGCACGTACACCTTGACGAACGCCGTGACCGGGTGCGCGCCCAGGCTGGTGGCCGCTGGCAGCAGCCGCCGGTCGATGCCGCTCATGACCGCGTAGAGCGGCAGCACCATGAACGGCATCAGCAGCTGCACCATGCCGATGACCACGCCGGTCTGGGTGCGGATGAGGCTGAAGGGCCCCATCCCGAGCGCGCCCAGCGCCTTGTTGATCACACCGGTGTCCTGGAGCAGGATCACCCAGGCGAACGTGCGCACCATGAGGCTGGTCCAGAACGGCACCAGCACCAGCAGCGTCAGGATCGCCCTGGCCCGCGCCCCCACGATCGTCATCGCGTAGGCGTAGGGATAGGACAGCGCCAGCGCGACCAGCGTCACCCACAGCGCGGTGCTGAACGTCCTGCCGAGCACCTGCATGTTGGCCTGCTCACCGAAGAACCAGGCGAAGTTGCGCAGGCCGGGCTCCGGGTCGGTGAAGGCGCTGACCAGCATCGACCCCAACGGGTAGAGGAAGAAGACGCCGAGCGCGATGAGCGCGGGCAGCAGAAGGAGCGCGGGCCCCGCCGTTCTCTCTTTCACGGCGCGCTCAGCCTCCGAGCCAGGCGGACCACTTCTCGATCATCTCGGGCTGGTTCTTCGCCCACCACGCGCCGTCCACCTTGAGGCTCTTGTCCACGATCTCGGGGCGGGTGGTCAGGAAGGAGGTGCCGAGCTCGTCGAGCTTGGGCTGGGCGTCGGTGTGGATGGGCGAGTAGGAGGTCAGCTCGGTGAGCTTGGCCTGCTGCTGGGCGCCCAGGTAGTAGTTGATCATCGCCATGGCCGCCTTGGGGTTCCTGGCGTTCTTGGGAACGCTCAGCGAGTCCATGATCGGCATCCACTCGTTCCACTGGACGTCGAACGTCGCGCCGTTCTTGATGCCGGCGTAGGCGCGGCCGCTCCACATCATGACCATGTCGACCTCGCCCGACTCCAGCAGCTGCTGCGACTCGGCGCCGGTCTTCCAGAAGACCAGGTCGCCGCGGACGGCGTCGAGCTTCTTGGTGGCCCTGGCGACGTCGAGCGGGTAGAGCTTGTCGGCGGCCACGCCGTCGGCCACCAGCGCGGCCTCGTACGGGCCGGGCGCCGCGTCGCCCGGGATGCCGGGGACGGCGCGCTTGCCGGGGAACTTCGCGGTGTCGAAGAAGTCCGCCCAGCCCTGCGGCGGATTGGCGCCGAACTTGTCCTTGTTGTAGGCGAGGACCATGCCGTACTGCATCGCGGGGACGCTGCACTCCGTGGCCAGGCCTGCCGGCACCTTCGACTTGTCGATGATCGTGTAGTCGAGCGGCTGGAGCAGCTTGCCGCACTGGGCCTCGGCCCAGATCGAGTCGGTGTCGACGACGTCCCAGGTGACGTTGGAGGAGTCGACCTGCGCCTTGATCTTGGCGTAGTCGGTCGGGCCGTCCTGGAGCACCTGGGCGCCCGATTCCTTGGCGAAGGGGTCGATGGCCGCGTCCTGCTGACCCTTCTGGTAGACGCCGCCGTAGGAGACGAAGGTCATGTTGACGCCCTTCAGGGCGTCCTTCTTCACGGCTCCGGACTGTGCGGGTCCCGAGCCGAGGTCGATGTCCGCGGGCGCGGCGGCGCTGCCGCCGCAGGCCGCGACCAGGAGGAGGGAGGCCGTGGCGATGGCCGTACCGGCCAGTCGCTTGGGTCGGATGAGCATGGGGTTGCCCCCTCGTAGAGCGTGATGTGGGGTTCAGTCGGGGGTGGGGGGGCCGATGATCCAGAGGACCTCGGCCTCCTCGTCGCCGTCGTTGACGACGCGGTGGGGGATGGAAGTGCGGTACTCGACGCTGTCGCCGGGACCCATCGGGGGCAGTTCCCTGTCCCCCAGATGGACGGTGACGGTGCCGCGCAGGACGAGCAGGATCTCCTGCGAGTCGCCGTGGGTGTACTGCTCCTCGCCGGTGGATGCGCCCGGGTCGAACTCGCCGCTGTACACCTCCAGGTTCTGGAGTGGTCGCTGCGAGATCAGGTACTTGCGCGATCCGCGTCCCGCGTGCAGTTCGGGGCGCTCGGACCGCCTGACGATGCGGTGGCCGTCCACCGCGTCCTCGCTGAACAGATCGGCCACCGTGATGCCGAGCGCGACGGCGACCCGCCGCAGCATCCCGACGCTGGCACTGGTCTGGCCGCGCTCCAACTGGCTGATGAAGCTGGCGCTGGCCTGTGCCTGTGCCGCCAGACCCCTGACGGTCATCTGGCGCATAAGACGGTAGGCACGGATCCGGTCGCCCAAGGGCTCAGCTGCCATCGAACGTCTCGATTCTCTGCACTGAACAAGTTGTTAAGTGGCAATGAAGGGACCGTACAAACGGCCCAACCGCCCCAGCAAGGGGGCGACTGGTCACAAATCGGTGACGTGTGATCACGCTCACAGCACACAGCACGCGAAACCCCAGGTCAGCGCCCTGCCTGCGGGAAAGGTAAACTCTCGACCGCCGCCTGGCGGGAGAGCACGGGCGATCCTGCCGCCCGGCCGGTGCTCAGAACCCGCGCGACCACTGCACGACGTTGCGCAGCGGCCGGCCCGCGACGAACCTGCGCCAGTTGTCCTCGAAGATCTCGAGGATCTGCTCCGACTCCCGGTCGGAGCCGCCCGCCGTGTGCTGGGTGAGCAGCGTGTTCGGGCAGCTCCACAATGGGTGCCCGGGCGGCAGCGGCTCCGTGGCCGTCACGTCGAGGACCGCACCGCCGAGCCGTCCCTCGCGCAGCGCCGCCACCAGCGCCGCCTCGTCGACCAGGGAGCCGCGCCCGGCGTTGACGAAGATCGCGCCGGGCGGCAGCAGCGCCAGCCGGGTCGCGTCGAGCAGGCCGGCCGTCTCAGGCGTGCCGGGCAGCAGCCCCACCAGCACGTCGGTCCCCGGCAGCAGGGTGTCGAGCTCGGCCGGGGTCATCCTGCGGGAGTAGAGCGTGACGCGGCAGCCGAAGGGGGCCAGCAGCTCGGCCAGCCGCCGCGCGATCGTACCGGCCCCGAGGACGACCACCGAGGCCCCGGTCAGCAGCCGCAGCCCCGGCCGGAGCGGCCGGTCCGACCAGGTCCGCCGCTCCCCCAGCCGGACCAGCTCGTCGACCCCCCGGTACAGCGCGAGGATGCCCGCCAGACAGGTCTGGGCGACAGGGTCGGCGAACGCGCCCGACACGTTCGTGACGGTGATCCGCCGCCCGAGCGTGGCCCAGTCGAGCCCCACGTACCGGTCGACGCCCATGGACGACAGCTGGAGCCACCGCAGGTGGTGCGCCGCCGGCAGCCATTCGGGCGGACAGTTGCCGACCGCGACCCGCGCCCCGGCGAAGGCCTCGGCGTCGCGGGCGGTGTGCTCCTTGGGACGGGCGAACCACACCGGCACGTCGCCGGCCAGCGCGCGGACCCGCTCCCGCTCGGCGGCGGTCAGCGCCAGCTCGACGTACAGGCGCATGCCTTCATCCGGGCCGGCCGACGCGGTCCTGGAGGCGGCTGGGGTATTGGAAGCCGCCGGGGTCCTGGAGGCGGCTGGGGTCTTGGAAGCCGCCGGGGTCCTGGAGGCGGCCGGGGTCTTGGAAGCCGCCGGGGTCCTGGAGGCGGCCGGGGTCACGGCCGGTCGGCTCCGCAGAGGATCCCGGCGGCCATGCCGGTGGGCGGGGTCTCGGTGGCCAGCTCACGCAGCCGGTCGGCGAGCGCCAGCGCCTGTTCGCGCGTCATGCGCGGCTCCGTGCCGGTGTAGAACACCACGATGTCGCCCGAGGGCGAGCGCACGGGAGTGAAGGGAAGCGAAGGGGAGATCACCATGATGGCATCAGTCTTTCGTACCTGACCGACAATTTCGCGGTTCAGCGGGTGTCACTCGGCGATCCGGTCGACCAGCCTGGTCCAGAAGGCGATCAGCTCGTTGCCGGTGTAGCGGATGAAGTGGATGCGGTCGTGGCCCCGGTAGACGGCCACCTCCGTCAGCGGGGCGCCGCCCTCCTCGAAGCTGGTGTACAGGGAGGTCCAGTCGTCGGGTCCGGGCACCCAGTCGGGAAAGGCCAGGCGGGCGGCCTGGTCACGGAGTGCGGAAACCCAGCGCTCCCCCGAGGAGTCCATACTTCACGGTGCCAGGAGACGCCCCAAGAGGCGGCAAAAGGGCCACCTCGTCGGCTGTGCCCCCGGCCGTCCCCGGCACCGCGAGCCGTCCCGCGCGGCCGTGATCCCGTTGACGAACACAGCCCCGTGCTTGACGGGCCATTGCCACCGGAATCGATAGCGTGCCGGGCAAGGATCTTCAAGGGGGAACAGAACATGAAGCGCTTCGCGATCACGACCGCCGGCGTCGTCCTGGCGCTGGGCATGGCAACGGGCCCGGCCGCCGCGGCGGCCTGGGAGGTGCCGAGCCGAGGCAACACCGACCAGATCACCGACCTGCTCGGCAAGCTGCTGGAAGGCACCAGCCTGCTCAACGGCGTGAACGGCGTGTAGGAGCGGGCCGTCGACCCGGACGTCAGGACCTCAGCGACCCGCCGACCGCCATCGGCAACCAGGCGTCCAGACCGGCGACGTCGAGCACGTCGCCGTCCTCTGGATCGCCGATCGGGTGACCGGTGGCGGTCGTCGCGGACACGACCGTCCTGGCGTCCGGGCGGATCCGGGCGGCCAGGCGTCCCCAGCGGGTCCTCCCCCACGGCTTGCAGATCGACAGGACGGCCACCGCGGCCAGCAGGGCGACCCACCTGCGATAGACGGCCAATGCCTGACTCGGGTGCGAGCCGGGGGCCGTGCTTACCGGGTCAGCCACCAGACGGCCACCACGACGGCGGCCACGAGCAGGGCGACGGCGTAGCCGAGCAGCGCCCGGCCCAGACGGCGGCGGACGTAGCCGGGGCGGTGGCGATCAGCGGTCACAGGGTCTCCTCCTGCGGGACAGCCGGCGGCTCGGACGGCGAGCGGGCCAGACGGACTACGGGTGACGGACTACGGGCGTCGAACTACGGGTGACGGACAGACAGCGGATCAGACGGGCTACAGGTCGGACAGACGGTAGGCCAGGCGGACCGCGGGTCGAGCGGACCGCGGGCCGAGCGGACCGCGGGCCGGACAGTGGAGCGGCCATCCCGTGCGGGCAGGGCCGGCACCGGATGCCAATTCTTTGTGTCCCACGCCGGGTTTCCGTCCGATGGGAAGGGCAGGTTCCCCACGACAAGGGGGGATCTTAGATGATCAAGAAGTTGCACGCCATGGGCCTCAGGTCCAGCCACATGTACGCCGCGGGGTTCGCCGCCATCGGCGCGTCCATCATCTCCTGGATGGCCTCCAGGACCGCCGAGAACATCGACAGGGCCGACCGGTGGGGGATCTTCATCGGCGAGTGGGCGCCGACGTGCTTCGCGCTCGGAGTGGCCCTGCGCATGGAGGAGACGCACAAGGACATGGAGGAGACCCCGGAGACGACGACGTTCGACCGGTCGATGGCCGGCAGCAGCCGCGCCCGCGCGGGGGTGTGACCACCGGAGGCGCAGGCCGCGGCCCACCGGCCGACCTGCGCCTCACCGCTCCCGCCCGACGCCCCCCTGCGCCCCCGTCCCGCAGCCCGCCCCACTCCCCCACAACCCCCTGTCCCCACGCCCCAGCCCACTCCCCGCAACCTCCGGTCCCCACGCCCCACCCACTCCCCGCAGCCCCCATCCCCTCGTCCCACCACGCTCCCTCGCGGCCGTAGTCCTCCCTCGCACCCCGCCCACTCCCCGCGCCGGCGTCGGTCCTGCGTCGCCGGACCCCATGACCCCGGCGGTCCACCGACCTCCCCGTCCCTTCCGCAGACCCCAGACTTCCCGTCCAGTCCCGCGCTTCCGTCCTGGCACTCATGGCCCGCGACGCGCCTGCGCGCACGTCTGGCCGCCACGCGTCTCCCGGCTGCGCACTGTTCAGCGCTCCTCCCGGCCCCGGCCCACTCCTGGCCGCCGCGCATCTTCCGGCTGCACACGGTTCAGCGCCGCTCCCGGCCCCGCACCACCTCCCGACCGACGGCCCCTCCGGCTCCCCCTCTCCCAGCCGTCACTCCATGCCCTCGTGGGGGCCCGGCGCGAGGATGCGGGCGGCTTGCGCGCGGTCCTCCGCCTCGCCGTACGGGATCGCCGGAACCCTCCCGACCCCCACCGAGGGGCCGCAAGCAGACGACGCGGCAGGCATAACCCTGGCGACACGCCGTCAAATCACCATCTTTATGCCGAAACATCCGCATCCCCGGCTGGAATTTGGCGCCCGATTTGTTGCACGAACTTCCTTGCCCGTACAACGAAACAAGGTCGCGACTTTCGCGCGCTGACACCCGTACAGCATCAGCTTGACGTCGCGTTTGCCCAGGTCCGGCTAGGTATCGCAAACCTGTGAAGGGTTTAACGTGCATTTACATAAATAGGCCAGCCGATCTCCCTGAGATCCTGCCGCAAAGAGATGTTCAATATGCGCGATAATTGATGATTCATCCCGATTTGGGTGCTAGTGTTCTGAATTGAAACGAGAGCCACTTCACGGGGAGGAACGATGACTCTCACACGGATCTACCCGACCTCTCAGAACGGCTGGGGCTGGGGCGGAGGCTGCTGGCGTCGCCGGTGCGGTTGCGGCGGCGGCTGGGGCTGGCGCCGGCGCTGGTGGGGATGGTGGTAGTTAGTTCTCGTGAGAGCCGATGGATCATCCGTCGGCTCTCATTTAATGCTCGTGACAGCTCCCCCCTCGCCCCGGCTGTCACCATCCGCAGGACGTTCAAGGAGTTCTGGCCCGACACCCGTGGCCTCCGGAAGCTGTTCGCCGTCGGCGGCGTCCTCGCCCTCCTGGCCGCGCTGTGTGAAGTGGCGGGGATCGCGCTGTTCGGCTACATCACCGACGAGGTGCTCAGCTCCGGCAACCTCGCCGCGTTCTGGAGCCCCGCGGCGGTCTGGCTGGGCGTAGCCGTGATCGCGGGCCTGTTCTCCTTCGGCGCCACCTATGTCACGGCGCTCGGCGCCGAACGTTTCCTGCTCAAGCTGAGGGACAGGATCTTCGCGCACCTGGAGACCCTCACCCCCGACTTCTTCGACAACCGCAAGCTGGGCGACCTGATGGCCAGGCTCACCGACGACGTGGCGGCCATCGAGGAACTGGTCGGGTCAGGGCTTGTCAAGGTGTTGACCACCGTCGCCAGCGTGGTGTTCTTCGCGGGTGCCGCCTTCTACATCCGGTGGGACCTGGCCCTGGTGACGATGGCGCTCGTCCCCGCGTTCCTGCTGGTGTCCAAGCTGTTCGCCGGCAGGTTCAGGACGGCGGCGGCCCGCGAGCGGCTCAGCAACGGGGCGATGAACAGCGTCATCGAGGAGAGCCTGTCCAACCAGTCACTCGTCCAGGCGTACAACCGCCAGGAGTCGGAGTCGCGCCACCTGCACAGGGAGGGGCGCACCTGGCTGAGGGCGAACATGACGCAGGCCTGGCTGTCCGGCGCGTACGGCCCTGCCGTCCAGGTGCTGGAGACGCTCTGCCTGATCGTCATCATCGGCTTCGGCGCCTGGGAGATCGCCTCGGGACGCCTCACCATCGGTGGCCTGCTGGCGTTCGCCGCCTACCTGGCCTACCTGTATCCGTCCGTGCAGCAGCTCGGCGAGATCGCGCTGACGGTCTCGGAGGCGGCGGCCGGCTCCGACAGGGTCATGGAGGTGCTGAAGGCCCGTCCCGCGGTCGCCGACAAGGCCTCCGCCGTACCGCTGGCCACGCGCAGCCGGGGGTACATCGAGTTCGCCCACGTCTCCTTCACCTATCCGCAGCGCCGCCGGCCGACGCTCCAGAACGTGTCGTTCACCGTGTCGCCCGGCGAGCTGGTGGTGGTGACGGGGCCGAGCGGCGCGGGCAAGTCGACGCTGGCCAAGCTGCTGCTGCGCTTCTACGACCCGCTGGCGGGAAGCGTCCTGCTCGACGGCACCGACATCCGCGACGTCACCATGGCCTCTCTCCGCGACAACATCACGCTGCTCCACCAGGAGAGCCTGCTGTTCTCGGGGACCGTACGGGACAACATCGCGTACGGCAGGCCGGACGCGACGCTCGACGAGGTCGTGGAGGCGGCGGTGCTCGCCGGGGTGCACGACTTCGTCAACGCCCTGCCCCAGCGGTACGACACACCGATCGGGCAGCGGGGACGGCTGATGTCGGGCGGGCAGCGCCAGCGCATCGCGATCGCCAGGGCCATCCTGCGCGACGCGCCCGTGCTGGTGCTGGACGAGCCGATGACCGGCCTCGACGAGGCCACCGCGGCGCGGATCATGGAGCCTCTGGCGCGGTTGATGGAGGGACGCACGACCATCATGATCACGCACGACCTACGCCATGTTCCGGCAACGGCCCGCACGATCACGCTCGAACCGGCGCGACGCTCGAACCGGATCACGCTGAAGCACCGCACGCCCCGTAACGCACCCGCGTGACGGATCGTCAACTGCCGCGTCATGATCCGGCCTGACGGCTTCCTGCAGAAAGCTGTCGCCGTTTTTCGGAAGTTTCCAGCAAGAAGATGACGCCCCTCGGGCCCGGCCTTCCCGCGAAGGCCGGGCCCTCTCATGGCGTCTGCCAGGCGTGATATCGGAATCTCCATAGATCTGGCGCGATATCACTATTGGACATGTCGTTCGCGGTGCTGATCTGATCTCCGGCATGAAACGTCCCCAGATGATGGTCGGCGCCGCCCTCGTGGCGGTCTCCGCGCTGCTCGGCGGAACCGCCCACGCCACCCTTTCCACCACCCCCGTCCAGGTCACCATCCAGCCGGGGCCGATCGTGCGCGATGACCTGCGAGCGCTGTTCGACCAGGCAGGCGTCCGCGGCGCCTTCGCCCTCCTCGACGTCTCGAGCGGCCGCGTCACGGTCGTCGACCGGGCCAGGGCCGAACGCCGCCTGATCCCCGCGTCCACCTTCAAGATCCCGCACGCCCTCGTCGCGCTGGAGACCGGCGCCGTCAAGGACGACAAGGAGGTCATCCCGTACGGCGGTAAGCCGCAGCGCTTCCCCGAGTGGGAGAAGGACATGAACCTCGGCGACGCGATCAGGGCTTCCAACGTGCCCGTCTTCCAGACGATCGCCCGCCGTATCGGGCTGAAGCGGGAACAGCAGTGGCTCCACCGGCTCGGCTACGGCAACCGCGAGGTCGGCGGCGTGGTGGACACGTTCTGGCTGGAAGGGCCGCTGGAGATCTCGGCGGTCGAGCAGACGCGTTTCCTGTCCAGGTTCGCCCGTCAGCAGTTGCCCGCGTCGGTGAAGAACCAGCGCCTGGTCGCCGACATGCTCAAGATCGAGGAGAAGGACGGCTACACCCTGTACGGCAAGACCGGCTGGGCCTTCGACGTCACGCCGAGCGTCGGCTGGTGGGTGGGCTGGGTCGAGCGCGGCGGCCGCCTGTACACCTTCGCGCTCAACATCGACGTGGTCCAGGACGGCGACACGGGCAAGCGCATCCCGCTGGCCCGCGACCTGCTGAAGCGCCTGAACGTCCTGCCCGCCCGGTGACCCGGTCCCGGCGCTCCTGACCGAGCGACCCGTGCGTCGCGGGCGCCACCGCCCGCCCCTCCCGCCGGACGGCACCGACGTCCGGGGAAGGCCTTGCGAACAGAAGCTGATCGCGGCGGGCGCCCGCGGCGATCGGCTCGCCCGGGATGTCAGGACTCCGGTTCGCCGTCATGCCGGTTGTGGGTCGAGAGGATCTCGGCGAGCTGATGCTGCTGATCGGGCGTCAGCCGTACCGGCCACACGGCGGGCAGCACGAGGACATCGCCGTTCGGCATGGCGACCAGGTCGAGAGGGAACGCTGGGGAAGCAATCACAGTGCGACCACTTTCGCACGTCAGAATGCTTTGCGAGAGGTCTTCACGTCTACCTTCGGTCTTGGTACTCCAAGAACTTGCGAAGTCACGCCGGGTCCGCCCCCGCCGGACCGCCGGGCCGGGCGGCCCCCATCGTGCAGGCGCAAACCACACCGGCGCCTGGGATTAGCGTCACCCGAAGCCGAGAACCCCGTCCAGGTGACCGCAGGCACGGCCGTTCCCACGGGAGCGGTGGCACGGAAAGGGGTCGACCCATGCCCAAGTACCTCATCCAGCTGAACTACACCGCGGACGGCATCAAGGGCGTGCTCCAGGACGGCGGCACCGCACGCCGCCAGGCGGCCGAACGCATGGCCGAGAGCGTCGGCGGCCGGATCGAGCAGATGTACTTCGCCTTCGGCGAGATGGACCTGTACGCCATCGCCGACATGCCGGACAACGTGAGCATGGCCGCCGTGGGCCTCGCGATATCGGCGTCCGGCGCGGCCCGGACCAGGACGGTCGTCCTGCTGACACCCGAGGAGATCGACGAGGCGACGAGGCAGGAGGTGCAGTACCGCGCCCCAGGCACCTGACGGCCCGTGGAGGCCGCAGGCGTCGCTATTTCGGTGGCGATCCCCACATGTCCACCCTCTATCGTTCCTCCGTGGAAGATCTCATCATTGCCCGGCGCCTGCGTGTTCCCGTCGGCGCCGCGGGGGACGGCACGCCCGGCTGGGGGGAGGCGGCCGCCCGGCAGCTCGACGCGGCGCTGCTCAGCGTCGGCTTCACCTGCTCGCCGCCGTTGCTCGACCGCCTGGCGGGGCTGCCCGGAGAGCAGGTGATCGACCTGGGCGTGCGTGTCCTCGCCGCGGTCCGCCGCCTGGTCGGCGACCACGTCGAGCACAACGCCTACTTCATCGACTTCCCCAGGAACGTCCCGGACACCCTGGAGTTCTGGGCCGGGCTGCTGCGCGAGGCCATGCTCGACCCGGTCGCCGCCACCCGGCTGCGGCCGGACGTCCTCAACCTGCTTGACCTGCCGCGATACGGCGGCTACCAGCACACCTACGCCGACCTGCTGGCCGCGCACGCCGAGCTGGTCCCCCTGGCCCGCGACCGGGTGACCGTGCTGGAGCTGGGCGGCAGCCTGCGCGACGAAGCGCGAGACCTCTACCTCTCGCTGGCCGGCTCCGAGGTCCCGCTCGCCGCCGAGGACCTGGCCGCCCTGCGCGAGCTGGCCGCCTTCTGCGCCGACGAGCGGCCCGAGCGCGTCCCGGTACGCGAGAACCGGGCCGTCATCAACGAGGTACGGCTGGCGGCCGGGCAGCCGCTGCTCGTCGACACCGTGACAGACGTGCTCCGGCTGGCCTGCGCCTGCTCCGGCGGCGACGTCACCCTGGCCACCCCCACCCGCCTGCGCTCCTTCCGCCGTGCCGAACGCCGCATCCTGCTGGCCGCCCTGGACACCGTCCCGACGGCCAAGCACGGGGACGTGCAGCGCCACCGGGAGCAGTGGAAGCGGCTCGGCGAGCGGCTGCACCCCCACGAGTACCCGCAGTTCCCCCGGGCGGCCCAGGTCTTCGAGGTGGCCAGGGGTGCGCGCAAGGCGGCGGGTTTCGACAGCCGGGTCGAGGCCGCGCTGGCCGCGGGCCGTACCGAGGAGGCCCTCTCGCTGCTGGAGAACACGCCCGGCGCGCTGCTGCGCCGCCTCGACCACCTGCTGCGCGTGAGCGGCGGCACAACCGTCCTGGAGGCAGCGCGGCGGTCGGCCGCACGCGCCTCCGGCCGCGTGCTGCTCTCCCTGCGCGAGCACCTGCAGAACCGGCTCGCCCCCGCGGACCGGGTCTTCACCAACCGGTACGGCAGGGCCTGGACGACCCCCGACGTCCGCCCCCCGCTCGACGAGGAGGTCCTCGGTCAGCTGCTCGCCCTCCTGGACGAAGAGATCTCCAGCCGCCTGCCCGACCCCGGCGAGCTGATCGTCGACCCGGCCGTGCTCCACGTGGCGCTGCCCCTGTCGGGCAAGGCCGTCAGCCCCGGGCTCGGCATGCTGCCGCGCGGTTCGCTGTCACCCGTGGACGGCGAGCTGCTCCGGTTCTTCGTGCACTGGCGCCAGGCCGAACGGCGTACCGACTACGACCTGTCCGCGCTCATGCTCGACGCCACCTACGACAACCCGACGCACATCTCGTGGACGGCCTACGCCAACGGCTACGCGACCTACTCGGGCGATCTCACCGACGCCACCGACGGCGCCTCGGAGTTCATCGACATCCGCCTGTCCGACGCCACCCAGCCGATCATCATCCCCCAGGTCAACATCTACGCGGGCGAGCGGTTCGACGAGGCGGCCGAGGCGTTCTTCGGCTACATGACCAGGGACGCCGCGCAGGAAGGCAGACCGTTCGAGCCGCGCACCGTGCGGATGAAGTCCGACCTGCGCGGCTCCGGCCGTATCGCGCTGCCCCTGGCCTTCCTGCGCGGCGACGACGGCGCGTGGCGGGTGAAGTGGCTGCACCTGTCCATGTCCGGCCACCCGGCGTTCAACCAGGTCGAGGGCAACCGGGTCACCGCGTCGCTGCTCGTGCGCTCGATCGTGGAGCGCGACCAGCTCCGGGTCGGCTACCTGGCCGGCCTGCTGCGGGCCAAGGCCTCCCAGGGCGGACACACCACGTACATCGGGCTGGAGGCGCCCGCCGACCTCCCGGCCGGGGCGCGGGTCTACACGCCCGCCACGCTGCACGAGCTCATCCCGGCCTGATACCGTGGCGACCGCAAGGCCATGGGAGAGCTTCCTTCTCACCTCATTGGAACCGGTCAGCCCGCACGGGCGCCGGTCTGGATCTAGCTCTCCCGCCTTCCTTGCGCTCCGGCGGGTGCGGCCATTCGTGGGCTTCCTTCTCTCCTGGTTCGATTCCAGGGAGGCCCCAGTGGGCCTTCTGGCATATCTAGCTCCCGAGCACTCCGCACCCGCGGGGGCAGGCGAACCGGTCCGCTTCGGTCACGGCTGAGCAGTCAAGCTCGGCATCCTGGGCGGATCGGCCGCCGGTCGGCAGGGGTCGCGAGCGGATCGGCAGCGACCCTCAGCCCACGAGTTCGTCCCCCTCGACCAGCCGCCCCGTGGGTCGTACCGGCAGCAGCGAGATCGTCCCCAGTAACCAGTCCGCCAGCCGGTCGCGCTCGACCAGGATCAGCGGCTGCCTGGCCGCCAGCGCCTCCTGGCGGGCCTGCCGGGTGAGCCGGCCGGAAGTGATCAGGACGCCGGTGTGTCCGGCGAAGGTGTTGGCCAGCGCCCCGAGGAAGTTGCGAACCTCCGGCGCGCCGACGGTCTTGCTGTAGCGCTTGCACTGGACGGCGTAGCGCCCATGCCCCAGGGCCACGGCGGTGATGTCCACCCCGCCGTCACCGCTGCGGCCCCGCTCACGGACCTGGCGGAAACCGTCGATGATCATCCGTTCGGCGACCAGGTGCTCGAACTGGGTGCCGGTCATCCGGTCGACCTTCTCCAACTCGGCGTTCGCCGCCAGGAACCGCACGCGTGCCGCCTGGATGATCCGGTAGCGGAGCACGAGGCCGCCGCCGAAGAGCACCGACAGCAGGCCGGCCAGCGCCACTGCCCAACCCGGGTGGGCACGGGCGAACTGGACCACCAGCGCGACCACCACGACCGCGGCGATCAGTCCTAAGATCCACAGATCGCCGATGCCGCGTCGCCTGCCCTTGCCCCTGCCTCGCCTGGATCCCCTCGCCATGGGTTCCTCCCTGATGGACGGTTGTGGAGACGAGTGTGCGCAACGGCTACGACAGAACCGGCCCGTGCCTGTCGCGTTCTGGTACGGCTGACGCCTTCTGGGGCTTCTGAGACGGAAGTTCCGACCGGAGAGCCGGAACCGGAGGACCGGATACCACCCTTCTGCCCGGACTGAACCCCGACAGCCCGCCTCCGGCCGACACCGGAAACAGCCACGGCCGGTGCCGTGGCGCGGAGCGGCGCCCAGATGGAACAGAGCGTCGCCAGCACGCTCCGGCATCCCATTGACCGCCTTCAGCGCAGGCCGGGCGGCATCGCCCGCTTCAGCGCAGGCCCGGCCGCGTCGCCCGCTTCAGCGCAGGCCGGGCGGCATCGCCCGCTCGGCCCCGGTGTGGTCGGCGACCGGGACCGTCTACCGGCACCAGATCCATCCGGTCGGTGTACGGAGTTCGCCGGCCGGGCGCGTCACAGCGTATCGGCTGACGGCATCGGCTCCAGCGGAAGCGCCCCAGCAAGGTCACCGCACGGGAAACCGCACATCATCGGCGAACAGCCCTCCTCTCGTCCGGCCGGTGGCACGTGAACGCACCAGGGCACCGCGCGGGGAGTCACCGTCGCCGATGATCAAGGATGTCCGGGCTCGTCTCGGGTCGGAGACGAGCGGGATCTCAGCTGTCTAGCGTTGCTTGAGGCGGAGTGCTTCTTTGCGGGTCTCGGCCTGGATGGACCGCTCGCGCTCCAGCCACGCCGGGTTCTCTTCCTTCAGCGCGTCGATCTCAGCGGTGGTGAGCGGCCCGGTGATCCCGCCTCTGGTCAGGCCGGAAATGGAGACCCCGAGCTTCGCGGCGACGACCTGCTTGGGGTGCGGACCGTTGCGGCGCAGGTCAGCGAGCCAGGCGGGTGGCGTCGACTGCAACTCGTTCAGCTCGTCCCTGGAGACGACACCCGCCTGGAAATCGGCGGGAGTGGCCGAGAAGAGGACACCCAGCTTCTTGGCCGCCGTCTCCGGCTTCATCGTCTGGATGGTCTTCCGTTTGGGCGAGGTCATGGCGTCAAGAGTAGTCAGTCGGAAGGGGTTCCCCTGACGTCGGTACCCTGAGGAAGTGACTGATGGGGAGAGCGGCAGGGCGTTCCGGCTGGCGTACGTGCCCGGGGTGACACCCGCGAAATGGGTCAACACCTGGACCGAGAGGATGCCCGGTGTGCCGATCACCCTGGTCGCGGTCCCCGTCGCCGAGGCGGTGGGACTCCTGCGGGACGGCGGCGCCGACGTCGGATTCGTCAGGCTGCCGGTCGACCGTGATGGGCTCAGCGTGATTCCGCTCTACGTGGAGACCACGGTGGTCGTGGTGCCCAAGGACCACGCGGTGGCCGCCGTCGACGAGGTGGCCATCGCCGACCTGACCGACGACGAGGTGTTCCATCCTCTGGACGACACCATCGAGTGGACGGTCCGGCCCGGGCTGCCCGCGTTCACCCGTCCGGACACGACGGCGGACGCGGTCACCCTGGTGGCGGCCGGCACCGGGCTTCTCCTGGTGCCGCAGTCGCTGGCACGCCTCCACCACCGCAGGGATCTCACCTACCGGCCGGTGCTGGACGCGCCGCAGTCCCAGGTCGCGCTGGCCTGGCCCACGGACGCGACCACTGACCTGGTGGAAGAGTTCATCGGCATCGTCCGCGGCCGGACAGTGAACAGCTCGCGCGGCCGTACCCCCGCCCCTCCTGCGGAGAAACCCGCACGGCGGCAGGCACCGAAACCCGCCCAGAACGGCTCCGGCCGCCGGGCCGTACCGGCCAGCCGTAAGAGGAAGGGCCACCGCCCCCGGTGACCCGCAGCCTGCTCTGATCCGGGCATATCTTCCCGTCCGGATTCGTCCATGGCCGTTGTCATCCGGATAGGCACTCAGCGCCCAGGCGGCAGAGCAGACGTCTCGCAGGCGAACTAGATCCACTGCACCCGGATGATGTACACCTCGCGGTGGGGCTCCAGAACCAGACAGGTCACGAGCCCACGCTCTCCGACGGCATGACCCGCATATTGCCATCGGGCTTGGCGGGCGTTTGCGGTCCTCCGGCCCAGGGCTGCAACTCGATCAAATCCAGCACTCCAGCCAGATATCGCAAGGCATCCTCGGGAAGTGCCGCGGTCTGGGCTCAACGATCGCATACACCTACCGCTCGACCCCGCGCTCAGCCAGCAGTTGACGCCATGTCTTGTCTCCCCGAGGGATCTGCTTGCCGACATCTGCCAGTTCCTGGACACGGGCAGCCCGCTCGTACAGCTCTCTCCGGCCCTGCGGATCTTTGATCGAGTCGCAGGCGATAAGCCACCAGGTGTGGATGAACTCGTTCAGTCTGCCGAGGTCCAAACTGGCGCGGACCTCAGCCAAGACGACGTCAAGACCTGCGTCGAACCCATCTCGGTCCTGCCTCACGACCAACGCTCTACGGATGGCGCGCAGATTCTTCTCCGGCGGGGAGCCTTCAGGGGTGAACTCGTGCGGTTGCGCGCTCATGCCGCCAGTGTATGGACAGGTACTGGCGCGGCCCAGCCACATCGCACGACGTGAGAAGGTGATGCGACTTGCGGACCGACGAAGCAGTCCAGGAGATAACCGACTCACCCCGCAGGCCGGCTGCCCTGCTTTTCAGACTGGGGTCGCGATCATCGCCGGCCGTCGCCGAGAAATCGGCGCGCGCCGCGCAACGTGGTCCGAAGCCGCCGCTGAGTCATGGCACAGTCCAAGCGCACGTCTGCCGGACCGGTCAAGCCGGTGTCCGCCCGCCGGCCTGCAGGCAAACGGTCCGCGTCGAGGCCGTCGCGGCGGGCGATGAGCAGCCCGAGCTCGTATCGGCTCACGGCATCGGCTCCGGCGACATGGTGGACACCCCGGTACTCGGAGGCGGCAAGTTCCAGAAGCGCCGCAGCGAGATCAGCCTTGTGCACGGGACACCGCACGTCATCGGTGAACAGCGCTCCTTTCGACCTACCGGTGGCAAGTGCGTGCACCAGGGCCTCGTGCGAGGAGTCGCCGTCGCCGATGATCAAGGACGTCCGGGCTGTCACCGCAGCGGGCACGATCGCGTTCACCGCTGTCTCGGCGGCGGCTTTGGCCGCGCCGTACGGGCTGATCGGGTCAGGGACGCACGTCTCGTCATAGCGAATCGCGGCGCCCGAGAAGACCGCGTCGCTCGAGACATGGACGAGGCGTCCACCTTCCCTGGAGACAGCCAGAGCCACGTTCGCCGCGCCGATCGCCGTGGTCGTCCAATCCGTCTGCCGAAAAGCAGCGTTGATGACCGCCTCTGGCCGGAATGCGCCGATCAGCACATCGACGTCCTCCCGCCGGCGCACGTCGAGCGGCAGCCACTCAAGACCGGCGGTCTCCCCAGGCCGGGTCAGATAGGTGGCAGCCACCTCGTGCCCGGCGAGCAAACACTGTCGAACGAGTTCGCGGCCGAGAAAGCCACTGCCGCCGACGATGAGGGTCCTCATGGCCGGTCACCATAGACCAGCCGCTCCGAGACATGGCGCTCATGCTCATCGACATGTCGAACCCAGTTGATCGCCACTGGTGCCCGAACGGCGCACAGATGGTGCCGCTTCACGGGCACGAAGCCCGTGAAGCGGTCACTTGACGTCATCAGGCACCCGCTGGACGGTGCCCGTACGGCCGGCGCCCGTACGGCCGGCCGCGTGGGGCGGGTGACCGAAGGATCCCTCCCCGGACACCGCGGGGCCAGGATTCGTCAGACGGCTTCGGTGAGCTGGCCGCGGATGGCGCCATCCGGGAACTCCGCGTTGTGGACGTTGGTGTAGAACTGGCTCGGGTTCTGGAGGATGGCATGCAGTTCGTCGCGGGTCAGCGTGGTGGCGGCGTTGTCGGCCGTCTGGTGCTTCACGGCGCGAATGCAGTCGCTCGCGAAGCCCCGGGTGGGCGCCTGCAACGTCACCACGATCGGACCCGCCACACCCACCCTTCCTTCATGGATGTGCGCTGCGGTCGCGGGCTGGATGTTGTGGGCGGTGATGACGTAGCAGAGCGACCGTCCGCTCACCCTCCAGGCGAAGATCCCCACGCCGTCCGGATCGCCGGGACCGGGAACCTCCTGGGCGCCGGTCATCTCGACGAACTGGTAGGGCGACGGGTCGTGTGCGGTCGCGCCGGCCGTACCGGAGAAGACGGCCGCTACCGCGGCGAGTGCCGGAATCAGGATAAGTGACTTGATCATGACAAGCCTCCTTTGATAACTATGAGTAGCGATGAATCACTTTGCGTAGTGTTTCCGGGCTCTGTCGGATCGAAACCGCGCTGTCACGACGGGCATCGTCAAGGAGGCGCCATGACCGACGACGACCCGGTGCCGGCCTGGAGGCGAGATCAGCCGTGGGCTCGAAGGCAGTACGGCCGGTGATGCGGCAAGGACACCTGGCAGTCGAACGGGCCGCGGAACGGCTGGGGAGTAACTCGTTTGCCCGCGGTGCACGGCTCACGACATGATCAAGTATGAGGGTGACACGCGAGCTGCTCGCCTACTACGGACAGGACAGGGAGCACGGTCGGCTTCGCGCAGGGCGTGACCGGTTGGAGTTCTGGCGGACACAAGATGTGCTGCGCCGGTTGCTGCGGCCCGCTCCGGCCCGGGTGCTGGACGTGGGTGGCGGCACCGGGGTGCACGCCGAGTGGCTGGTCGCCGACGGCTACCAGGTCGAGCTGCTGGATCCGGTCCCGCTGCACGTGGAGCGGGCCGCGGAGCTGGCCGGGGTGACGGCGCGGCTGGGCGACGCACGGGAGCTTCCGGTGCCGGACGCGAGCGCGGACGCCGTCCTGCTGCTGGGCCCGCTCTACCACCTGGCCGAGCGCGCCGACCGGGTGCGGGCGCTGGCCGAGGCTCGGCGTGCCGTACGGCCCGGCGGGCTGGTGGCCGCCGCGACCATCAACCGATTCGCAGCCGTGCACGACACGGTCTACATGGGCTCGTACACCGAGGAGCGGCAGCGGGAGACGGCGCACGCGGCGGCGAAGGACGGGATCATGCTCTCCCCAGGAGGTGGATTCCCCGCCTACTTTCACGACCCTGACGAGGTCTCGGGCGAGTTCGCCGACGCAGGCCTTCCCGGCGCCGAGCGGTACGGGCTCGAGGGCGCCTTCTGGCTCTACGGCGACATCGACGACTGGCTAGACGACCCGGAACGCCGCACGCTGCTGCTCGATGCCCAGCGCTCGATGGAGTCCGTCCCGTCACTGCTGGGAGTGAGCGGCCACCTGCTCACCGTCGCCTGGCGGCCCGGCCCGCACTAAATGTACCGACTTGGTCAGCAGCGGAACGAGCGCGTCCCATGAGCGGGTCGACGCGGCGAGCCCGTGGACCAGTACGAGTGCGGGGGCATCGGGAGGGCCGTCCTGGCCACGTAGATGTTCCCGCCGTCGAGGGGCAGGGTCGGATTCCCGCTGGCCTCGATGCCCTCCCGCGTCACCACCACCGCGTTCACGAGAAGCAGTCCTACACGACGACGAAGAGGACGGCCGAGGCGATCAGGAGGCGCCGCCGGCGCCGTGCCACGCTGCTCACGTCAGCCACCGGTGCGGAAACCGCAGATCGGCGGCGTGGAAACAGCGGGGTCGTCGAACTCCAGCAAAATAATCACGGGCCTACTGTCGCCGCCGGTGCGCGCCGGCGGCTTGTACGAATGTTCCGGCCAACCGAGCCGTTCAACCATGCGGGTGTTCGAGGAGGGCCGCCGCGAGCATGGCGGCGAGCCACTCCTCGTACTCGGCTTCACTCCATGCGCACACCTCGGTCAGCTTCTCGAAGTTCTCCGTCGAGGTGAGGACATAGATCCGCTCGGCCGCTCTGGCCGCGGGGAGGCCCTGGCGCAACGCGCCGAGAGCATGCAGATGTTCGGCCGGTCCGCGGCTTCCCATCAGCCTTTCGCGTTCGATGCCGGCCAGGACGTCCTGGAGCCCCGTGTCGGTCGGAGAGGCGGCGGCCGCCGCGCGCAGGACCCGGTGCACGGGCTGGACGCGCCGGAGGACCGCGGTGGCCATGGCGGCGTACCGGGCCAGCTTGCGTACGGGATCCGGCTCGTCGATGATCGCCTGGACTTCGGGGCGGGCGCTCTGCGGCAGGGGCCGGGCGTCCCCGGCCAGCGTGATGTCGTAGACGAGCTTCGCCAGTGCGGGCTTGCCGCCGGGGCAGGACGTGTACAACGTCTGGACGGCCACGCCGGCTTCACGCGCCACTTCGGCCATCGTGGTGTCGGCGTAGCCCTTGCCGATCATCAGTTTCCGCGCCGCCGTCGCGATCTTCCGCCGCGTGGCCTGCGCGTGCTCCTGGCGCAGGGCGCTGGAGTAGGCGCGTCGCTTCTTCTGCTCAGTCATCGGTAGCCATGATTTCATTGACTAGAGACTCTTCTAATGAAAAAGTGCAATTCTAATTGAATCTCCGCCGGGGGAAGGACGCACCGTGTCCCTGGTTCTCACCGCGTCCAGGATGGTCGCGCTGTTACTGGTCGGCCTGTACGCAGGCGGTGTCTTCTTCGTGGTGATCGCCCCGTCCGTGACCCGGATGCCGGGGCCCGCGTACGTCAGGTACTGGCAGGCGCTCAACGTCGACTACGGCCGTGGCATGCCACCGCTCCTTCTGGCCGGCATCGCGGCGATGTTCGTCGTGTCGGTCCTGTCGTGGCGCCGCGGATGGCTCGTCTTCGGCGTCAGCTCGGCCGTCCTGATCCTGGTGATCCTCGCGGTCTGCCTCACCCTGGCAGGCATGGAACCTCTCAACCAGATCGCGAACAGCTGGGATCCCGACCGGTTGCCCGCCGACTGGCACGAGAGCCGACAACGGTGGGTCAACCTGCACCTCGTCCGAACGGCACTCGCCCTCGCGGCGTTCGCGTGCCTGATCATCGGCCAAGGCGTCGACCGCGCCGGGCCAGAGCACCTTGTTGCGCCCGGGCAGGCTGAGCGTTGATCGCGTCGCATCGCCGAAGGCAGGCTCGCGATCCGTTCCCCCGCCCTTCCGAAGACCGAGAAGGGAAATCCACATGGCACGATCCGCCCCATTGACCACGTCGGCGCTCTCACCGAGAACGGCGACCAGGTGATGGCCAGGTCGCTCGTTGCCGGTGTCGCCCTGGCCGCGGCCCTGCTCGCCGCTTGCGGGTCGCCGTCCACCGATGCGGTGGGCGAAGCGGCCGCCGACCGGCCGCAACCGGCGGCGGACGGATGCCCGCTCACGCCCGAGGCCCTCACCGAGGCCACCTCCTTACGGTGGGAACTGAAGGAGAGGCGCGCCGCCTACCCGCTGGAGGCAGCAGAGTCGATCAAGGCGACGGTCTGCCTCTTCACCTCGGCCGACGCCCCGCAGGAAGGCTCCGATCCGCTGACGATGCGGGTCGACCTGGTGGAGGGCACGGACTCCGCCACCGTCAGGAAGAGCTTCACAGGCACCTGCACCGAGAACGGCGGCAGCGTTCGGGACTCGTCCGGGGCGCTGGTCTGCGACAGGAACGGCTCAGTCGTGGAAGGACTCGCCGGCGCCGGAGACCGGGCGATCAACGTCTACTGGGTCAATGCCGACACGTCCACCGCGGCCAAGTTCACCCCCGTCTTCGGCCGGATCCTCGCCGCACTCGCCGACTAGGCCCAACCGCGATCTTCGATCAAAAGGCTCTAACGGCACCGCGCGGCTCGACGCCAAGGTGGTCAGCCTGGATGGCGACGACGCCTGGTCGATGTGGGCACGGTTGCCGGATGAGGACCGCGCCGTGCTCGGCGAGCCGCGGTTTCGTCAAGAACCTGCCCGTGCGATTCCGGACGTACCGCTGGCTCGCCGACGACCGGCTCGACCCCGACCTGTTCGACCTGGTCAAGCACATTTCGCCGAGTAAGCACTGCTGAGCCGCATCGGCGCGGACCACCGATCACCTGAGCCCTTGTCACGATCATCCCGGAGCCGAGGCCCCCGCCGGAGGCACAAGACCTTGACCAGCCCCGCAGCGGCGGAGACTGTGGTTGGAGCGATCACGATGGAAGGGCGGATGCGTGCTGGGATTGGGCTGGTACGAAGTCCTGTCTGTCTCGGCCCTGGTGTTGACTGTCATAGTCACCATCGTTCTCCTACGGCGCCGGCACCGTTGACGCGAGCGGTATCCGCTGCGCGGCGCCGAGGTCGGCGGGCTGCTTGGGACGGCGTGCCCGCCGATCGGCGTGGCGGCCGCGCGCTGCCGCCGACCAGGACCGGCCCCCAGGCCGCATGCTCGGGCGGCGGACAAGCGCCGGGCCGCATCTGCAACTTACGTCGGCAGCGTGCGGCCATGCTCCAGGTACAGGGTTCGCCCGATGTTGTGGGCGGTGATGGCGGAAGAGACCCGGCTGGCCAGTCGCTCGATCAGGCTGGGCTTGCCCGGCCAGGCTCCATACGGCTCTGAGCTGCGGCGATAATCCACAGCCGTCCACTGTCGTCCGGCCCCGTCTGTGGCCGTTGTCATCCGGTTCGTCACCCAGAAGGCATCCCCTGGGGACAGGGCCGACACCCGACGCTCGTTCACCGACCGGGTCTCCGGATCCGTTTTGTCGGCGACTAATGCGATCATGCCGCTCACGCCATCAGAGGAGTGACCATGACCGAGATCCCCGAAGAATTCTCCTGCTTCCCCGGCTACGAAACACTAGGTGAAATCTACTGCGTGTCCTTCGTCCGAGATCTCTCCCCCGAGGAAGTCCTCCGCCGGTTCGGCGTGGACGAGACCACCATGGAGGAGGTGGCATTCGATGAGCTGGACGAGCGCTCGGCGGAGAGCATGAGGGACGACGCGGCCGGATACATCGGCGCCGCCAAGGTTGGCGACTGGGCCGTGGTTGTCGAACCGGGGGGATGGCAGATCGCCGTCGACCCCGAGACATACGCCCGGGTCTCGCAGGGAACCGAGGTCGTGTCGGTCTGCTGCCACAACTACGCCTCGGACACCTTCGCCTACATCGTCGACGGCACGCCGGTCGTCTGGTTCGACCCGATGCTCCCGGACGCACGGTCGGGCAGTGATCCAGACCGCTTCGTCGAGGAGATGCGCGAGCTCGGACTGGATCCCGACCATGACATCGACGGCCCGGGCATCGACTACCCGATTGAGAGGTCGTTCGCCCTGGCGAGCAGGATCACCGGCCTTCTCTTCTCCCCGGACATACTGAACCTGCGGTTCCTCGGCGCAGAACCCCTTGAGGAATGATCGGCAGGAGGGGACGGGCTGTCGGCGGGCTTGCGCCGACCTCGACAGGCAACTCCACCCGACCTGCTGCCGTCTGCACAGCCACAGTCCGATCCTAGGATCGCCTCTCAGAACTCGTCGTGCCCGGAGACCTGCCCGATCGGGAAGATGTGCCGGTTGGCGGCGCAGATCGTCCCCTGGACGTGGATGGGCGTGCCCTCGGTGGAGTAGCTCGCCCGGAGCACCTGGACGATCCACTCGCCGGGCTCAAGCTCCAGGACGTCAGCCCGTGATCCAGGCGTCTTCGGGGTGCAGCGGCCGACGCGCATGCGAAGCACCCCGCAGGGGCCGCGTAGCGGTGGGGCCGGCGGCGGAACGGCTCTGAGCCACACCGCCCTCATGCACGAAGACGACGGAGATGCACGAGAGCGAAGGGTCTTCGGCTGTCCAGAGAGCCTCGCCCGGGGACTCTGATCATGGACCTGGTCGCCGTTGATCGGCACTCTTAGGAGCGGAGGCGGTGCGCGCCGGGACCGGCTGCTGGACGACGCCGTCAGCATCATGCAGAACATCCGTGCCATGGTCGCCACCTTCACCGCACGGGGTGAGGCCACATGACACTGGCTCACTTCCTCGATGGGCTCCGGTGCTCGGTCTGCCGCACCCTCAACGCGCTGTGGCTCGACCCGGCCCGCGCTCTGGTCGAGTGCCGCGAATGCGGCCAGTCCGCGCACGTGACCGCCGACGACGGGAGGACTGCATGACCGAACGTTGCCTTCCCCGCGCCGTCCACCAGGCCATGCCGGTGGCCCGTGAGGTGGCCGTGGAGGTGGCCAAGCAGTACGGCGTGTGCATCCGGCCCATCCCCTCAAGCGGCTCGACGTCCACACGGGCCGCTGGGAGGTCGCGGACGTCCCCTGCGTGGCAAGATCGGCTTCCCGGCCTGCACTTCCATGATCTCCGGCACACCGGAAACACGATCGCCGCCAGTTCGGGAGCGAGCCTCAAAGACCTCGTGCAGCGCATGGGACATGACTCAGTCCGGGCCGCGCTGATCTGCCAGAACAGCACGGCGGAGACCGACCGGAAGATCGCCGACGCCATGAAGTCCAAGATCGCACAGAACATCGTCGATGGGTCTTCGGCTAGGCCCTCCGGCGCCGGCTAATGGCACGGCAATGGCACAGCGGCATACATCATGTGACCATAAACGCGCCCCGATCTGGCACGGACATCGTCGAATCCGGTTGGCGGTACGTTCGCACTGATGGACGTGTATGCCTCGAGCTGTTGGACGAAGCCTATGCCGAGCCACGCTTGAGGCAGTTGTTTCCCTGGACGGGCATGGGAGAACTCCACTTCAGCCGCTGCACGGGTTCTCGATGGACATGGGATATCCCATACATCGCACCCGCCGCGGGAGACGGCTACATGGTGTTGGGCCCTCGCCGCGGCGAGAAGGTGGGACCTGCCGCAACGCCGGCACGGGCCGTCGCGATGGTGGTGGAACGTCTTCCGCTTGATTGTGGCCCTGCCTTCGTGGGCACCCCTGACGAACTCGCTGCTCACGAGCGATCAACCGCCGATTCGTGAGGCATACAACTTCGCACGCTCCCCGCTGATCCATCAGCACGGCAGGGCCGACGCCGACCGGAGCATCGCCGACGCGATGAACACCAAGATCACCAGGAACGCACAAGACCTCCGGCAGAGGACCGCTGCATCAGCTAATGGCACGCTAATGACACGAAGCCCCGTTTCCATGATCGGAAACGGGGGATGTCGCAGGTGGGCGGTACTGCGTTCGAACCAGTGACCCCTCGCTTGTAAGGCATGCCAGGAGAAGGCGGGATCTTGGGTGACGCGGGTTCTCGCCTCGGCAAACGTTCCGCCCAAATCCTCGGCTGTCCACGCTCGCCTCTGGCCGTTGTCACTCAGATAGGCACTCAGCGGGACGACGTGGCCGTGTTCCAGATGGGCCGTCCCCCGGCGAACGGGCGGCGGCGGCTTTGAGAGGACTGACAAGGCGCTCGATCAGGAGGATGGCGACGTCGGCGGCGCCGGATGGAGCGCCTCGGCATCACGTCGATCGGGAACTCGTCAGGCCGCGCGATGCTTGGACGGTCGGCTCCGGAATGCCGGACTCTCTGGGCAGCTACGGGTCTGGGGCGCCGGATCGGAACAGGATGAAATATAACCAGAATCCGAGTAAACGTAACCAGTCCATGGTTACATTTACCTATGAGCCGGCACGTGCACGAGTTGGTCGCACGTCTCCGCACGACCGGGGGCGACTACGACGATGTCGAGGTCAAGTCGGCGGCAGGAGGGCTGCCGCAGTCGCTCGCCTCAACTCTGAGCGCGCTCGCAAACCATCCAGGCGGCGGGACGATCATCCTCGGGCTCGACGAGGCCACCGGCTTTCGTCCGGTCCAGCTGTCAGATCCGCAAGCTCTCAAGCAGGGCCTCGCTCACAAGGCTCGCTCGTTCTCGCCGCCTGTTCAGCTCACGATCAGCGACGCAGAAGTGGATGGGGCGCCGGTCATCGTCGCCAGAGTGCATGAATGCGATCCGTCAGCCAAGCCGTGTCGGATCATGGCGTCGGGCACGGCATACATGCGGGGGTATGACGGGGACTTCCCACTGTCGGATTTGGAAGAGCAGGCATTCCTTGCCGCCCGTAAGCCACCGCTCTTCGACCGGCAACCCGTGACAGGAGCCACCCGCGAGGACCTGGACGGCGACCTTGTCGCAGCATTCCTACGTTCGGTGCGCGAACGGGATCCCCACGGCCTCGGCCGTTTCCCTGACGATGTCGAGTTGCTCCGGCGTGCTGGAGTGACTCTGCCCGACGGCACTCCGACCGTTGCAGGTCTGTTGGCTTTGGGGGTCCATCCACAGGAGTGGTTTCCGCGCTTCGTCATCCAGGCTACGGCGGAGCCATTGCCGACCGATCCCGCAGGATCGCGAGCTCGGAATCAGACGACGATCACTGGGGCCATTCCGCGGATGCTGGAAGACGCCCTGCGCTGGGCGCGGCGAACCTTTGACACCAGCGTCGTGTCGGCTCCGGACGGAACCGTTCGTGATCAGCCCGCTTATCCATACATCGCCTTCCGCGAGATCATCGCGAACGCTCTTATCCATCGCGACCTCGATCATTGGTCGGCTGGCATGGCCGTAGAGGTTCGGCTCCGCCGTGACCGGTTGATCGTCTCCAACCCGGGCGGTCTGTACGGCATCACGGTCGATCGGCTCGGCCGGGATGCCGTCACCTCCGCACGCAATGCGCGACTCGTTGCGATCTGCCAACACGCTCGCACGCCAGAAACAGGCGCGCGAGTGATCGAGGCGCTGGCAACCGGCATTCCGATCGTGGCCAACGCCCTGGCAGAGGCCGAGCTCCCACCTGCGCATTACATCGACGCCGCCATCCGATTCACTGTCGTTCTACGGCAGCAGGCAGTTCCCGTCATCCGCCCGGGCTCCGACCTGAACGAGACGGAGCTACGCGTCTACGACGCCTTGGCGGCCGGGACACGCAGTGTCGCTGACCTCAAGCAGGAACTGAACCTGTCCGCACCCAACATCCGCAAGGCACTCCGCGAACTGAGATCGAGAGGACTCGTCGAGCAACTGGGGGGCCAAGGACGGTCAACAACCTACCGGAGACTCTCGGAATAGGGGATGCTGATGTCCTTGCACGCCGGTTCGCCCAGCCGGACAAGACAGGCCTGATGCCCAGGAGTTGGCCAGTTGGGCGACGACTGATCAGGCCAATTTCGCCGATGACGGCGAAACCCGCTTGCGCGGACAAATGACCCGACAGCCCCGAAGGGTGATCGCCACGGGGTTTCTGATGCAGGTGGGCGGTACTGGGTTCGAACCAGTGACCCCTCGCTTGTAAGGCACCTCCGACGATCGCGGGATCACCTCGGATTCCTACGCTCACCTGGGGATACGGTCCAGGGCGATCCTCCCTGGTCCATGGTCGTCCGAGGCGGTTGTCACCCAGTTAGTCACTCAGAATTCGTCGTACCCGGAGACCTGTCCGATCGGGAAGATGTGCCGGTTGGCGGCGCAGATCGTCTCCAGGACGTGGATGGGCGTGCCCTCGGTGGAGTAGCTCGCCCGGAGCACCTGGACGATCCACTCGCTGGGCTCCAGCTCCAGCGTCTCCCGCTCGAAGGGTGTCGGCGGCCTGGCGGTGAGGTTCTCCTCCGCGTGGCCGAACGTGTAGCCCAGGGCGGTCAAGGCGGACTGCAACGACGGCTGCACGAACTCGGGCTCGGCCAGCCTGGTGTCGCCGAACAGGTCGGCGCGAAAGTAGCTGGTCGCGATTCTCACCGGCACGTCGTTGGCCAACATCATCTTGCGTCTCGCGACGATCTCCGCGCCCGGTTCGGCACGGAGGCAAGCCGCTACATGATCACTGGCGGGCTCCAGCCCGACGTACAGCATCCGCCGGTCGGCCTTGAGCCCCTGCCGTTCCGCCTCCGCGAGGAAGAGCGACTTCGAGCCGCGTACGGCTGGCTCGGTCGGCAACGCTCGCTGGACCAGCACCCTGGGTGCCGGAGATGCTGGCCCTTCTGGCGCGCGGGCCGCTGGCCCTCTCCTCATCTGCGAGATGCGGCCAGGAGATACGCCCAAGCGCCCGGCGATCTCTTCCAAACTCATGCCGGACTCGCGTGCCTCGGCGATCGCCTGGCGTCGCATCTTCGCCGCTTCGGTGACCAAGCCCTGCTCCTCGGTCATGAGGCGACTGAGGATGCGGGCTCGTTCCACGGGGTCGCTCATCAGGGCGACTTCCCTCAGCGTCTTCAGATCCATCCGGGCAATGCCTCCTCAGCGACTGACGCGAGCCGGTTTTAGCCCCCCTATTGCGAGGGCTAAGGCCAGGTTCTACCCTCGACTTTAGCCCCCCTAAAGTGGGGGACTAAGTAGGACCCCCGCCATGGGAGCACGGTGCTGGAACACCGCCCACAACGGGGGTCCAGAACGCATCGAGAGCTTTGGGGCGTCAACGATGCAGAACCAGATTACTGCCGTGCCCAGGAACGGCAAGGAGTCACAAGCAGTGCTATCGGCAGACATACTGCGCGACGCACTGCTGCGAGAGCACGACATACCGGCGGACACGCATGACGGGTACGGCATGGTGCTCGTCTCCGTCTGGGTCGGGCTGGTGGTGTGGTGCGACGGCGAGTGGTTCTGGTGGCGGTCGGGGTGGGACGAGCGGCGCAAGCGTGCCGTGTACGCCCGTCATCCGGCCATCGATCCATCACGGGCCGCCCGACGAATCGCCTTCCGCTACGCCGACCTTCGGGAGAAACGACCGCTGTCGGCCGTATCTGATGACGTGGGGACAGCGAGCAAGGCACCGGGGTGACGTCGCCTCGGCACATGCCAGGGGTGCGGGCCAAGATCGTGGACTTGCTGCACAGTCCGGCTCGAACCCGTGCCTCTGGCGCGTGGCTGATCGGTCAGCGTGGAACTGTGGTCATGGTCCTGCGCAACGGCACTCTGGCCTTGTTCGAGCTCGACGACGCGGCCGACGATCTACCGGGCGGCGTTCGGCGTTGGCCGGTTCACTGGGACGACCTGCTCGTGTATGGCACGGAATCGGGGTCGGACCATCCCTGCGAGGCCTACCGGCTCGGGCTGTCCGGCACTGGACGGCAAGCGGTGCAGCACGCCGTACCAGTCAACACGAAGATCAGCTTGTGCGGGGAACCGGTGTATCCATTGCCGGTGTGCGGCTGGTCGATACCGTTCTCGCCCACAGCGGACCGGGCTTGCCCAAAGTGCATTCACCTGGCAGCGCTCCCATGAGCATCGCCATCGAACGAGCTGGACTGTCGCGCCGTTGGTCGTGGGTCGGTGCTTCCCACGGCCCACTCCCCCCCCCCGCCCCCGATAGCTGCCAGATTGTGTGGCCCGACCGAGGTGTCCACTCCGTCTTCGGATGCCGTTCTCACGCGGCTTCCACGCGACCTTCGCCCATGGCGCGCAGACGGAGTTGACGCCGACCGAGGGACACGAACAATGCGGTGTCGGGGGCGGGGGTACGGACCTCAGCCATTGCCCATGAGTCTTCGGAGTGCAGCGGCCGGCGCGCATGCGAAGCACCCCGTAGGGGCCGCGTAGCGGTGGGGGCCGGTGGCGGAACGGCCATCAGGTGGCTTGCTGGACTCAGCAGTCGGAATGGTCTGTGCTTGTTGGTCGTCACGCCGCCAGGAGCGGGGGCGGTGCGCGCCGGGACCGGCCCCCAGGCCGCACGCCCGGCGCGCAGGCCGCCCGGAGCGGGCGGCGGCGTGGCGAGCGGAGCGAGCCCTTGACCCAGTAAAGAAACTCTGAGCCACCTACAGCGCCAGCACGATCGGGCCGTCCGGGCTCATCTCCGGCCATCCGGTCCGCTCGCCGGTCGAAGTCTGGGTGTGAGTGTGGTCGATGGCGGCTTCGCTGATGGTGGTGGTCTCGAACTCTTCGGCTGCGGCTTTGATCTCGGTGGCTTCCAGCGGCTGGCCGTCGCGGCTGAGCATTATGCGGCGGATCAGCAGGATGGGCGCTCCGACTTCGAGTCGCAGGCGCAGGCGTTCGGTCTCGTAGGGCATGCGGGCGGTGACAGTGGTGAACCACTCGATCGGACCCCGGTCGGCCTGGATGAGCTCGTAGAACGGTTCGTGTCTGGGTTGGACGCGGCTGTTCTTCTTCTTGGGCGGGGGGATGACGTCGGCGTTGGTGTAGGAGTTGACCTCGATGAAGCGCTTCTTGACGTGCATCCACAGGTTGAGCCGGTGGATGACCCTGTGGCCGAGGCGGGTGCCGAGCATGGCGGCGATCTCGCGGTTGGCGGGGATGGTGATGGAGCGGCCGTAGATCTCGCCGCCTTGGCCGTCGTCTTCGCCGGGGATGGGCAGGCGGAGCCAGCCCCAGGACTGGTTGATCTCGTTGAAGCGCAGGTCGACCAGGTCGGGTCGGGGTTCCAGGCCGAGCAGGATCAGGAACCGGTCGGGGATGGTGCGGACGAAGGTGCCCCGTCCGCGCACGATGGTGACCAGTCCTTCGAGGACGAGGGTCTTGAGTGCCTGGCGGACGGTGGGGCGGGAGACGCTGTAGCGGCTGGCGAGCTGGGTCTCGCTCGGGAGCGGGCTGCCCGGGGCGTAGTGGCCGTCCAGGATGTCGGCGCGCAGGGCTGAGGCGATGACGCGCCAGATCGAGTCGTCGGTGGGGCCGGGCGGCTCGTCGGGGATGTCGGGAGTGTCGTCGAATTCCATGCACTTTCCTTCCACTCATCACTCCACTTGTACTACAGGCTGACGTACGATGTCAGCATGACACAACTTGTACTACATGCTGAAGCACTGGAGCGGCCTAGACGAGAGGACGGTGATGCGCCATGACAGCCCCACAACCCGACTGGATGTCCGACTTAGCACGCCTGATCAACGACCCCGCATACGCCCGATGGCAACGCATGGTCGCCGCGACCGGCGGCTGCGCCCGGCCCGTCCACCTGACCGGCGGCTCGGCCATCATCGATGCCGACACCGGCGAGATCCTGCACGACTACCAGACCGCCGACGAACCCGGCGGCCACCTACTCAAAGCCTGCGGCAACCGCCGCGCCTCCGTCTGCCCGGCCTGCTCCGAGGTCTACCAGGCCGACACCTTCCACCTCATCCGCGCGGGCCTGTCCGGCGGCAAAGGCGTCCCCGAGACCGTGAGCGCTCACCCCCGGGCGTTCGTCACCCTGACCGCCCCCTCCTTCGGTCCCGTTCACTCTCACCGCGAGGGCCGCGCCTGCCGACCCCGTAAGCCCGGCACCGTGTGCGAGCACGGGCGGCCGGTCGGCTGCCACACCCACCACCACCCGCAGGATGACCGGCTCGGGCAGCCGATCTGCCCCGACTGCTACGACTACCGAGGGGCGGTGCTGTGGCAGGCGCACGCGGGCGCGCTGTGGCAACGCTTCACCCTGACTCTGCGCCAACAGCTCGCGACCGAGACGGGGATGAGCCGTCGCGCCTTCGCCCAGCACGTCAAGCTGTCCTTCGCCAAGGTCGCCGAGTACCAGCGGCGCGGCCTGGTTCACTTCCACGCCATCATCCGCCTCGACGGCTCAGACGGACCCGGCCAGCAGCCGCCGGACTGGGCCGATCACCACCTGCTGGTCCGGGCGATCCCCGCCGCCGCCCGAGCCGTCGAATTCCTCTCCCCCGCCAGCGACCTGGGCCGGTGGACCCTCGCCTGGGGTGACCAGCTCGACATCCGCCCCATCCTCCTCGACCCCCGCGCCGACGGACTGAGCGAACGCACGGTGGCGGGCTACATCTCCAAGTACGCCACCAAAGGTGCCGAAGCCTCCGGCACCATCGACCACCGACTGTCCTGCCCCGCCTGCCGTGGACGGGGCCGGATCAGCCTGACGGCCACCTGCGCGTTATGCCACGGCACCGGCCTCAAGCCCGGTCTGCACCTGGACGCTCTCCCTGTCAGCGAGCACGCCCGATCCATGATCCGCACCTGCTGGGACCTGGGCGCACGCCCCGAATACCGCGCCCTGCGCCTGCGGCCGTGGGCGCACATGCTCGGCTTTCGCGGCCACTTCTCCAGCAAGAGCCGCGCCTACTCCCTCAACCTCGGCGACCTTCGAGGCGCACGCACCCGTCACCGCGCCGCCCAAGCCCGCCAGCAGCACGACCTACCCGCCCTCGACGACACCACCACCCTCATCCTGGGCCACTGGCGCTTCGCCGGAATCGGCCACACCCCCGGCGAAGCGATCATCGCCGAACACATCCGCCAGCGCGTTCAGACCGCACGCAAGATCGCCGCAGAGCGGGAGGAGCGATGACCGCGCCCATCCTGATCCACTCGCGGCGGCTCTACCGCGTGTGCGACGCCATGCGCCTGCTCAGCCTGAGCCGCAGCGTGATCTACGAACTCATCCGATCGGGCCGCCTGCGCTCGGTCACCCAGGGCCGTACCCGGCTCATCCCGGCATCGGCCATCGACGACTACATCGCCCTACTCGAACGGGAGGCATCATGACCACGCGACGCAGCAGAGGAGACGGCGGCCTGCACTGGGACGAGCAACGCCAGCGCTGGATCGCCTCGGTGACGGTCGGCTACACCCCGGCCGGAAAGCGCATCGTCAAGAGGGCCAGCGGCAAGACCAAGACCGAAGCCAAGGCCAAGCTCAAAGAGATCATCCGCGACTACGAAGACGGCCTGGCCATCGCCCCGGGCAACTACACGGTGGCCAACGCGGTCCGCTACTGGCTGGAGCACGGTCTGAGCGGCCGATCCCCGGCCACGGTCACGATGTACCACACGTACGCCGACAAGCATGTGTTCCCGGCGCTCGGTGCTCGCAAGCTTCGTGACCTGTCCGTGGAGGACGTCGATCGCTGGCTGGCGAGCAAGACCGACGAGTTGGGCACCCGGTCGCTCAAGCTGATCCACGGCATCCTCAACCGCTCCGTCAAGAGCGCCATGCGGCGGGACATGGTGAAGCGGAACGTGGTCGATCTCTGCGACATCCCGGACGGTCGCGCGGGCCGACCTTCCAAAGCACTCACCCTCACTCAAGCCCTGGCCGTCCTGGCGGAGGCGGAGAAGAGCGGCGAGCGCATCAGGGCGTACATCGTCCTGTCGCTGCTGATCGGCGCGCGTACCGAGGAACTGCGTGCGCTGCTCTGGTCTCACGTCGTCGCGTACGACGCAGAGCGTGGGGCGTGGTTACCAGTGGCAGACGCGGGATGGGACCACGAGGAGTTCGCGATTTACGTCTGGCGCTCCGTCCGGCAGAAGGGCGACACAAAGACCGTGAAGTCCCGGCGCTCGCTCAAGCTACCCCGCCGCTGTGTGGAGGCGCTTCGCCTGCTCTGGGACATGCAGCAAGCCGCACGCGAGAAGGCGGGCGAGCGATGGCAGGACACCGACCTCGTCTTCTGCACGAGGACGGGAACGCCGGTCACCGCGCACAACGTACGACGCGACTTCCGCAAGGTGGTCGAGGCGGCGGGACTCACCGGACGGGAGTGGTCTCCGCGCGAGCTGCGGCACAGCTTCGTGTCGGTGCTGTCGGACTCCGGCGTCCCCATTGAGGACATCTCACGCCTGGTCGGCCACTCCAACACCGTGGTGACCGAGACGGTCTACCGGCACCAGATCCGGCCGGTGATCATGCAGGGAGCTGCGGCGATGGACAAGATCTTTGGGAGTTAGTCACTCACTTAGTCACTCAGGCCCCGTTTCCGCAGTCGGAGACGGGGCCTTTTCGCAGGTGGGCGGTACTGGTATCGAACCAGTGACCCCTCGCTTGTAAGGCGAGTGCTCTACCGCTGAGCTAACCGCCCCTGATCGGCACTACACCTTACGACACCGCGGGCGCCGATCGCACATCCATTGTCCATTCCCGCCCGGCCGAAGGGCGCCCGGCCGCGGTCCAGCCCAGCAGGGCCGCGCCGAGCATGCCCGCGTTGACGCCCAGGGCCGCAGGCACCAGCGGCGGCGCGTCGCGGAAGGCGAGGCGCTTGACCAGCCGGGTTCGTACCGGGTCGAACAGGGCGGGACCGGCCTCGGCCAGCCCGCCGCCCAGGACGATCACGGACGGGTCGAGCAGGAGCGTGTACGTGGCCAGCGCGAGGGACAGGGCTTCGACGGCCTCGTCCCAGACCTCGATGGCCACCGGGTCGTCGGAGGCGACGACTTCCTCGGCCTTGACCCCGGGGATGCCGGAGCGCTCGCTGTAGCGCCGTCCGACGGAGGCGGCGGAGGCGTAGGTCTCCAGGCAGCCGAGCTGCCCGCAGGCGCAGGGCTCGCCGTCCGGGAAGACGGGGATGTGGCCGATCTCGCCGCCCCAGCCGACCGCTCCGCCGTACGGCTGGCCGGACAGGATCATGGCGCCGGCGATGCCGGTGCCGATGGGCAGGAACAGGAAGTCGGACACGCCGCGGCCGGCGCCGAGGACGCTCTCGGCGAGCCCGCCGGTGCGGACGTCGTGGCCCAGCATGACGGGGACGTCCATGTCGACGAAGGCCCGCGCGGGCACGTCGCGCCAGCCGAGGTTGGCGGCGTAGAGCGCGCTGGAGGCCGTCACGAGCCCCGGTACGGCCAGGCCGACCCCGGCCAGCCCGGGACCGCCACGCGCGGCCAGGTCGGCGATGAACTCGCGGATGGTGGTGACGACGGCGTCCGGACCCTCGGCGCGCGGCGTGGCGCGCCGGTCGGTGACCAGCACCTGGCCGTTCTCGCTGACGAGGCCGCCCTTCATGGACGTGCCGCCGACATCGAGCGCGACAACGTAGGAACTCATAGCGGTCATCCTGAGAGGCGGAGGCAGGTCAACGGCTATGAACGATAGCGCACCCTATTGTCGGGAAAGACCGAGCACTCTGGCGAGAGCCGCCTCGACCTCGTCGGCCAGGCCTGGAGGCGGCTCGGAACCCATCGGCTCGGAACCGGCCGGCTCGCTGATCCGCGCGAGCCGTACCGAACCGCAGGAGCGGCACTCGACTTCGCCGAGCCGGCAGATGAGCGACGTGGAGCCGCAGGATTCGCACAGGTCGAGGTCGAGGTCGTGGGAGCGCTGGCAGTCGGGGCAGATGAGCACCTGCGCCTCGCGGCGCACTCCACGCCGCCACGGGCTCGCTCCGCGAACCGGGTCGGTCTGCCGGGCCCCGCACCGGTAGCAGGGCATGATGGCCTCCGATGGACAGTCAGGACAACGCTTGGAGATAGTCGGCGACGTCACGCGCCGAGGAGATCGGGTTGACGACCGACCACCTGATCACGCCCTCGCCGTCGATGAGGAAGGTGCCGCGCTTGGCGAGCCCTTTCGCCTCGTCGAACACACCGTACGCCTGCGCGACCTGTCCGTGTGGCCAGAAGTCGGATAGCAGGGGGAACTCGTACCCCTGCTGATCCGCCCACGCGCGGTGGGTGAACATGGAGTCGACGGAGACCGAGAGCACCGTGACGTCGGCGGGCAGGCGCGGGATGAGTTCGTCGCGCACCTGGCCGAGTTCGCTCTGGCACACCCCGCTGAAGGCCAGCGGGTAGAAGATCAACAGCACCCGCCCGCCCCGCAGGCTCGAGAGCCTGACCGGGGTGCCGTGCTGGTCTGGCAGTTCGAAGTCGGGAGCCATGCCGTTCATCCTGCCGTACGACCAGGTCGGTCGTACGGCAGGCCTCAACGTCTGACTAGCGACGGCCCTTGGGCGCCACGAGCCTGGTCCCCGACCAATCGGGTGCTGCGGAGATGCTGCTGGTCTGCGAGAGGCCCGCGGTGGCGGCGTCCTCCCCGATGTCGCTCGGCTCCACGTGGCCATCTCTGCCGGCCTTGGGAGTCAGCAGCCAGATCTGGCCCGCCTCGGCCAGAGATCGCATCGCATCGCTGAGAGCGTCGAAGAGGTCGCCGTCGCCGTCGCGCCACCACAGCAGCACCACGTCGGCGACTTCGTCGGTTTCCTCGTCCAACAGCTCGGTGCCGGTCAGGTTCTCGATGGACTCGCGAAGCTCTTCGTCGCAGTCCTCGTCCCAGCCGATCTCCTGCACCACCTGACCCGGCTTGAGGCCGAGTCGTTCGGCCAGGCTGCGCTCGCCCTGCGCCTGACCCGCGGTCGCGCTCACTTGTATCCCTCCTGATATGCGGTCATCGCTTCGGGACAGTCCACACGCTGTGACCCTCAGTCGTCAACGGTCGCCACGATGACGGCCGTACTCCACACGAATTAATCCGACAAAAACGACAGTCGAACCTGCCGTTCACGGTTGTCGACGTTCAGGTCGACGACGGCGATCGACTGCCATGTGCCCAGCTCCAGCCGCCCGCCGAGCACGGGGACGGTGGCGTGGGGCGGGACCAGGGCCGGCATCACGTGCGACCTGCCGTGGCCACGAGAGCCGTGGGCGTGTCGCCACCGGTCGTCGGCGGGCAGCAGGTCGGCCAGGGTGGCGAGCAGGTCGTCGTCACTGCCGGAGCCGAGCTCGAGCAGCGCCACTCCGGCCGTCGCGTGCGGCACGAACACGTGCAGCAGCCCGTCGCCGCCCACCGATCGTACGAAGTCCTCGCACTCACCTGTGATGTCGTGCACCGTCTCGCGCGACCCGGTGGTCACCGAGATGATCTGGGATTTCACATGGAAATCCTATGTGTGCTCGACGATCGCGTCCGGACCGGGAAACACCAGGCCGGTGTGCCCGTCGTCGAACCTGACCATATACGGAGGCCCGCCGTCGGCACCCCGCACTTCGATGATCTCGCCGTGCCGGTCTGCCTCTCCAACGGTGTTGCCGTGCACGAGGAGCCGGTCTCCTACCGTCGCGTTCATACCTCCCACCTTCGTACGGCGGGGCCGATCCGAAAAGCCCCTTGACCGAGGTAGAAGGGCAAAAGATAAGCGAAACGTTACGGTCCGCCCGCACAGCGTCGACCCCTCGCGTACCCGCCTGCCGTACCCGGTTCGAGGCCCTCGACCCGAGAGGTCAGGCCGGCGTTCGTCCCGTGTCGGTCTCGCGCACGAACTCCGCGATCGTGCGGGCGAGCAGCGCGGGCCGGTCCTCCGGGATGAGGGTGTAGCTGTCCTCGATCTCCACCAGCCTGGCGTCCTTGAACAGCGCCGCGAGCCGGGGACCGTGCTCGCGCGGCATCAGCCTGTCCTCCACCGCCCACGCCACCAGCACCGGCCCGGCGAAGGCGCGCAGCCCCTCGGCCCATTCCAGCAACACCCGGCGTGGCGGCACGGACCGCGTGTAGGCCGCCAGATCCCGCCTGATCGCCGAGCTGGCCCGCGCCGGCGCGAACCACCCGTCCATCACCGCGTCGGGCACGGGTCGCTTGCTCATCCAGCCCCATCCGCCCGGGGCCCTGCGGAAGGACCGTAGCCCGAGCAGCCGCATGACGAGCCACAGCCCGCCGGGGATCCGCGCCGCGAGCTCGATCATGCGGCCCGGCAGCCCCGGAGGGTAGTTGTCGAACGCCTCGCACGAGGTCAGGACCAGCCTGCCGACGCGCTCGGCCCGGCCGAGCGGCACCAGCAGCTGCCCGCCGCCCCAGTCGTTGAGCACCAGGGTCACCTCGCGCAGGTCGAGCCGGTCGAGGAACTCCGCCACCAGCAGGGCAATGCCGGTGAGCGACAGGTCGGCGCCCGGCCGCATGGGACGGCGGTGCGCGCCCAGCGGAAGCGTCGGGCACACGCACCGGTGGTCGTGGCGCAGGTCGGCCACGACGTTGCGCCACACGGAGCCGTCGATCGTGACTCCGTGCAGGAACACCAGGACGGGCCCCTCGCCGCCGGTGTCCTCGTAGTCGATCGTCCCGGCTGACAACTCGATCTCCGGCACAGCGGCCTCCGATTTGATAGATCGCTCTAGCGAGACCTTAGGGTAGGCTCCGATCGTGGGCAACACCAAGGAACGCATCCTGGACGCGAGCGCCGAGCTGTTCCGCCGCAACGGCTACACGGGCACCGGCCTCAAGCAGATCGTCGCCGCGGCCGGCGCGCCGTTCGGCTCGATCTACCACTTCTTCCCCGGCGGCAAGGAGCAGCTGGGCGAGGAGGTCATCCGCTCGTCGGGGATGATGTACGTCCAGCTCTTCGACGCCCTCATCGCGCCCGCGCCGGACCCGGTCAGCGGCATCGAGGCGTTCTTCGCCGCGGCGGCCGAGACGCTGGTGGAGACCGGTTACGCCGACGCCTGCCCGATCGCCACGGTGGCGCTCGAAGTGGCCAGCACCAACGAGGCGCTGCGCGGGGCGACCGCCGACGTCTTCACGGCGTGGATCGCGGCGGGCACCGAGGGGTTCGCCAGGTTCGGGCTGGCACCCGAGGCGGCGCGCAGGCTCACCATCTCCTTGGTGACCAGCCTCGAAGGGGCGTTCGTGCTGTGCAGGTCGCTGCGCGACACCGAGGCGCTCAGGGTGGCGGGCGAGGTCGTGGCCGCCACCGCCCGCGCCGAACTCGCCGCCGCCTCCCCCGGTGGCGCGACCCCTTAGAACGGCACGCCGGCGGCACGGCTGACGCGGCATCCGCGCAACCGGCTCCTGCCCAGCCTGAGAGTCACCGGGACGACGTCGCGCAGGGCAGGCCTCGCCGCGCCTCAGCCGACCCTCGGACGGCACGGAGCGGCCCCACGGGCGAGGCTGGACGAGGCGATCGGCCCAGCTGTCCGCCGGTTGGGAGTGGGCCGCCGCGGTGCCGTACGGGAGGGGCCGCTAGGATCCCGCGGGCGGACCGGAGGCAGGGTGACGCCCGGCGGCCGAGGGCGCCGAGACCGTTCCTATACTGCGGGGCGAGTGCCGCCCCAGCGCCTCTTCACAGGGCCGACCCCATAAGCGAAATTTCGTCTCTTTTCTGGTCTTGATAAATCCGGCCCTCGATGTAACCTTTGGTGTCGATTCGTCCTACCATCGGTGGTCTAGGCCACCATCCATTCCCTGCCAGCAGGGACGGTCTGGTTACCGGTCAGTAGAGATGCACTTTCCGGAGTTAGCGACCAGGATGGAAGGCGACCCAGACCAGACATCAGTCGATCCTCGGAAGGCGAGACCCAGTGGCTTCCGGACGCCAGCGTTTCTCGATCATCAGCGACGGCCTACCCAGCCAGCTGCCTGATGTCGACCCCAGCGAGACCAACGAGTGGCTCGAGTCCCTCGACAACGTCATCAAGACCGAGGGTCGCACGCGCGCCCGCTACCTGATGCTCCGCCTGCTGGAGCGGGCCCGCGAGCACCAGGTCGGCGTGCCCGGCCTGCGCAGCACCGACTACATCAACACGATCCCGCCGGAGCGCGAGCCGTGGTTCCCGGGTGACGAGCATGTCGAGCGGCGCATCAGGGCCTACATCAGGTGGAACGCCGCGGTGATGGTCTCGCGCGCCAACGCGCGCACCAACGTCGGCGGCCACATCGCCACCTACGCCTCCGCCGCCTCGCTGTACGAGGTCGGCTTCAACCACTTCTTCCGCGGCAAGGACCACGGCGAGTCGGGCGACCAGGTCTACTTCCAGGGCCACGCCGCGCCGGGCATCTACGCCCGCGCCTTCCTCGAGGGCCGGCTCAACGAGGCCCAGCTCGACGCCTTCCGCCAGGAGCTGTCGCACGGCTTCCACGGCCTGCCCTCCTACCCGCACCCCCGGCTCATGCCGGACTTCTGGGAGTTCCCGACGGTGTCGATGGGCCTCGGCCCGATCAGCGCGATCTACCAGGCGCGGTTCAACCGCTACCTGCTGAACCGCCAGATCAAGGACACCTCCAGGAGCCACGTCTGGGCCTTCCTCGGCGACGGCGAGATGGACGAGCCCGAGTCGCTCGGCGCGATCGGCCTGGCCGCCCGCGAGGAGCTCGACAACCTCACGTTCGTCATCAACTGCAACCTGCAGCGGCTCGACGGCCCCGTCCGCGGCAACGGCAAGATCATTCAGGAGCTGGAGTCGTACTTCCGCGGCGCCGGCTGGAACGTCATCAAGGTCGTATGGGGCCGCGACTGGGACCCGCTGCTGGCCGCCGACGTCGACGGTGTCCTGGTCAACCAGATGAACACCACGCCTGACGGGCAGTTCCAGACCTACTCGGTCGAGTCGGGCGGCTACATCCGCGACAACTTCTTCGGCAGCGACCCGCGCCTGCGCAAGATGGTCGAGCACCTGACCGACGACGACATCCGCAAGCTGTCGCGCGGCGGCCACGACTACCGCAAGGTCTACGCGGCGTTCAAGGCGGCCCGCGAGCACGTCGGCCAGCCGACGGTCATCCTCGCCCAGACCATCAAGGGCTGGACGCTGGGCAAGGACTTCGAGGCGCGCAACGCGACGCACCAGATGAAGAAGATGACCAAGGCCGAGCTGAAGGAGTTCCGCGACCGGCTCTACCTGCCGATCCCCGACTCCGCGCTCGAGGGCGACCTGCCGCCGTACTTCCACCCGGGCGAGAACGACGAAGAGATCGCCTACATGAAGGAGCGCCGCGCGGCGCTGGGCGGCGTACTGCCCAGGCGCTCGGTCCGCGCCAAGGCGCTCAAGCTGCCCGGCGACGAGGTCTACAAGCAGTTCGCCAAGGGTTCGGGCAAGCAGCAGGTGGCCACCACCATGGCCTTCGTGCGCCTGCTGAAGGACCTGATGCGCGACAAGGAGATCGGCAAGCGGTTCGTGCCGATCATCCCCGACGAGGCGCGCACCTTCGGTCTCGACGCGATGTTCCCGACGGCGAAGATCTACAGCCCGCACGGCCAGACCTACGAGGCCGTCGACAGGGACCTGCTGCTGTCGTACAAGGAGTCGACCGAGGGCCAGATCCTGCACGAGGGCATCAACGAGGCGGGCTCCATGGCCTCGATGACCGCGGTCGGCACCTCCTACGCCACGCACGGCGAGCACATGATCCCGATCTACATCTTCTACTCGATGTTCGGGTGGCAGCGCACCGGCGACCAGATGTGGCAGCTCGGCGACCAGATGGGCAGGGGCTTCCTGCTCGGCGCGACCGCGGGCCGCACGACCCTGAACGGCGAGGGCCTGCAGCACGAGGACGGCCACACCCCGCTGATCGCCTCGACGAACCCGGCGGCCGTCGCCTACGACCCCTCGTGGGCCTACGAGACCGCCTACATCGTCAAGGACGGGCTCCGGAGGATGTACGGCGACCAGCCGGAGAACATCTTCTACTACCTGACCGTCTACAACGAGCCCTACGTTCAGCCCGCCGAGCCCGCCGACCTCGACGTGGACGGCCTGCTGAAGGGTCTGTACAAGTTCGCCGACTCGCCGCTGGCGCAGGGGCCGAAGGCCAACATCCTCGCCTCGGGCGTCGCGGGCCCGTGGGCGGTGGAGGCCCAGCGCATGCTGGCCGAGGACTGGGGCGTCTCGGCCGACGTCTGGTCGGCCACGTCGTGGTCGGAGCTGCGGCGCGAGGCGCTGGCCTGCGAGGAGCACAACCTGCTCAACCCCGACTCCGAGCAGCGCGTGCCGTACGTCACGCGGGCGCTGGGGGGCGCGCAGGGTCCCTTCGTGGGTGTCAGTGACTACATGAAGGCGGTCCAGGACCAGATCGCGCAGTGGGTGCCGGGCGACTGGAGCTCGCTGGGCACCGACGGGTTCGGCCTGTCCGACACCCGTTCGGCGCTGCGCCGCCACTTCCACGTCGACGCCGCGTCGATCACGCTGGCGGTGCTCACCCAGCTGGTCAAGCGGGGCGAGCTCGACGGCGAGGTGCTGCGCGAGGCGATCGCCCGCTACCACCTGAAGAACGGCGTCACCGAGGCCGGCGGCGCCGAGAGCAACGACACCCAGTCCATGGGCGTCTGACGCTTCGCCGAGCAGAGCCCGCGCCCGACGGCGCGGGCTCTTTCTTTTTCTCCGGCTTTGGCGTCATGGACGGCCCGTCGTGCTGTCCTGTCGCGCTGTCCTTTCGCGTCATGGACGGCCCGGCGCGCTCTACTGGAGGGGTGCGGCGGCGTGTTCGGGAGGGGAGCGCGCCGCCTCGTCGCGGTGACGATCTACCGGAAGCCGCACGGCGCGCGCGGCGCACGCGACCATCCGGCAAGGCATGTGAAAGGATTTTCCCTGGTATTCGATATCGGGGGATATTCCATGCGCCGCGCACACACCACCGTCGCCGCGACGGCAGGGCTCACCATCGCGCTCGCCGCCTGCGGCCTTTCCACCGGCAGCACCGGTGGCCCGTCGCCCACCGGCTCGGCGGCGGCCGAGAAGATCGCCTGGGGCGCCTGCACCGACCTGGCCGTGCCCGAGGGCGCGGCACCCGCCACGCCCAACGCCGCGCTCCAGTGCGGCAAACTGCGCGTCCCGCTCGACTACACCAAACCCGGCGGCGAGACCGTCGACCTGGCGATGATCAGAATTCCGGCCACGGGACCCGGCGAGCGGATCGGGTCGCTGGTGTTCAACTTCGGCGGGCCCGGCGCCTCGGGCGTCGACACGATGGCGCGGGCGGTCAAGGCGTTCACCACCCTCAACACCCGCTACGACCTGGTCAGCTTCGACCCGCGTGGTGTCGAGCGCAGCCGCGGTGTCAGGTGCGGCGACGGCAAGGACATGGAGGCGTACGTCTCGCTCAACTCGCTGCCGTCCAACGAGCAGACCAGGGAGAAGACCCAGGCGGTCACCGAGCAGTTCACCAAGCTGTGCGAGAAGGACTCGGGGCCGGTCCTGCCGTACGTGGGCACCGTCAACGCCGCCCGCGACATGGACAAGATGCGCGTCGCCCTCGGCGACGCCAAGCTCAACTACTTCGGCATGTCGTACGGCACGCACCTCGGCGCCGTCTACGCCACCCTGTTCCCCAAGAACGTGGGCCGCATGGTCCTCGACGCCCCGCTCGACCCGAGCGTGACGTTCGAGCAGCGCACGATCGCCCAGACCAAGGGCTTCCAGCAGGCCTACGAGAGCTTCCTCAAGGACTGCGTCGAGCAGGGCTGCGAGCTCGGCAAGAGCGTCGAGGCGGCCGACAAGAAGATCACGAACCTGATGTACCAGCTGGTCGAGTCGCCGCTGAAGGTCGGTGACCGGGAGCTGACGCAGGGCCTGGCCGGCACCGCCGTGGCGGCCGCGCTCTACTCGCGGCTGAGCTGGCCGTTCCTGGAGAGCGCGCTGGCGTCGGCGCTGAAGGGCGACGGCGGGGCGTTGATGTACCTGGCCGACACCTACACCGGGCGCAGGCCGGACGGCACCTACTCCACCGAGATGTCCAGCTTCCCCGCCGTCACCTGTGTGGACACCGCCGAGCGGCCCAGCGAGCAGGAGCTGGTGCGCACGGAGGAGGCGGCGCTGAAGATCTCCCCGCTGTTCGGCAGCGTGGGCGCCGGATCCATCTGCCGGGTGTGGCCCGTGCCGGGCAGCGACGAGGCCAAGAAGGTGGATGCCACGGGGTCGGGGCCGATCCTGGTGGTGGCGGGCAAGGGTGACCCGGCCACGCCGTACCAGTGGGGGCCCAAGCTGACCAAGCAGCTGAAGACCGCGACCCTGCTCACCTACGAGGGTGAGGGGCACGGCGCCTACCTGTCGGGCAGCAAGTGCATCGCCGGGGCCGTCAACGCCTACCTGCTCCAGGGCAAGATGCCCGAGGAGGGCGCTTCCTGCCCCTCCTGACGGAGACGCGGCCGAACACGGGCCGGCGCGGCCCGTGTTCGGCGGATGCCCTGCGGTCGCCGCCGGGGAGTGGATGCCCTGGGCGCGCCGCCGCTCGGCGGTTGGCGGCGTGCCCAGGGAGGATGGACCGCCGAAGGCGGTCGGTGCCCCTGCCGCGCGGTCCGTGACCCGGGTCGCGCGAGCGGGGGCTGCGCCATGTCCGCGCGGCGGGGAAGGCGCCGGTCAGGGCGGCGGCGGGAAGGGCTCGCCGGCCTTCAGCGGACGGGTGACGCGAGTCAGCCGGCCGGTGGGGTGAAGATCCCGAACAGGTTGCCGGACACGTCGTGCAGGTAGGCGAAGCTGGTGCCGCCCGGGTCGGCGACGACCTTGCGCACCACCTTGCCACCAAGGCTCTCGACCTTCGCGCACGTCGCCGCCACGTCCTCGACCAGCACGCAGAAGGTGGCGTGGTTGGGCACCTCGCCCCCGGTGCCGTACAGGCCGCCCCCGGGCTGCTCCTCGCCGGTGGCGTGGATCATCCGGTAGTCCATCGGGGCGTCCGGGTCGGGGGTGAACGTCCAGCCGAAAAGGTCGCCGTAGAACCGCTGCGCCGCCTCGGGATCGTCGCTGGCGACTTCGAACCAGGCCACGGTGTTGACCATGTGCACTCCAGGTCGTCAAGTTTCTCGAACACGACAACGATAAGACGCGATGGCGACAACCCTATGTCGGTGTTTTCGAATGATTGATCGAGCGCCTAGTCGAGCACCGTGCCACTGACGATCATGTCGGGCACGTCGGTGACGTACCCCTCCAGCGGCCGGTCGGGGCAGCGCTCCTCGCTCACCGACGCGGCGGCGATCCGGTCGAGCCGGAAGACCCGCACGTCGTCGCGCAGGCGGCACCAGGCCACGAGATACCAGAAGCCGCCGCGCCCGCCCAGGAACACCCCCGGCTCGACGTCGCGCGAGGTGAGGGCGCCCTTCCTGTCGGCGTACTCCAGGTGGAGGACGCGCCGGCGCAGCAGGGCGTCCTCGATGGCCCGCGAGACGCCCGCGCGGCCCAGCGGCTGGATCTCCTCGCCGGTCTCCTGGGGGGCGACGAGCTGGACGCGCCGGGCCAGCTCCCTGGCCAGGTCGCCCTCGGAGCCCGGCATCGCGGCGACGACCTTGCGCAGCGCACTGCGCGCCTGGCGGCCGAACGGCTGGTCGCCCGCCCTGCTGAGCGCGATCGCGATGGCGACCGCCTCGGCGGGGGTGAAGTTGAGCGGGGGCAGGGAGTGGTTCTTGTCGATCGCGTAACCGCCGCTGCGGCCGGGCTCGGCGTAGATGGGCACGCCGGACTCCTGGAGCGCGGCGATGTCACGCTCGATGGTCCTGACACTGACCTCGAAGCGCTTGGCGAGCTGGCGCGCTGACCGGCATCTGGGGGAGATCGCGCGCAGGTCCTCGACGAGCGCGTAGAGCCGATCGGTACGGTTCACAACCGGAACGCTACGCGCCGCCGCCGACAATTCCGCCGCCGTGGCAGGCGATGGTGAGAACAGTGTCGCCCGCCCGTCACCATCGGTGGCCACGCGAGAGGCCCGCCGCGCGCACGCACGGCGGGCCCGACGCGGCGGCCTCCCGTCACGCGGTACGGCACCGCGCGCCCGCGGGGCGGGCCGGCATGACCACCGGCAGCCCGCCCAGCGCCACTACGGCACCGCACGCCGCGGGGCGGGCCCCTGCCTGGGACGGCCTACGAGGCGATCTTGGCGGTCGCCGTCCCGCCCGCGCGGACGGGCACCTTGGCCACCGTGTACGTCACCCCGTCGATCACCTTCGGGATCCCGGGGAAGCGGTGCCCGTTGACCTCCAGCCACCGGTGCTCGCCGGCGAAGCGGGCCTCCCAGAACACCGGCCCGTCGCCCTTGTTGGTGAAGGTGCTGGAGTCGGTTCCGTCGTGCCGTACGGTCACCTTGCCGGAGCCGACGGGCACGTCGGCCACCTCCAGCCAGCCGATGTCCGCGGGCAGGCGGGACTGGGTGGCCACGGTCCTGCGCGGGGCGTCGGGCTGGATCCCCATGAGGCCCTCGACCGTCTGGCTGACCAGCGTGAACGGCACCTCGGGGTAGTCGCCGTTCAGCCCCTGGCGGGAGCTGACGTGCCGCTCCTCGCGCCTGTCGTAGACGTCCTGCATCCACTTCCACGCCGTGCCGGCCCGGTTGTGCCGGAAGAAGGTGTCCGGCAGGTAGGTGATCGCCTCGATGTTGCTCGGCCGTCCCGCCCCCGAGGCCTCGGCGTCGACGAAGTCGAGGTAGGCGTCGTTGCGCGGCCCCGCGTCGATGATGCCCTTCATCGGCATGAACCAGCTGTTCTCCTTGCCGAAGCCGGTCAGCGGCGTGCCGTCGACGGTGTAGGCCCTGACGAACTCGCCGCTGCCCTGCTTCACGCTCCACGTGGTGTTGAAGTACTCCTTCACCGCGCGTGCCCGCTTCTCCTGGGCCCGGGACAGCGTGCGGTCGCCCTTGTCGCGGGCGAGCGCGGCCAGGGCCTTGTGGGCCTGGTACTGCGATCCGATGGCGTCGCCCGCCTCGGCCAGCGGCTCGCCGCCGACCTCGTTGTAGCTGGCGGTGCCCTGGAAGATGCCCCTGCCGGTGCCCTCGGCGATGCCGTTGGGCAGCTGGCCGTCGTGCAGGGTGACGAAGTCGGCGGTGGCGCGCCGGTAGTAGTCCCAGAAGACCGGGTCGTCGAGGTAGGCGCGGTCGCCGGTCCACCTGAAGGCCTGGTTGGCCTTCTCGACCAGCTCGAAGGTGGCGGGGACCTCGCGGACGAAGTCGGTGGGCGAGCGGTAGTCGATGGACAGGTAGGTGGAGGCGTCGAAGTTCAGCGCCCACACCGGGTAGAACTTGTGCTCCTCGGTCGCCGACCGGGCGAAGGAGCGCAGCATGTTCTTGTTCTGCTCGGCGAGCCCGAGGATGTGGGCTCCGGCCAGTTGGTGGGCGAAGTCACGCGAGTAGTAGCCGCTGCGGTGGGCGTAGCCGGCCCAGTAGGAGGAGGTGTAGACGCCCTCGCCCGTGCCGCCCGGTTGGCGCTCGTCCACGTTGAGCGGGCCGGGCACGCCGTTCTGGTGCACCCAGGAGCCTGCCTTGGCCTTGGCCCACCCGAACATCTCGACGATCTTGGGGTTGGAGGAGCGTACCGCGGGCGAGGCCGTGGCCCCTGGCGAGATCATGACGTCGTCGACGTTCACCCAGCCGGAGCCCGAGCCGAAGACGATGCCGAGCCGGTCGCCCTCGGCGAAGGCGACGTCGGAGATCGTGTAGCGGGTGTAGGTGCTGCGCGAGGGCAGCGTGACGGTCTCCACGGGGGTGCCGCCGCGCAGGACGGTGAACGTGCCGCCGGCCCCGCCCGTGGCGATCCACGCCGACACCGAGTAGGTGCCCGCCGTGGGCACGGTGATCGTCTGGCTGACGCTCTTGCCGGACCCGGCGTCGAGGTAGACGAGCTTGGCGCCACCGTGGGGGCGGTTGGTCGCCACGCCGGTGCCGGCGGTGAAGGTCCACCCTTCGGTGTCCTTCTCGAAGCCGGGGTTGACGACGACGACAGGGCCGGCGACCAGGACGGAGCTGAGCAGGACAGGTAACACCAACATGGATACTCCCGATGATCGGATGAATCGGCTGGGCAGAGTCTGCTGGGGGAAGGACGCTCAGGAAGGACTAGCGCGGCGCCGCCGTCGAGCCGCGGACGACCAGCTCGGGGCCGAACATCAGCTCGCCGCTCGGCACGCCCCGCCCGCTCACCAGCGCGACGACGCTGCGCGCCACCTCCTTGGCCAGCCGGTCGATCGGCTGGCGGACGGTCGTGAGCGGCGGGTCGACGAACTCCATGATCATGGAGCCGTCGTAGCCGACCACGGAGACGTCCTCGGGCACCGACAGGCCGGCGCGCCTGACGGCTCTGATCGCGCCCAGCGCCATGAAGTCGCTGGCTGCCACGACCGCCGTGGCGCCCCGGGACAGGAGCGTCGTGGTCGCCGTCTGCCCGCCCTCGATCGTGTAGTACTGCCGCATCACCAGGGACTCAGGGTCCGCCACCCCCCGCCGGGTCATGGCGGTCACGAACCCCTCGACCCTCCGGTCGGCGGGCCGGTTGGCGGCGGGCCCCGAGGCCATCCCTATCGCGCGGTGCCCCAGGCGCCACAGGTGGTCGACGGCCAGCTCGGCGGCCATGACGTCGTCGGTGGACAGCACGGGCATCGAGTGGCCGGCGAACCCGCCGTTGACGCCGACGAAGGGGATCCGCCGCGCGGCCAGGATGTTGCAGGTCTCCGGGTCGGGGTCGTCGAGGGTGTTGCTGGCCGACAGGAACACCACCGCGGCCACGCCGTGGTCGGCCAGCGCGGAGACGAACTCGCGCTCCTGTATGCCGCCGGGCAGCGCCGGGCACAGCACGCCCTTCAGCCCGTGCGGGGCGAGCGCCGCCTCGATCAGCTCGGCGACCTCGGCGAACCAGGGGTTGGACACCCACGGCGTGATCACCGCGACGATCTGGCCGCGGGTCGAGCGCTCGTAGCCGAGCTCGGCCATGGCCCGCTCGACCGCCTCGCGGGTCCTGGCGGACACGCCCGCCCGCCGGTTGATCACTCTGCTGACCGTGGCCTCGCTGACCTCCGCGCGCGCGGCGACCTCGGTGATGCCGATCTTCACCGTTCCTCCTCCAGGAGCGCCTCACCCGAGGTCTTCAGGACCACCAGCCCCGAAGCAGGTACGGCCAGCGAGACCAGCCCCGCGCCCAGCCGCCGTACCTCAGGCTCGATCCTAGAGCCGTCGGGCCCGTGCAGGCGTGCCACGTGGGCGCCGGGCCCGCGCACCTCCAGCACCAGCCGCTCCCCGCCCGTCCCGTTGACCAGCGTGATCTCCCGGTGGGCCGCGGTGTCGACCGGTACCACCCGTTCGGCGCTCACCGAGATCACGCACTCCTCGCCGAGCGCGGCCGTCACCACGGGATACAGCTCGTCGGGCCGTCCCGGCTCCACGTGGCCGTCGAGCAGGACGTCGCGCAGGCGCCGCCATTCCGCCAGCCAGAACGCGACCATCCGCAGATGTCCCTCGGGCAGGCCGGCCAGCCGCGCCGAGATCTGCGGGACGGCGTGCAGCGAGCCGATGAGCTGCCGGGCCGCGCTGTGCGCGCCGCCCCGCGGGTCCCACATCAGCATGTCGCCGTGCACGACGCCGGCCACGGCCAGGAATCCGGTGTCGATGGTCCTGACCCGGTTCGCGATCGCGTCGGCCGGGCAGTCGTCGGCCCGCAGCAGGTCGGCCTGCCCGGCGATCCCGGGCCCCACGTACGGCTGGCGGAACTCGAGCAGCGCCCGCTCCCCCACCGCACGCCGGACGTCGGCCACCAGCATCCGCATGGCCGTGCCGACGTCGTGGACGTCGGCGCCGTGGGGTGGCGTGCCCGCGTAGACCATCGCCTCGTCGAGGAAGTCGATCTTGAGCCCGTCGATCCCGTGCTCCATCAGCCGGGCGCACAGCGCGACGACATGCCGCCTGACCTCGGGGCGCCGGGGGTCGAGCACCCTGGCGCCGGGTACTCCCGCCATGGCGGGCGCGTAGGGCTCGAGCTCGTCGAAGCAGGCCGCGTCGGGCCCGAGCAGCAGCGGCGCGACCCACACCAGGTATCGCAGGCCGAGGCCCTGCACCCGCGCGACATGCCCCGCGAAGTCCGGAAATTTCTCGCTGTCCGGCTGCCAGTCGCCGACGCCCCGATATCCACGGCCGTGCCCCAGCTGCTGCCACCCGTCGTCGACGATGAGCGTGCCGCATCCCGCCGACACCGCCAGCGCCGCCTCCTGCTCGACGCCCTCGGCCGAGACGTCCTGCGCGAAGCCGTACCAGGTGGAGTAGACCGGCTCGCGAGCCCCCTCCGCCGGCCGGCGGGCGCCCGCCCCCAGCGCGCGCCGCAGTTCGCGCATCGCCGTCGCCACCGTGGGCGCGCTCCCCGCGAGGCGGATCCGGTACGGCCCCGCCGGCACGGCCAGGTGCACGACGAAGGTCTTGGTCTCCTCCGACACCCCGAACCGCATCGTCACCTCGGGCACGGCGTCCTCGGCGGCGAAGGCGAGCAGCGTGCGGCCCCTGCTGTCGTACAGGCACCCGGCCGCCGCCCCCCTCACCAGGGAGGTCCGCTCGAACCCGGCCCAGTCGGCGACCAGCGTGCGCCGCCAGTCGCAGGCCGGATGCCAGAACCCGACGGCGTCGCCGAGCGGCACCGACAGCCGGATCTCCAGCTCCTCGTGGGAGCCGATCTCCAGCACGTCGCCGTCCAGCCGCCAGGCGGTCGGCGCGCCACGGGTCAGCACGGCCAGCCGTACGTCGTCCAGCAGGTGCTCGGTCGGCGCGGGCGCCAGGCCCGCGGTCGTGACGCTCACTCTTTCACCGCTCCAGCGAGGAGTCCGGACACGAAGTGTCGTTGGAGGAGGAGGAACAGGACGGCCATCGGCAGCGCGGCGACCGCCGTGCCGGCGAGGATCTGGCCGTAGTCGGTCTCGGTGGCGCCCCGAAGGGCGGCGATCGCGAGGGGGATCGTGTAGGCGTCCCTGGTGCGCAGCGCGATCAACGGCCACACGAAGTCGTTCCACTGGTAGAGGAACAGGTAGATGCCCAGCGCGGCCAGCGCGGGCCTGATCGGCGGCAGCACGACCTTGAAGAACAGCCGCAGCTCGCCGCAGCCGTCCACTCGGCCCGCCGACAGCAGCTCGGAGGGCAGCGCGGACATCGACTGGCGCATGAGGAAGATCCCGAAGGGCAGCGCCAGGTTCGGCAGGATGACGGCCTGGTAGGTGTTGAGCCACTCCAGCGCCAGCATCATCTTGAACAGCGGCACGAGCGTGACCTGGCTGGGGATGACCAGGCCCAGCATGAGCAGCCCGAACAGCACCTCCTTGCCGCGGAAGTCGTACTTGGCGAAGCCGTAGCCCGCCATCGTGCAGACCAGCCCGGCCAGCAGCGTGTAGACGGTGGCGATGAACAGCGAGTTGCCGACGACGCGGCTGAAGCCGAGGCCGGCCTCGAGACCGGCGAGGTTGTCCAGCAGGTGGCCGCCGGGCAGCAGCGGCGGCGGGCTGCCGAAGACCTCGGCGGTGCTGTGCGTGGCGGCCACGACCAGCCAGTAGAACGGCACCAGCACCACGGCGACCGCGACCAGCAGGGCGGAGGTCAGCATGATCTGCCGGCTCATGACCGATCCCCCAGCACGCGGAACTGCACGATCCCGAGGATCCCGATGATGACGGCGAGCGCGTAGGCGATGGCCGAGGCGTAGCCGAAGTCGAGGTACTTGAAGCCGGTGTTGTACAGGTACAGGCCGACGGTGACCGTGCTGTTGTCGGGCCCGCCGCCGGTCAGCACGTACGGCTCGTCGAACAGCTGGAGCGTGCCGATCGTGGACATCACCAGCGTGAGCAGGACGACCGGCCGCAGCCCCGGCAGGGTCACGTGCCTGAAGCGGTGCCATGCGCCCGCCCCGTCCACCGACGCCGCGTCGTAGAGGTCCTGGGGCAGCGCCTGCAGCCGGGAAAGGAAGATCACCGCGTTGTATCCGGTGTAGTGCCACGTCAGCGCCAGCCCGAGGGAGACACGGGCCCAGAGCGTGTCGGTCAGCCACGGCACCGGCGGGACGCCCACCAGGCCCAGCGCCCAGTTGACGAGCCCGGACTGCGGGTTGAGCAGGACCGCGAACAGCAGGCCGTAGGCCACCAGCCCGGTGATCATCGGCAGGAAGAAGCCGAGCCTGATGAAAGCCTTGAACCGCAGCAGCGACGAGTTGAAGGCCACCGCGAGCGCCAGCGCGATGGCCAGCATCAGCGGCACCTGGACGAGGAGGATCACCACGGTGTTGCGCAGGGCCGTCCAGAACAGCGGGTCGTCGGCCAGGCGCGTGTAGTTGGCGGCGCCGGCGAAGGTCTGCAGCGCGCCGTCGGTCTTGAACAGGCTGAGCCAGAACGACCAGGCGATCGGGTAGAGCTTGAAGAGCGCGAAGAGCACGAGGGCCGGCAGCACCCACAGGTAGGGCGCCACCCGCAGCGCGGACAACCGCCGCAGGCCCGCCGGCCGCACCGCGGGGGCGCGCTCGGCCAGGGCCGTCACCGCAGCGCCTTCCTGCCGGTCTGCTGGGCGACCAGGTCGGCCGCCTCCTTCAGCACCGTGGCCGGGTCGGCGCCCTTGAGCAGGACCTTGCTCTGCGCGTCGGTCACGGCCTTGAGCGCGCGGGGGTAGTCGGCGGAGTAGTTGGTGACGTAGGACGGCTGCCTGAGCGCCTCGAGGAAGACCTCGCCCTTCTTCTGGCCGCTGAAGAACTCCGACGGGGCGTGGAAGACGGGGTCGTCGTAGGCCTTCATCAGGGCGGGCGCGATGCCCTTGCCCTTGTAGATCGCCACCTGGTTCTCCGGCCTGGTCAGCACGAACTCGGCGAAGGCGTAGGCGGCGGCCTGGTCCTTGCTGGTCCCGGCGACGGCCAGGTGGGTGGAGTTGACGGTCGCGGCGACCTTGCCGCCGGGGGTGACGGCCGGCGGCAGCCGTACCTTCCACTTGCCCTTCTCCCCCGGCACGTTCTCCTCGATGATGCCGCCGAACCAGGTCGGCATGGCCTGGACCGCCACCGCGCCCTTCTTCATCGCGCTGATCATCGTGTTCCAGCCGCCGGCCAGGTCGGCGACCAGGCCGGCGTCGTTGAGCTTCTTGATGACGGTGAGCGCGGTGACGGCCTGCGGGGTGTCGAGCGTGATGTTGCCCTGCATGTCGAAGTAGAAGCTGTCCTGCAGCTGCAGCAGCATCTCGAAGAGGTTGGCCGAGTCGGCCTGGGAGGCGGGCTTGTCGATGCCGAGGAGCTGGACGCCGGTCTTCTCCTTGAGCTTGACGCCGGCCTCGATGACCTCGTCCCAGGTCTGCAGCGACTCGACGTCGACGCCCGCCTTCTCGAACAGGTCGGCGCGGTAGTAGAAGCCGGCCGAGTTGGCCTCCCACGGCAGCGCGTAGACCTTGCCGTCGCGGCTGACGGTCTCCCACATGCCCTGGGCGAAGGCCGCCTTGTGCTTGCCCGCGCCGAGCGGCGTCAGGTCGGCCAGCCCGCCGGGGAACTTCTCGATGTAGGCGGGCAGGTAGTCCACGCCGATGTGGAGCACGTCGCCGAGTCCCTGGCCGCCTGCCGAGAGCCCGGCGGTGATCTTGTCCCAGATGGCCGGGTTGCCGATGTCCTGGACGTCTACCTTGACCGCGGGGAACTGCTTCTCGAAGGCCGGGACCAGCTGCTTCATCATCGCGGCCGGGCCCTGCCAGCTCCAGACGGTGATCTTGCCCGTGCCTCCCGCCGAGGCGCCCGGGGTGCCGCCGCCGCAGGCGCTCAACGCGCCTCCCGCGGCGGCCAGCGCGCTGAGCTGGAGGAAACGGCGGCGGTCGAGGTGGGCCATGGGGGGTCTCCAGAGGGTGCAGAGAGTGGCCTGACGCGCCCAGACGCTACCTCCGCGTTTCGGTGACTTGCAAGACTGCAACGAAAACTTTCAGCGAATCAGGCATGGCGGCAGGCATGCGAAAGCCACGGGGACCGCCGCTACGCGGCTGTCCACTCCAGCAGCCGCTCCACCGGCCAGGTGTTGACCACCCGCTCGGCCGCCACCCCGCACATCGCGGCCCGCTCGCAGCCGAAACGCTGCCAGTCCAGCTGGCCGGGGGCGTGCGCGTCGGAGTCGACGGCGAACACGCATCCCATCTCGTAGGCCAGCCGCAACAGCCGCTTCGGCGGGTCCAGCCGGTCGGGCCTGGAGTTGATCTCCACGGCGACCCCGAACCTGCGGCACGCCTCGAAGACGAGCTCGGCGTCGAAGTCCGACTCCGGCCGCAGGCCGCCGCGCCTGCCGCCGCCCTTCACGATCCGTCCGGTGCAGTGGCCCAGCACGTCGACGTGGGGGTCGGCGATCGCCGTCACCATCCTGCGCGTCATCTCCTCGGCGTCCATGCGCAGCTTGGAGTGGACGCTGGCCACCACCACGTCCAGGCGGGCGAGGAGGGCGGGATCCTGGTCCAGGGAGCCGTCGGCGTTGATGTCCACCTCGATGCCGGTGAGGATCCTGAACGGCGCCAGCCGCTCGTTCAACCCGGCGACCACGTCGAGCTGCTCGCGCAACCGCTCGGCCGACAGGCCGCGGGCGACCGTCAGGCGCGGCGAGTGGTCGGTCAGCGCGCAGTACTCGTGACCGAGCGCCCTGGCCGAGGCGGCCATCTCCTCGATCGGCGAGCCGCCGTCCGACCAGTCGGAGTGGGTGTGCAGGTCGCCCTTCAGCGCGGCCCGCAACGCGGCGCTCTCCTCGTCGAGGTCGGCGCCCGCGGTGGCCTGGAGCCTGCGCAGGTAGGTCGGCACCTTTCCGTCGAGAGCCTCGGTGACGGCCAGCGCGGTGACCTTGCCGATGCCCGGCAGCTCGGCCAGGGCGTTCCCCCTCGCCAGCCGGACGAGCTCGGCCCGCGGCAGCTCCTCCACCGTCGCCGCGGCCCTCCTGAAGGCCCGTACCCGGTAGGTGGGCTCGCCCGCGCGCTCCAGCAGGAACGCGATGTCACGCAGTGCCTGGACCGGCTCCATGCCGGCATACCTACCCAAAGGGAACCCCATTCTCGGCGACAACGTTGTTGCGGATATAAACCCCCGATAAGCTCTGGAGCCCCATGGCAGAAACCCGCTCCCGCAAGTCGACCAAGGTGATCACGCTGACGGCGCTCGGCGTGGTCTCCTTGATGGTTGTCGGGTTCTGCTCGGCACAGGACGACTACGAGGAGGTCGGCGCCGACTGCGTCGACCTCAACACCCAGCTCCCCGACGGCTCCTACCTGGTCGTCGACGACGACTACTGCGACGACGACGACGGCGGCGGGCACTCCTCCCACCGCGCCTACGGCTGGTACTACGGCGGCGTCAGGTCGGGCGTGCGCGTGCTCAAGGGCACCACGGTACGGCCCGCCGAGGCGCGCATCACCAGCAGGACCGGCCACGTCGTCCAGCGCGGCGGCTTCGGCGGCAGGGGCGGAGGCGGCAGCTGATGGCCCGCAGGCTCTCCTCCGGCGCCGTGACGCTCGGGGCCGTGGTGACCGTCTCGTCCGTCGTCCTGTCGGGCTGCGCCTCGGGCGGCTCCACCTACGTGGGCTCCGAACAGGTCGCGACCGACTCCTTCACCGAGGAGGACACCTCCGCCGAGGACGACCTCGCCGAGGAAGCCGAGGAAGCCGAGGAAGCTGGAGAAGACGAGGAAGAAGAGGACGAGGTCGTCGCCCGCTGCGTCAGGCGCGACAGCGAGAGCGACGACGGCTACGTGATCGTGTCCGACGACCGCTGCGACGGCGCGGGCAGGCACAGCGCCTTCCTCTGGTACTACGGCGGCACCAAGGTCAAGAACCGCCTCGTCAAGGGCACGACCATACGCCCGCGCGGGGCGTACATCGTCACGAAGGGCGGCGACGAGATCACCCGGACAGGCAAGATCTCCAGGAGCGGCTTCGGCAACCGCACCTCCACGGGGTCCTGATGCGGCGCGAGCACGCCTCCCCCCGCGACGGCTGGGAGAAGATCGTCGAGGGCCACGGCCTGGCCTTCCACCGCTCGGTGCAGGCCGCGCACCTGCCCCGCCCCTACTGGGACGAGTCCGTCCACTACGTCTTCTCCATGGACCAGGTGCTCGACCTCGAGGCGCAGGTCGAGGAGCTGCACCGGATGTGCCTGGCCGCGGTCGAGCACGTCATCGCCGAACGGCGTTTCGCCGACTTCGCGCTGCCCGAGTGGACGTGGCAGGAGATCGCCCACTCGTGGGAGCGCCGCGACCCGCACCTCTACGGCCGCTTCGACCTGCGCTACGACGGCGTCTCCCCGCCGAAGCTGCTGGAGTACAACGCCGACACGCCCACCTCGCTGGTGGAGTCGAGCGTCGTGCAGTGGTACTGGCTGCGAGACCGCTTCCCGGCCGACGACCAGTGGAACTCCCTCCACGAGCGGCTGATCGACAGGTGGCGCGCGCTGGTGCTGCCGACCGGGCCGACCCACTTCGCCTGGACCAGCATGGACGAGACCGGCGAGGAGGCGATGACCGTCGCCTACCTGCAGGAGACCGCCGACCAGGCCGGGCTCGTCACGGTGGCCATCGCGATGGAGGACATCGGCTGGGACCCGCTCAACCGGCGCTTCGTCGACGTCGAGGGCCGGGTGATCCGCTCGGCGTTCAAGCTGTACCCGTGGGAGTGGATGCTGGCCGACGACTTCGGCGCGCACGCCGTACGGAACGCCGCCTCGACCACGTGGATCGAGCCGCTGTGGAAGGCTCTGCTGTCGAACAAGGCGCTGCTGGCCGTGCTGTGGGAGCTCTATCCCGGCCACCCCAACCTGCTGCCCGCCTACCTCGACGGCCCCCGCGAGCTGACCTCCTACATCGTCAAGCCGCTGCTGGGCAGGGAGGGCGCCGCGATGCGGATCGTCACGCCTTCGGAGACGCTGGAGACCCCCGGCTCCTACGGCGCCGAGGGCCACGTCTACCAGGGCTTCGCCCCCCTTCCCTCGTTCGACGGGCAGCGGCCCGTGCTCGGCGCGTGGATGGTCGCCGACGAGTCGGCCGGGCTCGGCATCCGCGAGACCGCGGGGCTGATCACCGACGACACCTCGTCCTTCGTCCCCCACAGGATCGAGCTGTGACCGCCGCCGCCCACGCCTCCTCCCCGGCCTGTCCGCCCCGCCCGCCCGGCCTTCCCCCGGCGGGCACGACCCGACCCCCATGCCCCCCGGCGCCCGTGCCAGGCGCTCGACGGCGAAGAAAGAGTCACCGTGAACCTCATCGACCACCTGGCCAACGGCGCGCTGGCCATCGCCGCCTACGCCGTCCTCGGCGTGATCCTGCTGATCGTCGGCTTCTACGTCATCGACCTGGCCACGCCGGGCAAGCTCAGCGCGGTCATCAAGCATGAGCGCAACCCCAACGCCACCCTGCTGACCTCCTCGGGTCTGGCCGCCGTCGGCCTCATCGTCGCCGCCTCGATCTGGTCGTCCGGCGGGGCGCTGCACGAGGGCTTGCTCGTCACCGCCGTCTTCGGACTGGTCGGCATCGCGGTGCAGACGGTGGCGATGCTGCTGTTCGACCTGGTCGCGGGCGTCTCGGTGCGCGAGCTGGTCAAGGAGAGCGAGTTGCAGCCCGGCGCCCGCCTGCTGGCCGTCACCCACCTGGTCATCGGCCTGATCACCGCCGTCGCCGTCATCTAGTAGCCGGCACGGGCTCGCCCGGGAGCGGCCCGCCCCCGCTCCCGGGCGGGCCCGTGCCCGGACCGGACCGGCGGGGTCCGACCGGGCAACCGGCGCACTCCCCGCACCCGGCCGCGCCGGACCGGACCGCTCCCGCGCACGTGGCCGGGCCGGACCGGCGCACTCCCGGGGACCTGGCACTCTAGAGGCGTGACAGACCACGAGGACCGGACGCGCGAGGACACGACCCGGCGTCTCGAGCGCAACATGGGCACCCTGGGCACCGCGGCCATGGCGCGCATGGACGAGCGGTTGCCGTGGTTCCGGGCGCTTTCCGCCGAGGACCGCTCCTGGGTCGGCCTGGTCGCCCAGGCCGGCATCGCCGCCTTCGTGGAGTGGTTCGCCCACGCGGGCGAGGGCCGCCCCACCCCGAGCATCGAGTTCTTCGGCACCGCGCCGCGCGAGCTGAAGCGTTCCATCTCCCTGCAGCAGACGGTCGACATCGTCCGCATCGTCGTCGAGGTCGTCGAGACGATGGCCGACGAACTGGCCGCTCCGGGCGGCGCCGACCAGCTGGAGCAGGCGATGCTCCGCTACACCCGCGACGTCGCCTTCGCCGCCGCGCAGGTCTACGCCCGCGAGGCGGAGGCGCGCGGCGCGTGGGACGCCAGGCTCGAGGCGCTGATCGTCGACGCGCTGGTGCGCGGCGAGGTCGACGACGGCCTGCACTCGTGGGCGGCCGCGCTCGGCTGGACGTCCGCGCCGGTCGTGGTGATCGCCGGGCACGCGCCCGACGACGATCCGCGCGCGGTCATCGACAGCCTGCGGGAGAAGGGCCGACGGATCGGCATGGACCTGCTGGCGGGGGTCCAGGCCGACCGGCTGATCGTGATCGTGGGCGGCGCCCAGAGCGTGGAGCAGGCCTCCAGGCAGGTGGTGCCGCGCTTCGGTCCCGGCCCGATCGTCATCGGGCCCGAGGTGCCCGACCTGCACGCGGCCGCAAGCTCGGCGCGGGCCGCCATCGCGGGGCTGAAGGCCTCCGCCGGCTGGCCCGACGCGCCGCGGCCGGTGCACGCCGAGGAACTGCTGGCCGAGCGGGCCCTCGACGGCGACGAGGACGCCAGGGAGCAGCTGGTGGAGAGCGTCTACCTGCCGCTGGCCGGCACCCCGCTGCTCGACACCCTGGCCACCTACCTGGAGCAGGGCACCTCGCTGGAGGCCACCGCCAGGCTGCTGTTCGTGCACCCGAACACGGTCAGGTACCGGCTGAAGAAGATCACCGAGCTGACCGGCTACCAGCCGACCGAGGGCAGATCGGCCTTCACCCTGCAGGTCGGGCTGATTTTGGGACGGCTGTCGGAGAGCGCCGTAACCTGGCGTGCACTAACGTAACCTGGCCGAAACCCTCACTGTAGGGTTCCTACAAATCCCCCTGGACAAAGTTCGTGCGGATCTCCATCCGCGTGTCAAACCTCTACAGGGCATCGTGGGTCTCGTGTTCGTACTCGTCGCTCCGGGCCAAGGCGCCCAGACTCCAGGCTTCCTTTCTCCCTGGCTAGAGCTGCCCGGCCTCGCCGACAGGCTTTCGGCATGGTCAGAGGTCGTCGGGCTCGACCTGATCGCCTACGGCACCACCGCTGACGCCGACGAGATCCGTGACACCGCCGTCGCCCAGCCCCTGCTGGTGGCCGCCGCGCTGGCCGCCGCCGAGGCGCTCGGCGCCACCCCCGACCTGCTGGCCGGTCACAGCGTCGGCGAGTTCGCCGCCGCCGCGCTGGCCGGCGTGCTCACCCCCGAGCAGTCGCTGGCGCTGATCCGCGAGCGCGGCCAGGCCATGGCCAAGGCCGCCGCGGTCACCGAGACCGGCATGACCGCCGTGCTCGGCGGCGTCGAGGCCGACGTGCTGGCCGCCATCGACAAGCACGGCCTGACCCCCGCCAACATCAACGGCGCCGGCCAGATCGTCGCGGCGGGCACGCTGGAGCAGCTGGCCGCCTTCAAGGAGGAGCCGCCCGCCCGCGCGAGGCTCATCCCGCTGCAGGTCGCGGGAGCGTTCCACACCGTCCACATGGCCCCCGCCGTGGAGCACCTGCGCGCGGCCGCCGCGAGCATCACGCCGGGCGACCCGCACACCAAGCTGCTGTCCAACGCCCACGGCCAGGTCGTCGGCAGCGGCACGGAGTTCGTGAGGCTGCTGGTCGACCAGGTCAGCAACCCCGTCCGCTGGGACTCCTGCATGGAGACCATGGCCGCGCTCGGCGTCACCACGATGGTCGAGCTGCTGCCCGGCGGCACGCTGACCGGCCTGGCCAAGCGCGCTCTGCGCGGCGTGCAGAGCGTCGCGCTCAAGACCCCCGACGACCTCGACGCGGCCAGGGAGCTGATCAAATGAGGATTCCCGACGTCGCCCCAGGGGCGAGGATCCTGGCCTTCGGCCACTACCAGCCGACCAACATCGTCACCAACGACGATCTGGCCAAGACGATGGACACCAACGACGAGTGGATCCAGTCGCGGGTCGGGATCAAGGAGCGCAGGATCGCGCCCGCCAACGAGTCCGAGATCGACATGGCCGTCCAGGCCGGCGGCAAGGCGCTGGCCGGCTCGGGTCTCGCCGCCGCCGACATCGACCTGGTGATCGTGGCCACCTGCACGCTGGAGTCGCAGATCCCCAACGCCGCCGCGCGGGTGGCCAGCCGCCTGGGCATCGCGGCCCCCGGAGCCTTCGACGTCAACGCCGCGTGCGCGGGCTTCTGCTACGCGCTCGGCGCGGCCAGCGCCGCCGTACGGTCGGGGCAGGCCACCAACGTCCTGGTCGTCGGCACCGAGAAGCTGTCGCAGTGGATCGACTGGACCGACAGGGCGACGGCGGTCATCTTCGCCGACGGCGCCGGCGCCGCCGTGGTCACGGCCTCCGACACGCCCGGCATCGGCCCGGTGGTGTGGGGCAGCGCGGGCGACAAGTACGACGCCATCATCATCAAGGACCGCGACTCCTTCCTGCACCAGGAAGGTCAGACGGTCTTCCGCTGGGCCACCACCGCGCTTCACCCCGTGGCCAGGGAGGCCTGCGAGCGTGCCGGGGTGGACCCCGCCGACCTGGCGGCCTTCGTGCCCCACCAGGCCAACCTCCGCATCATCGAGGCCATCGCCCGCAAGATCGGCGCTGTCAACGCCGTCATCGCACGCGATATCGTGCTGGCGGGCAACACGTCGGCTGCCTCCGTCCCGCTCGCGCTGTCCCGCATGATCGAGCGCGGCGAGGTGCAGTCGGGCCAGCTGGCCCTCCTTCTCGGCTTCGGTGCCGGTCTGACCTACGCCGGCCAGGTCGTCGAGATCCCATGACTTGTACGGCGCGCCGCGCCCGGCGCGGCCGGCCGTACAACACCCAAGAAGAATCCCAAAGGAGAACTACCGACATGGCAGTCAGCGAGCAGGAGATCCTCGAGGGCCTCGGCAAGATCGTCAACGAGATCACTGGGATCCCGGCGTCCGAGGTCACCCCGGAGAAGAGCTTCGTGGACGACCTCGACATCGACTCCCTGTCCATGGTCGAGATCGCCGTGGCCGCGCAGGACGAGTTCGGCGTCGAGATTCCCGACGACCAGCTCAAGAACCTGAAGACGGTCAAGGACGTCCTCAACTTCATCCAGGCCTGAACCTTCCCTTCTGATCAGCAAGGAGCGTAACCACGTGAGTGCGAACCGGGCACGAGTCGTCGTCACCGGGCTCGGCGCGACGACGCCCCTCGGTGGAGACGTCACCTCGACCTGGTCGGCGCTCCTCGCCGGTCAGTCTGGTGTGCGGACCCTCACCGAGGACTGGGTCGACAGCGTCCCCGTGAAGTTCGCGGGCGTCGCCGCCGTCGACCCGTCCGAGGTGTTGCCGAGGCCGGAGGCCCGTCGGCTCGACCGCAGTGAGCAGCTGGCCCTGGTGGCCGCGCGCGAGGCCTGGCAGGACGCGGGCGCGCCGCAGGTGGCCGCCGAGCGTCTCGGCGTGGTCGTCTCGAGCGGCATCGGCGGCATCACCACGACGCTGTCGGCCTACGACACCTTCAAGGAGAAGGGCTGGAGCCGCCTGTCGCCCTTCACCGTGCCGATGCTGATGCCCAACGGCCCCGCGGCCTGGATCGGGCTCGACCTGGGCGCGATGGCAGGGGTCCACGCGACCGTCTCCGCCTGCGCCTCCGGCGCCGAGGCGATCGGCTACGCGATGGACATGATCAGGGCGGGCCGCGCCGACATCGTCGTGGCCGGTGGCACCGAGGCCGCCATCCACCCGCTCAACATCGCCGCCTTCGCGGCCGCGCGGGCCATGTCGACCCGCAACGACGACCCGCAGGGCGCCTCGCGTCCGTGGGACCGCGACCGCGACGGTTTCGTGCTCGGCGAGGGCGCGGGCATCGTCGTGCTGGAGTCGGAGGAGCACGCCAAGGCGCGCGGCGCCCGGATCTACGCCTACGCCGCGGGCGTCGGCTACTCGGCCGACTCCCACCACATCACCCAGCCCGAGCCCGAGGGCAGGGGCATCATCATGGCGATGACCCAGGCGCTCACCGACGCGGGCGTGACCGGCCAGGACATCAAGCACATCAACGCGCACGGCACCTCCACGCCGGCCGGCGACGTCATCGAGGTGCAGTCGGTGGCCAAGGCCATCGGCACCCACCCGCTGGTCACCTCCACCAAGTCCATGACCGGCCATCTGCTGGGCGGCGCGGGCGGCATCGAGTCGGTCTTCACGGTGAAGGCACTCGAGGGCCGCATCGTGCCCGCGACCATCAACCTGGCCAACCCTGACGACGGCATCGAGGTGGACATCGTCCACGGCGAGTCCCGCACGCTGCCGGAAGGCGACATCGCCGCGGTGAACAACTCGTTCGGGTTCGGCGGCCACAACGTGACCGTCGTCTTCACCAGCCACTGAGGGAGCACCGGATGACCGTGCTCGACAACGGTGCGGTGACCGGCGCCTCCGACGAGACGCCCGCCGATCCTCGCGACCCGGTCGTCCGCCTGACCGCGCTGCTCGACGAGGGCTCGCTGCGTCCGATCACTCCCCAGGACAAGAGCGGCGTCCTCGCCGCCATGGGCCGTGTCGAGGGTGTCCCCGTCGTCGCGTTCTGCAGTGACGCCCGCTTCCAGGGCGGCGCGATGGGCAGCGAGGGCTGCGAGCACATCGTGCACGCCTACGACGTGGCCGTCCGTGAGCGGGTGCCGGTCATCGGCGTCTGGCACTCCGGCGGTGCGCGACTCGCCGAAGGCGTCGAGTCGCTGCACGCCGTCGGCCGGGTCTTCGCCGCGATGACCAAGGCGTCGGGCATCGTGCCGCAGCTGTCGGTCGTCGTCGGCCCTGCCGCGGGCGGCGCCGCCTACGGCCCCGCCCTCACCGACATCGTGATCCTCGCCGAACAGGGCCGCATCTTCGTGACCGGGCCCGACGTCGTACGCAGCGTCACCGGCGAAGACGTCGACAGCGCCGCGCTCGGCGGCCCCGAGCCGCACAGCAAGCGCAGCGGCGTCGTCCACGTCGTCACCAAGACCGAGGCCGAGGCGCTGCTGACGGCGCGCCGGCTGGCCGTCCTGCTCGGCCACCAGGGCAGGGTGCGCACCTCCTCGGTCGAGGAGGTCGACTTCTCCCCCCTTCTTCCCGAGTCGGCCAGGCGCGCCTACGACGTCAAGCCGCTCGTCAACGGCCTGCTCGACGAGCAGGGCGTCGAGCTGCACCCCAAGTGGGCGCCCAACATCGTCACCACGCTCGGCCGCCTGGGCGGCAGGACCGTCGGCGTCATCGCCAACAACCCGCTGCGGTTGGGCGGCTGCCTCGACGCCACGTCCGCCGAGAAGGCCGCTCGCTTCGTTCGCATGTGTGACGCGTTCGGCGTGCCGTTGGTTGTCCTGGTGGACGTTCCCGGTTACCTGCCGGGCGTCGGCCAGGAGCACGACGGCGTGGTCCGCCGCGGCGCCAAGCTCCTGCACGCCTTCGCCGAGGCCTCCGTGCCGCGCGTCACGCTCGTCACCAGGAAGGCGTACGGCGGCGCGTACATCGCGATGAACTCCCGCGCGCTCGGCGCGACCAGGGTCTTCGCCTGGCCGACCACCCAGGTCGCCGTCATGGGCGCCGTCGCGGCCGTCCGCGTCCTCAAGCGCCGCGAGCTCGCGGCCGCTCCCGAGGAGGAGCGGGCCGAGCTGGAGCAGCGCCTGGCCGAGGAGCACGAGAAGCTCGCCGGCGGGTTGCGGCGGGCGCAGGAGCTCGGCGTGATCGACGAGGTCGTCGAGCCGGCCGCCACCCGTGGCGCCATCGCCAGGGTCCTCGCCGCGGCCACCCCGGCCAGGGGCGCCCACGGCAACATCCCGCTGTAGCCGTTCCAACGACCGGTGCCCCTCCACCCGCCCGGGTGGCGGGGCACCGGCGTTTCGCGGGGTGGCGGCGTTCGGGGGTTGGGGTTTCGCGGGGGTACCACCTCTCGGGGGTGGCGGCGTCTCATGGGTGGCGGGGTTTCGTGGGTGGCGGGGTTTCGCTGGTCGCCGCGTTTCGCGGGTGGCGGCCTCTCGCGGGTGGCTGTTCATGCTCTTTCCTCGGGGCGGGGTTGGCGGTCGCGATCTTTGCGTGCATCCTGGGAGCGACAGGAACGTCTCGGTGTGACATTTCCTGACAGGCGATGTCACACCGCGCCGCGCGCAGGGCGTGCTCCGGAATGCGAACCACCCGGCGGGAGAGCCACGCGCGCGGGTTTCCGGATCCACCCCACCGGAGGTATGACGTGTTGCGTGTGATCGGCGCGGGTTTCCCGCGTACCGGGACCAGCTCGATGAAGGCCGCGCTCGAGCGGCTGGGACTCGGCCCCTGCTACCACATGTTCGAAGTCCTGACCAACCCCGACCACGTCGACAGGTGGCTGCCGCTCGCCTCGGGCGGCCCCGTCGACTGGGAGACGGTCCTCGACGGCTACCGGTCCACGATGGACTGGCCGGCCAGCCACTTCTGGCGCGAACAGGCGGCCGCCTATCCGGACGCGAAGGTCGTCCTGACCGTCCGCGACCCGCACCGCTGGTACCGCAGCATGACGGAGCTGATCGCCAACGGGCCCGGCAGGGAACTGCCGGCCGACCTGCCGGAGCCGGCCGTGACGGTGTTCCGGTCGATGGAGCGGCTCGGTCCCGTCATGGAGCACATCGTGGGCTCCACGTTCGGCGCCGGCTACTCCCTCAGGACCGGCCTGCCCGACGAGGACACCGCCGTGGCCGCCTTCCACCGGCACGTGGCCGAGGTGAAGGAGAGCCTGCCCGCCGAGCGGCTGCTGGTCTTCGACGTCCGGGAGGGCTGGGCGCCGCTGTGCGACTTCCTGGAGGTGCCGGTACCCGAGGGCGAGCCGTTCCCCCATCTCAACGACTCCGAGGCGATGAAGAAGAATCTGGGACGCCTGGTGAGTGGGGAAGGCTTCATCTCGCCGTTCAGCCCCTCATGACCCCCTGAAGCCGGCCCTCGCGTCCCGCCTGCCGTACGGCGGAGCCCGCCCGCCGTACGGCCGGCCCCCCGGCACCTCGCCGCGGCATCTCCATCCGGGGTCCCCCGACCGGCTCCCTGGACCGGCTCCCTGGACCGGGTCCCCGGCCCGAGTCGTCGGGCGGAGCCTTCGGACGAGACCTCCGGGCATCTCGCCGCGGCGTCTCCGGGCGGCGTCTCCGGGAGCTGCCAGGGTCTCCGGGCGGTACCTCCCGATCGGGGCCTCACTGCGGCGTCTCCGGGCGGGACCTCCAAGGGGTCCGCGGGACCTCCAAGGGGTCCGCGGGACCTCCAAGGGGTCCGCGGGGTCTCCGGGGGTCTCTGGGCGGGACCTCCGGGGGTCTACGGGCGGGACCTCCGGGCGGGACCTCGCCGCGGCGTCTCCGGGCAGGGTCTTTGCGAGGGGTCTTCGCGAGAGGTCTTCGGGCGGCGACGGGCATGACGAAGCCCGTGAGCCTGAGCGGCCCACGGGCGGGAGGAGGAGGCGGCGCGGGTCAGACGGCGGCGTGCAGCCAGCGGACGGGGGCGCCGTCGCCGGCGTAGCGGAAGGGCTCGAGCTCCTCGTCCCACGGCTTGCCGAGCATCTTGTCCAGCTCGTCCTCCAGGACGCAGCGGCCCTGGGCGGACATGAGCATGACCGCGCGCAGGCGGTCCTCGGGGATCATGATGTCTCCCGACGCCCCGATCACCGCGGAGAAGGCGCCGAGTGTCGGCGTGTAGGCATGCCTGGACCCGTCGACGCCGGGCGAGGCGTCCTCGGTGATCTCGAAGCGGATGCGCTGCCAGCCCATGAGCGAGGAGGTGATGGCCGCGGCGATGCCCGGGCGCCCTTCCCACTCGGCCTGGGCGCGCACGACGTTCGGCGCGGCCGGTTGCGGCGTCCACGTCAGGTCTACGGGTACGCCAAGAACACCCGCGACTGCCCATTCGATATGAGGGCACAGCGCGGGCTGAGCCGAGTGGACGTACAGCACGCCACGAGCAGACACCGGACCTCCCGTTTCGGTACGAGGTGCGCCTTCCCCAACGGCCTCGTCCTGGGATGATCACAAGTGACTAGGGAGAGACTACCGTCGGTCGCCCCTGGGTGCTAGAGGGGGGCTATACCAAGATGTTGCGGCTGTGGCACGTGACACTTGCCCGGCCACGGAAAGATACCGGTTCATGGACATCCAAGCGGTCGGCTCCGCGCTCATCCGCCCAGGCCAGGTCCTGACCGAGCGGGGCGCGCTGTCAGTCGCCGAGCAATGGACACAGGCGGTCTCCGAGGCCGACGGCGTCTTCCGCATCAGGTTGACGCCCGGCGAGGATCCGTGCGAGATAGCGCTGCGGCTGCGGGAGGAGGGCTTCCTGGCCTCGCCCAACCACGTCCTGGTGGGGCAGCCGCTGTGGTTCGGCGGTCCGGCGTCCAGGCCGTTCCCGGCCGCGCCGCTGACCGCGCCGTCGGGCAAGGGATCGCCTGTGACGGTCGGCGTGCTCGACACCGGGGTGGCGGCCCACCCCTGGTGGGCCGGCAGCCGCTGGTACGGCCGCGTCGGCTCCGAGGTCGCCGACCGTCCTCGGGACAACGGCGAAGGCGAAGACGAGAGCGGGCTCGCGGCGCAGGCAGGGCACGGCACCTTCATCGCGGGCCTGATCCTGCGCCGCGCCCCCGGCAGCGAGCTGCGGGTCGGCAGGGTGCTCGGCGCGGACGGCATCGGCGACGAGGCGGGCCTGCTGCGCGCGCTCTACCGGCTGCGCGAGAACCCGCCGCAGGTGCTGAACCTCTCGCTCGGCTGCCACACCTTCGACGACCAGCCCTCCCGGCTGGTGATCGAGGCGCTCGGCGCGCTGCGCGACACGGTGACGGTGGCCTGCGCCGGCAACACCGCCTCCGACCGGCCCTTCTGGCCCGCCGCGCTCCCGGGGGTGGTCGGCGTCGGCGGCCTCGACGCCCGGGAGGAGGGCCGGGCGCCGTTCTCCGCCTTCGGCCCGTGGGTGGACGCCTGGGCCCGAGCCGACTGGCTGACCAGCACGTTCCTGGAGTGGGGCGAGTTCGGCGGCTACGCGCACTGGAGCGGCACGTCGTTCGCCGCCGCGCTGGTGTCGGGCGCCTTCGCGGGGGCGCCGGCGGCGCGCAAGGCCGCCGACCTCCCGGGGTCACGGGAAATTCGTGATCTGGGAGTTGCCGTCCCCTCGGGTCTGTAGAGTTTACGCTCAGTCCTCGTCTCATTACGAGGAGGCAACGTGGGCGAATTCCGACCCCCTGAGGAGCTGCTGCGAGCGGCTGCCGACGGGGACCCTTCCGCATGGACCGGGCTGGAGGAACGGTTCGGTCAGCGGATGTGGTCGGTCGCCCGCGCGTGCGGGCTCAACGAAGCCGACACCGCTGATGCCGTGCAGGGTGCATGGTTGCGGCTTCTCGAGCACCTTCACTCGATCAGGGATCCAGCGAGCGTCGGCGCCTGGCTGGCCACGGCGGCCAGGCGCGAGGCGCTCCAGATCATCCGAAGAGGGACGGGCCGCCACCCGCACCTCTGCCTTCCTGAAGGCGGTCCCTTCGATCCCGACCCGGCCTCGGCGATCCTCGAGGCCGATGAGGGACGCCTGCTCTGGCAGGCGGTGTCCGACCTGGACGAACCATGCCGAACCCTGCTCCGCCTGATGGCCACCGTTCCGGACGCGGGAACGCACCAGATGGCGGTACGGCTGGGCGTGCCGGTCGGCAGCGTAGGCCCCACCCGTCTGCGCTGTCTCCACAAACTGCGCACCCGAATCTCACTAGAGGAAAAGGTGCCATGATCAACGACGAGTATCTCCTGGCCGCGCTCCGCATCGCCGCGGGGCACGACCCGATACCCGCCCACGTCTCGGCCGCCGCCCGTGACGCGTACTCCCTCCGGCTGGCCGAGGTGGTCACCGCCGGGCCCGTGGAGTGCGCGCCCACGCGTGGCACACGTGACGCGGACGGGGCGCGCATGGTCAGGTTCGCCACGGCGGACCTCTCCTTCGATCTGGAGGTGACCATCGGGGACGGTCTCATCGATGTGGCGGGGCGGGTGTCACCGCATCCAGGTGACGGGGCCACGGTGGACATCCGCACCCCCCATCTCACGGTCTCGCGTGACCTGCGGGAGACCGGCCAGTTCGCGGCGACGGGCTTGCCGCCGGGCTGGTTCAGCGTGGTCTGCCACCGGCCGGGGCACCACCCGGTCGCCACCGGTTGGGTGCGGATCCGTCCGTGACGAACAGGCTGGTCGCGATGGCGGAGGACGCGGTCCTCCAGTCAGGCATCGATCCGGTGCGGGCGCTGGCCAGCGCCCGCGCCATCCATGCCGCCGCCTCCGGAATGGGGGCCGTCGAACCAGCCGTCGTCGCGCTTCGCGCCATGGCGCTCGCCTCCAGGGAGCTTGGGGACCTGGAGGCCGCCGAACTACACCTGCGCCAGGCGATCGCCACGGGAGACGCACCCGCCGATCGCCTGGCGCAGGCGCGCCTGTCGCTGGTGACCGTGCGCACCCAGCGCGGTCATCCGCTTCAGGCGCTGCGCATCGCCGCGATGGCGTGGGCCTACCTGTCGCCGCTCGACCGCGCCAAGCTCGACACCCAGCGGGCGGTGGCGCTGGCCCACCTGGGCCGCTACCAGGAGGCCGTCGCCTCCTGCGACCGGGCCGTCGCCGTGCTGGCGCAGGCGCCCGGCACCGTCGACGACCAGCGCTTCCTGGCGGGCGGACTGCTCAACAGAGGCCTGGTGCACGCCTACCAGAGCCGCTGGAGGCAGGCCACCGCCGACATCGCCGCGTGCCTGCGGCTGTCGCAGAGCGCGGGCCTGGCCCACCTGGCCCGCCTCGCCGCCGCCAACCTCCCTTTCCTGGCGGTACGGCAGGGCGACGTGGCCGCGGCCTTCGCCCACTACCGAGCCTGTGAAGACACGCTGTTCGGCTTCCCCGAACGGCTGGCCACGATGCGCGCCGACTTCGCCGGAGCGCTGCTGGCCGCCCAGCTGCCCGGCGAGGCGAGGGCCATGCTCAGCCTCGCCGTACCCGAACTCGAAGCCGCGGGCGCGCAGGCCGCGCTGGCGGAGGCCAGGCTGCTGCTGGCCCAGGTGGAGCTGCTGACCGGGGACGCCCGCCAGGCGCTGGCCGTCGCCGCCAGGGCGGCCGCCGAGCTGCGCGCCCATGGCCGCGAGAGCGCCGCGCCGCTGGCCGCCGAGGTCGCGTTACGCGCCAGGATCGTGCTCGAACCGCCCTCCCCCGGCCTGCTGGCCGAGCTGCTGGAGTGCGCGCGGGAACTGGCCGCCACCTCCTGTGCCGCGGGCGCGGCCGCGCTCCGGCTCGCCGCGGCCGAGCTGGCCCTCGCGCTGGACGACACCGGCACGGCCACGACCCAGCTCGCCCTCCTCGACCCCCGCGCGGCCGCGCACACGACGGAGCCACGCCGGCTCCCGCTCATGATCGACGCACCCACGCTGGCCATGCGGCGGATGACGCGGCTGGCCTCGCCGCTGCAGGCCGAGCACCTGGCCGGTGCCGACGACGACCCCGACGAGGTGCCACCGCTGGTGCGCTGGCATGCTGCGGCCCTGCTGGCCCGGATCAACGACGACCGCACGGCCGCCTTCAGCGCGGTGCTGCGCGGGCTGCGCGACCTCGGCGCCGACGCCGAACGCTTCGACGACCCCTCGCTGCGGGCCCACCGGGTGCGGGCGGGGGCGCGCCTGGCCTCCTTCGGGCTCAGCCTGGCGATCGAGCGCGGCGGCCCGGAGGCCGTCTTCGGATGGGCCGAACGCTGGCGGTCGGTCTGCGGCGGCCGACCCATCGCGCCCGCGCTCGACAGCGTGACGTCGGCGCTGGGCGAGGCGGCGCTGGTGGAGTTCCTGTGCCATGACGGGGCGCTGCTGGTGCTGGTGGTCACCGCGGCGGGGTGCGAGCTGCGCCGCCTCGGCGACGTCACCAGCGTGGCCGAGGCCGTCATCAGGCTCCGGTACGGCCTGCGCCGGGCGAGCCTCGGCGACGGCGCCCACGCCTCCGACGATCCGCGGCGGGATCCGGTCGCGGTCGAGGCGGCCGCGCTGGAGGGGACGTTGTTCGGGCCGATCGCCGACCTGGTGGCGCAACGCCCGCTGGTGGTCGTGCCGGCGGGGCCGCTGCACACGCTGCCGTGGTCGGTGCTGCCGGTGCTGCGCGGGCGGCCGGTGAGCGTCACGCCCAGTGCCGCCGCCTGGCTGTCCGCCCGCACCCGCCGCACCGCCCCGCCGGACCGCACCACCCCGCCGGACGGCTCCGCCCCGCCGGACCGATCTGTCCCGCCGGGCAGGGCCGCGCCGGGCTTGGCCGCTCCGCTGGATGCGGTTCTCTCGCCCCCTGCGACTTCACGCGATCGCACCGCCCTGCGGGATGACGCCGTATCGGGCGCTGGCTCGGTCCTGAGTCGCGCGCTCGCGGGCGATGGTGCGGTTCTGGGTGGCGCGGTCGCGGGCGGTGGCTCGGTCGCGGGCGGTGGTGCCGTTCCGTCTGATGGCGGCGTCCGGCCCGGGGGTGTCGTGCCGATCAGTGGTGCTTCGGCTCGGGGCGGCGAGCCGCTCGTGGTGGCGGCGGCCGGGCCCGGGCTGGAGCACGCCGAGGAGGAGGTGCGGCGGGTGGTGGGCGCGCACCGGCGTGCCGAGCAGGTGCCCGCCCGCGCCGATGACGTGATCGCCGCCCTCGGCCGGGCCGACGTGCTGCACCTGGCCGCCCACGGCACCTTCCACTCCCGCAGCCCGCTGTTGTCGAGCATCGAGCTGGAGGACCGGCCGCTGATGGCCTACGACCTGCTGCCCCTGTCGATGCCACCGGGCCTGGTCGTGCTGTCGGCCTGCGACTCGGGGATGGCCAGGGTACCGGCCGAGGGGGCACCGCTCGGCCTGGCGGGCACATTCCTCGCGCAGGGCGCCTCTTGTGTGGTGGGCGGGCTCATCCCGGTGCCGGACGAGGAGGCGCTGGCGCTGATGACGGCCTTTCACGACCTGCTCGCCGCCGGTACGGCTCCCGCCGTGGCGTTGGCGCAGGCGGGGAGCAGGACGGGCGTGCTCGGCTTCACCTGCTTCGGCGCCGGCGAGCTCCCCGTCACCGCGCTGCGCGACACCCGACCCACCGCACCGGACCCCGGCCCCTGAGAACCGACCGCACCCTGCCCAACCCAGAGCCACCCGGCCGGCGGCACCTGGCCGTCAGTCCAGAGACGCCCGCCCCGCCACCCGGCCGTCAAGCCCTCGCTCCACGGCCTTGACGAGACGCCCGCCCGGCGCTCCGGCCGTCGAGCCCTCGTCCCGCGGTACCTGACCGTCGGTCGAGGGACGGCTGCCCCGCAGGACCCGGCCGCCGGAGCTGACATGGCCGCCGCACCCCGGCCCCTCACGTGATGTCGGTCCAGGGCGGATAGGACTGCCGGGCTCCCCCGGGGCGTGTGCCTGTGGCCGGCAAGGTGCCGAGGCGGGCCGTCGAGCGCCGCGGCGCGCGTGCGGCCGTGCCGCAGCGCCGGACGGGGCGGTACGGCCCTGGCTGTCCTGCGGGTGTGGCGGTGAGGTCAGTCGGTGGCGATCGGGCGGGACGGGTCGCTGATCCAGTGGGACCACGAGCCGACGTAGAGCGCCGCGGGGACGCCCGCCAGCTCCAGCGCCAGCACCTCGTGCGCCGCGGTGACGCCCGACCCGCAGTAGGCGCCCACCCGCGCCCCCTCCAGCGCGCCCAGCGCGGCGAAACGGTCGCGCAGCGCGGCGGGGGCCAGGAAGCGGCCGTCCGGCCCGACGTTCTGGTCGGTCGGCGCGCTGACGGCGCCCGGGATGTGGCCGGCGACCGGGTCGATCGGCTCGACCTCGCCGCGGTAGCGTTCGGCGGCGCGGGCGTCCATGAGCACGCCGGAGCCGGCGAGCTCGGCCGCCTGTTCGGCGGTCAGCATGGGCATGCCGCCGGGCCTGGCCGTGAAGTCGCCGGACACGTGCGGCTCCTCCTTGGAGACCGGCAGCCCCGCCTCGGTCCACGCGCGGAACCCGCCGTCGAGGACCCTGACGTCCTCGTGACCGAAGTAGCGCAGCGTCCACCATGCCCTTGCCGCGGCCATGGAGTCGGCGTCGTCGTAGACGACGACGGGACGGGAGCCGCTGACGCCGAGCCTGCGCATGGCGGCGGTGAACGCCTCGGCCGAGGGCAGCGGGTGCCGGCCGCCGCCGTTGGGCGGCGCGGCCAGGTCGGCGTCGAGGTCGCAGTAGACGGCGCCCGGCACGTGCCCCTCGGCGTACGACTCGCGCCCGGACGGGCCGCCTCGCCGGTAACGCACGTCGAGCACGCTGGCTTGCTCCATCGCGGCCAGCTCCGCCGGGTTGATCAGGGTCATCGGGTGGATACCTCCAGGAGTGGGACGTGCTGTTCCGCGGCGGTGAGCGAGCCGTGGTAGCCGGTGAAGAGCGCCTCGATCGGATGCGTCTCAGAGGCGAGGATGGCACAGTCGGCGTACGGCACGGCGACGACGTCACCGATCCTGTCCAGCCATTCCCTGCGCACGTCGGGCCCGAACCACCCGGATTCCACCGCTTCCTGGCGTGAGACGACCCACGCCTTGCCGTCGAGCAGGTCCCGCCAGGCCTCCAGGACGGCGGGAGCGGCGCCCGGCTCGGTGTAGAGGTGCCTGGCCCTGGCCTCCCCGCCGAACATCGCCACGCCCGCGCGCAGTTCGGGTGTGGCCTGGGCGTCGATCTTCTCCTCGGCGTTGACCATGCCGTGGTCGGCCGTGACGTACAGGGCCGAGCCGGGCGGCAGCGCCGCGGCCAGCCGTTCGGCCATCCTGTCGACGATCTCGAGCTGGTCGCGCCACTCGGGGCTGCCCCAGCCGGTCAGGTGGCCGGTGGCGTCGAGGTCGCCGTAGTAGACGGTCACGTAGGCGCGCGGCGCGCTCAGCGCGGCCGCCACGCCGGCCACCCGCTCGTCGACGGTGTCGGCGGGCACGTAGCGGACACCGCGGTAGACGGCGTCGGTCAGTCCCGTCCCCTCGAACGCGGCCGGCGCCACGTAGGAGGTCTCGACGCCCGCTCGGGCGGCGCGCTGGTAGACGGTCTCGGCCGGTTGCCAGCGGCGCGGGTCCATGGGCGGCAGGCCCTTGGGCAGGCTCCAGCGCAGGCAGTTGAACAGGTGGTTGCGGCCGGGCACAGCCAGCGTCATGCCCATCATGCCGTGCTCGCCGGGCGGCAGGCCGGTGCCGAGCGTGCACAGGCTGGTGACGGTGGTGGCGGGGAAGCCGGCGGTGAGGGCGGCGCGCGCCGTGGCGGCGGCCAGGAACGGGGCCCGGTCGGCGTGGGCCTCGAGGAGCCTGGCGCCGAGCCCGTCGACCACGAACACGCACACCCGGTCGGCCGGCTCCAGCCCCAGCACGTTGCCGTCGGCCGTAGTGGCCGCGCCGAGCGCGCTCAGCAGGGAGCCCGGCAGGTCGGCCAGGGAGGCGCCGCCGTAGGCGGGGATCAGCGGAACCCGGTCGTACGGCGTGGCCGGGACGTCGTCCATCAAGCACCTCGCTCGCCTCGCGTGGATGTCAGGAACCGTTCTAGCGGGCGCCGGCCATCTCGCGATAGGGCCTCGGACACCGCCGTCCGCCTGAGTGTCCCGGCTCACGGTGGGGAACCCGGGACGGGGAACCCCTGCCCGCCCGGCGGCGGGGCATGCCGGGCCGGTCCACCGAGATGTCGCGTGGTCCCGGTCCGGCATGCGCCGGCGAGAAGGCGCGGAGGGGGCGTTACGCGGGGAGCGGACGCGTCAGGCGGCGGCGCGGGCCGTGGCCTCGGACAGGGCCTTGGCGAAGGCGAGCACGTGGCCCACCGCCTCGGGGCCGTCGGCGGCCTCGCTGACGCGCAGCGACAGGTCGTCGGCGGTGATCGCGCCGGTGTAGCCGTGGTCGGCCTCGCAGTTCTCGTCGCCGCAGGTGGCGGGTTCGAGGTCGACGTGGGAGATGGCGCCCCAGCCGATCGTGAGCGTCACCTCGGTCGGCGGCACGCCGGGGACGTAGGAGGCGGGATCGGGCACGACCCTGGTCACCGCGACCGACTGGACGCGGGCCAGCCGTACCGCCTCGGTGGTGGTGGAGGCGTGCGAGGCCGAGACCCCCTCGGCGGGCGGGTGCTCGTCGGTGTGGCAGACCAGCAGCCGTGTGCCCGTCAGGACCAGGACGGTGACGTGCCTGCGCACCTCCATGGCCGGGTCGAACGTGGCCTCGTGGTGCACCACGTAGGCGGTCACCGCTTCCTTTCCCAGCGCGGATTCGACCGCATCGGTGACGAGGTCGGGGTAGTAGCCGCTGCGCTCGATCGCTTCACGCAGGCCCGCGGCTGAGACTCGGGTTTCCCTCATGCATCCATCCTGCCAGCCCCCGAGCACCGCTCACACTCGTCGTTCCGGACCTGGACGGGCGGCCGCGCAGGCCCTCGACGCTCGGCGCCGCGGCCCGGCAGGCCAGGCGGCACGAACCGCGCAGGCAGGGGACGACCGCGGTCAGGCGAGGCGGCACGAACCCGGCGCACACAGGGGGGCGACCAAGGTCAGGCGAGGCGGCGGGGGCCGCCGTCGCGCCGCGGACCCTCAGGACTCCTGAGGACGGCACGCGCGCCCAGGACGACGACCTCCGACTCCCCCACGAGCACCGGGTCGAGGTCGAGCCTGGACACCTCCGGCAGGTCGTTGGCCAGGCGGCCCACCCTGACCAGCAGTTCCTCCAGGGCGCCGACCGCGACGGGCGGGTAACCGTACTCGCCGAACAGCAGCGGCGCGGCCCGCGGCGAGCGCACCAGCCCCGCGGCGTCCTCGCCGGTCAGCGGGGCGAGGCGGTGGCCGCGGTCCTGCAGCAGCCTGGCGGTCACCTCGCCGAGGCCGAAGGAGACGACCGGGCCGAAGGCGGGGTCCTCCCGGACGTTCACGACGGTAGGGACCGCGGGTTGCGGGGCCATCCGCTGCACGGCGAGGACCACGTCGGCGCCGAGCTGGCCGGCCAGGTCCGCGTAGGCCTGGCGGACGGCGGCGGCCGAGGTGAGCCCCAGGCGGACGGTGCCCGCCCGCTTGGCGGCCTCGGGGTCGGCGGCCTTCAGCACGACCGGCCAGCCCAGGCGTTCGGCGGCGGCGACGGCCGCGTCGGGGGTGGCGACGACCTCGGCCGGCCAGACGGTGAGGCCGTAGCAGGCCAGCAGCCCGGTGGCGTCGATCTCGACGGGGCCGGCGTCAAGGCGGTCGGCGGAGGGTTCCGGCGTGTCCTGCCCCGCCGGTTCGGGCTCGGGCGAGCGGCTGGTGAGCGCGTCCGTCACGAGGGCGCGGGCGGCCGCGGTGTCGAGGTGGTCGAGCTCGGGCGGCGCCCCCTGGGGCTGTTTGCGCCACAGCGCGTACCTGACGACGTGGGCGAGGGCCCTGACCGCCTCCTCCGGCGCCGCGTAGGAGGGCACCGAGCCGCGCTCGGGCAGGGTCGAGGGGTCGGTGCGCAGCTCGGGCGGCATGCCGAGCTGCCCTTCGAAGGTGGCCAGCACGGGCTTGCCCACCTCGCGCGACACCCGCACCAGCTCGGCCGCCACCGACGTGGCGTCGCCGGGGATGGGCGGCATGTAGATCACGACGGCGGCGTCGACGTCGGGATCGGCCAGCACGCCCGCCAGTGCCGTGCCGAACTCGGCGGCACCGGCGGCGGCGCCCAGGTTGACCGGCGGCCGGGGCTCCAGCTCGGCGCTGACGCAGGCGTCGACGGCCAGCAGGCCCAGCGCGTCGGAGTTGGTGACGAGCCCGACGCGCGGCCCCGCGGGCAGCGGCTGGCAGGCCAGCAACTGCCCGACGTCGAACAGCTGGATGAGGTCGTCGACCCTGATCACGCCCGCCTGCTCGAACAGGGAGCTGAGCGCGCTGTCCTGCAGGCGCAGCGCCGAGGCGGAGTGGCCGATGGGCACGCCCTGGGTGGTGCCGCCGCTCTTGACCGCCACGATCGGCTTGCTGCGGGAGATGCGCCTGGCCAGGCGGGTGAACTTGCGCGGATTGCCCAGCGACTCCAGGTACAGCAGGATGACCTCGGTCGCCTCGTCCTCCTCCCAGTACTGCAGCAGGTCGTTGCCCGACACGTCGGCCCTGTTGCCGGCCGAGACGAAGCTCGAGATGCCGATGCCGCGCTGGGCCACCCGCTGCAGCAGGGCGGTGCCGAGCGCGCCCGACTGGCTGAAGAAGCCGACCCTGCCCCTGCCGGGGACCGTCGCCGCGAGCGTGGCGTTCAGCCGTACGGAGGGGTCGGTGTTGGCGATGCCGAGGCAGTTGGGCCCGACCACGCGCAGGCCGTACGCGCGGGCGATCCTGGCCAGCTCGTCCTGGCGCGCCCGGCCTTTCGGCCCGGTCTCGCCGAAGCCGGACGAGACGACGACCAGCCCGCGCACGCCCTTCTCCGCGCACTCCTTGACCACGTCGATCACGCTGTCGGCCGGTACGGCGAGCACCGCGAGGTCGACCTCGCCGTCGATGTCCTTGACGCTCGGGTAGGCCCGCACGCCCGCCACCGCCCGTACCTCGCGGTGGACCGGGTACACGGGTCCGGTGAAGTCGGCGGCCAGCAGGTTGCGCAGCACGGTCTGGCCGACGCCGCCGGGCTCGCGGGAGGCTCCGATGACGGCGACCGAGCCGGGCGTGAGGAGCCTGGCGATCGAGCGGGCCTCGGCCCGGTGCTCGCGGGAGGCGGTGACCTCCGCCGAGGTCTCGGTGGGGGTCAGGTCGAGCGTCATGCGGACCACGCCGTCGGCGAAGCGGCTCTGCGCGGTGTACCCGACCTGGCGCAGGAGGCCCGTCATCCGCATGTTGGCGGGCAGCACGTCGGCGATGAACGTCTCGATGCCGCGCTCGCGGGCGGTGGCGGCCAGGTGTTCGAGCATGACCGAGGCCACCCCCCTGCCCTGGTGGGCGTCCTCGACGAGGAAGGCCACCTCCGCCTCGGCGGGGCCGACCCTGTCGTAGCGGACGACGGCCACCATCTCGGTGCCGATCGTGGCGATGAGGGCGACCCTGTCGACGTAGTCGACGTTGGTGAAGAAGGCGACTTCCCTGTCCGACAGCTTGGGCCGCGGACCGAAGTAGCGGAAGTAGATCGACTCGGCCGACAGCCGGGAGTAGAACGCGCGAAGCCGGTCGGCGTCGGCGGGCCTGATCGGGCGCACGTGCGCGGTGCCCCCGTCGGCCAGGACGACGTCCGCCTCCCAATGGGAGGGATACTGGGTTGCCTCCACAGTCCCGAGCGTAGACCCGCGCCCCACGTGCGGCGTCCGTTGGGCAACGCTTGTGCATCGACTATGAACGGGTGTCCGGTGTATGCCCCACGAGCAGGCCTGAAGCTGTTAAGTTTTTCGGCGTCAGGCGCGAAGGATTGCAGCAAGGCGGTGACATCATGACGCGGGTCGTGGTGGTGGGCGATCTCATGACCGATGCGGTCGCGCGCGCCCGCTACGCGCTGGCCAGGGCGAGCGACACTCCGGCGATCGTGACCATGCACGGTGGCGGTTCCGGAGCCAACATCGCCTCCTGGATGGCGGTCGAGGGTGCCGAGGTCGCCTTCATCGGCCGTCGCGGCGCCGACATCACCGGGCGCAACCGCGACATGGAGCTCATGGGCTACGGCGTCGACGCCCGGCTCGTCATGGACCCCGAGCGGCCCACCGGCACCTGCGTGGTGCTCGTCACGCACAAGGGCGAGCGCACCATGCTGTCCGACCCGGGCGCCAACGCCGCGCTGTCGCCCGAGGACCTGCCGCGCGACCTGTTCAACTCCGGCGGCCACCTCCACCTGTCCGGCTACACGCTGATCAACGAGGGGTCCCGCGAGGCCGGTCAGGCCGCCCTCGACATGGCCCGCAGGTCGGGCATGTCGATCTCGGTCGACTGCTCCTCCTCCGCGCCGCTGGAGCGCACCGGCGCCGAGCCGTTCCTCGAGTGGACCAACGGCGCCAAGCTGCTGTTCGCCAACGCCGACCAGGCCAAGATCCTGACCGGCCGCGACGACCCCGAGGCGGCGGCCAAGGTGCTCACCGCCTGGTTCCCGCAGGTCGTCATCAAGATGAACGCCGAAGGCGCGCTCTGGTACACCAACGGCCGGCCCGAGCCGGTCCAGGTGCCCGCCGAGCCGGTCGACCGGGTGGTCGACGGCACCGGCGCCGGCGACGCGTTCGCCGCCGGGTTCCTGCCCGCGTGGCTGGCCGGCAAGCCGCCCGCCGAGGCGCTGACGGCGGGCTGCCGCCTGGCCGCCAAGGCGATCTCTCACCTCGGGGCTCGCCCCCGCCTCTAGCGCGGCCTATGGTGGATACTCCCCGATGTCCTGACAAGGGAGTGAAGAGCCCGCGTGCGTCCGTTACGGCCAGGCGATCCCCGTGTCGTCGGCGTCTACGAGGTCACCGGGTTTCTCGGTGAAGGCGGTCAGGGCAGCGTCTACCGCGGCGTCGCCCCGTCCGGCGAACCCGTCGCGATCAAGATGCTGCACGCCAGGTTCGCCGACGACGCCTCGGCGGTGCGGCGCTTCAGGCGCGAGGCCGAGGCGGCGCGCAGGGTGGCCGAGTTCTGCACGGCCAGGGTGCTGGAGGTCGGCGCGCTCGACGACCAGCCGTACATCGTCAGCGAGTACGTCGCCGGCCCGTCGCTGCAGCGGCAGGTGGCCGAGTCCGGGCCGCTGACCGGCTCCTCCCTGGTACGGCTGGCGGTCGCGACCGCGACCGCGCTGGCGGCGATCCACCGCGCCGGGGTCGTCCACCGCGACCTCAAGCCGAGCAACGTGCTGCTGGCCCCGGACGGGCCCCGTGTGATCGACTTCGGCATCGCGCGGGCGCTGGACGTGAGCCAGAGCCTGACGACGAGCGTGGTGGGCACGCCCGCCTACATGGCGCCCGAGCACTTCCACGGCGACGCCTCCCCGGCGAGCGACGTCTTCTCGTGGGCGGGCACGATGGTCTACGCGGCCACGGGGCGCGGGGCGTTCGGGTTCGGGCCGCTGCCGGTGGTGATGCATCGGATCCTGGTCATGGAACCCGACCTGTCGGGGGTGGAGGCGCCGCTGCGGGAGCTGCTGGGGGCGTCGCTGGGCAAGGACCCGGCGGCGCGCCCGACGGCCGAGCAACTGCTGCGGGAGCTGATCAGGGCGGGCTCGGGCCCGCAGGCGCCGCCGTACGGCACCGCACCACCACCGGCCCCCGCTTCCGCGCCGCCGTACGGCACCGCGCCACCACCCGCTCCCGTTTCCGCGCCGCCGTACGGCATGCCGGCACCTGCAGGTCCCTCCTCCGCGCCGCCCTACGGCACGTCGGCGCCCCCGGTGTCGGTCTCCTCCCCCTACGGCACGTCGGCGCCCCCGGTGTCGGTCTCCTCCCCCTACGGCGGCGGTCCCGGGCCGCACGCTCCCGGGTGGACGCGGCCGTCGCAGGGCGCGACGACGCCGGTCACCGCCGCGCCGTACCCGGGGGGTGGGCAGGCGCCGGGGACCCTGTCCACGTATCCCGTCTCCGGGGCGGTGGGCAGACCGTCCGGCCGGGCGTGGAAGGTGCTGCTGCCGGTCGGGGCGGCGGCGATGACCGTCGTCCTGGGCGTCGCGGTGTGGGCATGGCCGCGCCTGGGCCAGAACAGCGGCACGGGCGGCGAGGTGACGGCGACGCCCAGCCCGACCCGGACCGCCGCCGTCTTCAACGCGGCCCTGACCGGCGTGGTCAACCCGTCGGCCAGGAAGGGCGGCACGCTGCGCATCGGCATGACCAACAGCCTGGACAACCTCGACCCGGCCGGCACCTTCTACACCGAGATGTGGAACTACGCCCGTCTCTACGGGCGCGCGCTGACCATGTACCGGCCCGCGCCGGGCACGGCCGGCACCGAGGTGGTGCCCGACCTGGCGGCGAAGCTCGGCGAGACCACCGACAACGGCAGGACCTGGACCTTCACCCTCCGCGAGGGGCTGCGCTTCGAGGACGGCACGCCGATCACCTCGCGCGACGTGAAGTACGCCGTCGTGCGCTCGGGCGACAGGAGGCTGCTGCCCAACGGCCCCGACCCGCTGGCGCGGCTGCTCGACATGCCCGGCCGCTACACCGCCGCCGACGCCGACAAGGCGATCAGCACCCCCGACGACAGGACCATCGTCTTCAGGCTCAAGAAGCCGATGTCCACCTTCAACCAGATCGCGACGCTGCCCGTGACGATGCCGGTACGCAAGGGCGCGGCCAAGCTCCTGTCGTCCGGCCCGTACAAGCTGGACATCCAGGCGGGGAAGACCGCCACCTTCGTCCGCAATCCCGCCTGGAACCAGGCCACCGACCCGAACCGCACCGCCCTGCCGGACCGGGTCGAGCTCACCTGGGGCATGGACGGCGAGGAGGCCGACCGGAAGCTCCTGTCCGGCGAGCTGGACCTGCACGCCGGACCGCTGCCGGCCACCCTCGCCACGGTGCGGGCCGACCAGCGGCTCAACGCGCGGGCCGACGCGCCGTCCCTGGACCACCTGCGCTACCTGGCCGTCAACACGCGGGTCGCGCCGCTGGACCAGCCCGCGTGCCGCAGGGCCGTCCTCGCCGCCATCGACAAGAGCGTTCTCCACCGCCTGTACGGCGACGGCCCCTTCGGCACCGAGATCGCCACCCGCCTGCAGCCGCCGCCTCTTCCCGGCAGGGGCGAGCTGGACGGCCCCTCCCCCACCGCGACGGCCGCGCCCTCTCCCGCCTCGTGCGGCCGGGACCCGTTCACGCTGCTGGTCAGGAACGGCCCGACGGACGTGGCGGCCGGGAACGCCATCCGCGACAACCTCACGGCGGCGGGCTTCCACGTCACGGTGAAGAACGTGGACGTGCTGCACGAGTTCGACAAGCTGGGCAACCCGGCGGCGCTCACCAAGGAGAAGATCGGGCTGGTGATGCGGCGGTGGTCCGGGGACTGGCCGGACCCCGACCCGCTGCTGTCGCAGCTGATCGACAGCAGGGAGATCGTCGACAGCGGGTTCTCCGCCAACGTGGGCGTGCGGCTGCCCGAGGTCGACGCGCTGATCGACGAGTCACGGCGGACGCTCGACCCGCAGGCTCGCTTCCGGCTGTGGCGGGAGGCGGAACGGCGGGTGCTGGAGGAAGGACTGATGGTGCCGCTGCTGTGGAGCAAAGCGGGGTTGATCAGGGGCAAGCGGGTCACGAACGCCCACGTCAGCAGCGTCTACCAGCACTACGACGTGACCACGATCGGCGTCACCGGCTGAGGCGTGGTCACCCGGTCCTCCGCCGGAGAACCGGAGGACCGGGTGACCGGCGAGCCCGCCCCGGCTACGGCCCCGCATCGCGGGACCGGCGGCGGGCCGCGGGCGACCCGGGCGCGGCGTCAGGAGGTGGTGGCGAGGGCGAGGGGCATGACGGCGGGCGCGCCCGCGTGGCGGATCAGGGCCGCGGCCAGTGTCATCGTCCACCCGGTGTCCACCCGGTCGTCGACCAGCAGCACCGGCCCGCCGCACCGCGCGATCTCCGCGCCGAGCTCCCGCGGCATGGCCAGCGTCGCCCTGATCGCCTGCACCCGCTTGGCGCTGTTGAACTGCTGCCCCGGCGCGCCCGCCCGGTAGCCCAGCTCGCCCAGGTAGGTGAGCCTGCCGACCTGCGCCAGCCGCTCGGCGAACCCTCTGACCAGCACCGGACGCGACGCCGACGGCACGTTCACCACGGCGACGGGCCGCTGCCGCCACTCCCACGCCGCCAGCACCTGGACGACCGCCTTGAACATGTCGTCGGGGACCGGCCCGTCGGGTCCGTTGAACAGCTCCCGCAGCCGGTTGCCCCATCCGATGTCGGTCAGCCTGCCCAGCGCCCTGCCCGGCTCGGCGCCCAGGTCGGGCTTGATGCGTCCGGACAGGTCGGCCAGGCCGGTGGGCCACTGCCGGCGCGCCTCCACCTCGACCCCCGGCCTCTCGAGCGTCTGCCGGGCGCGCTCCACCGCCGCCGCCGCGATCTCCGGCGAGCGGTGCGTGCCCGTGCAGTTGTCACACCGCCCGCACGGGGCCGCGGCCTCGTCGTCGAGCCGCCTGCGCAGGTACTCCTCCCTGCACTCGGACGTGGTCAGGTAGCCGAGCATGGCCTCCTGCTCGGCCTTGCGCTCGGCGGCGATGCGGGCGTAACGCTCGGCGTCGTAGGCCCACTCCTCGCCGGTCGCCGTCCAGCCGCCCTTGACCCTGCGGACGGCGCCGTCGACGTCGAGGACCTTGAGCATCATCTCCAGACGGCTGCGGCTGAGGTCGACGACGTTCTCGAGGGCCTGGGTGGACAGCACGCCGCCCTGCTCCAGCGCCTGGAGCGTGGCCCGCACGACCGGCTCGGGCGGGAAGGCGAGCGAGGCGAAGTACGCCCAGATGTCGCGGTCCTCCGTGCCGGGCAGCAGGATGACCTCGGCCCGCTCGACACCGCGGCCCGCGCGGCCGACCTGCTGGTAGTAGGCGACGGGCGACTGCGGCGCGCCGACGTGGATGACGAAGCCCAGGTCGGGCTTGTCGAAGCCCATGCCGAGCGCGCTGGTCGCCACGAGCGCCTTGATCTTGTTGTTGAGCAGGGCCTCCTCGGCGGCCAGACGTTCGGCGGGATCGGTCTGGCCGGAGTAGGCGGCGACCTCGTGCCCCTGCTCGCGCAGGTAGGTGGCGATCTCGTGGGCCGCGGCGACCGTGAGGGTGTAGACGATGCCGGAGCCCGGCAGCTCGTGGAGCGTCTGGGCCAGCCAGGCCAGCCGCTGCTCGGCGCTCCCCAGCCGGACGACCGACAGGTGCAGGCTGTCGCGCTCCAGCGGCCCGCGCAGAACCAGCGTGTCGTCGCCCCCGAGCTGCTCGGCCACGTCGCGGGTGACGCGCGCGTTGGCGGTCGCGGTCGTGGCCAGCACGGGGATGCCGGGCGGCAGCTCCTCGAACAGCGTGGCGAGCCTGCGGTAGTCGGGCCGGAAGTCGTGACCCCAGTCGGAGATGCAGTGGGCCTCGTCGACCACCACCAGCCCCGCGCTCTCGGCCAGCTCGGGCAGGACGTTGTCGCGGAAGTCGGGGTTGTTGAGCCGCTCAGGACTGACCAGCAGCACGTCGACCAGGCCCTCGGCCACGCGGCCGTAGATCTCCTCCCACTCCTCGGGGTTGGCGGAGTTGATCGTGACGGCGCGGATCCCGGCCCGCTCGGCGGCGGCGATCTGGTTGCGCATCAGGGCCAGCAGCGGGGACACGATGACGGTCGGGCCCTCGCCGAGCTCCCGCAGCAACGCGGTGGCGACGAAGTAGACGGCCGACTTGCCCCAGCCGGTGCGCTGCACCACCAGAACCCGGCGGCGGTCGACCACGAGCGCCTCGATCGCCGACCACTGGTCGTCACGCAGCCGGGCGTGATCGCCCGCCAGCGCGCGAAGGTGGGCTTCGGCTTCTTCCCGCATCATCGCGACCGCATCAGTCATGTGGTCCTTGTTACCAGGTCCGGGCGACGAATTCGTCCGCCTGCGCCACGCCGCATCCCCGATCCGCAGCCGGACCCGGCCCCCACTCCCCGATAGATCCCCTGTAGGGCCCCCTATCCGCCCCTCCTGTACGGCCTCTGCCGCCCCTCCTGTACGGCCCCTGCCCGCTCCTCCTGTAGGGCCCCCTGCCCGGCCCCTCTGGTACGGCCCCCTGCCCGGCCCCTCTGGTACGGCCCCCTGCCCGGCCCCTCCGGTACGGCAGGCCCGGTCACGCCCACCGTGGGTGCGGGGCCGGGGTCTGTCCTCCACGCCACTCCAGCGGGACTCCGGCGGGCCGCCGTCACATCGCCCATGGCCTGTGGGAGTAGTCGAGCGCCTGGACAGGCGGAGTAAGCGGCTGGACCGGCGGGGGTGAGCGGCTGGGCGGGGTGTCCGTGACGGCGGCCCGCCACGTGCGCTCGGTGACGCGTGACCCTGGACAGGCGTCAGCCGGTGACCGGGGTGGCGCGTGGGACGGCTTGCCGTACGGGCCGGACGACCGGTCGGACGGCGCGCCGGTGACCACGGATGGGACGTCCCAAGGCCTGGCCGGGTGGCGCGCCGGGAGAGGGCGGTGCGCGCATCGGCGGGCCAGGCGGACCGGCGCCGGACAGCACGCACCGTTCGGGAGACGCCGCGCCAGGATGCCGCGAGGCGCCGGTGCCGCGGGGTCCCGCGCGCCCGCCGGTGCGGGCCCGCCGGGCGCGGGAGACCGGTCAGGCGGGGTCGGCGTGTTCGGGGAAGGCGTTGATGGTGACGCGGTGCATGCGGCGGCGTTCGGTGTAGTCGGCGACGGCGTAGTGCTGGGTGGAGCGGTTGTCCCAGAAGGCGAGCGTGCCGGGACGCCATCGCAGCCGCACCTGGTACTCGGGCGAGCGGATGTGGTCGATCAGCAGGGGCAGCAGCGCCTCGTTCTCCCTGTCGCCGAGTTCGACGAGCCGGGTGGTGGACGAGCGGTTGACGAACAGCGCCTTGCGTCCCGTCTCGGCGTGGGTGCGGACGACCGGGCGCACCAGCGGCGGCCACGCGGCCTGGACTTCGGCCAGGTCGAAGGGGTGTCCCTTGGAGATGGCCTTCGTCATGGAGCCGGTGATGTCGTGGACCGCGGTCAGCTCGTCGCACAGGCGCTGAAGCGGCGGCGAGAGCGTCTCGTAGGCGAGGTAGGTGTTGGCCCACAGCGTGTCGCCGCCGACGCTCGGCAGCTGGACGCAGCGCAGCAGGGAGCCCATCGGCGGGGTCGGCTCGAAGGTGTTGTCGCTGTGCCACTCGTCGCCGCCCTCGCCCTTGGGGTCGGTCTGGTCGAGCACGTGGATGGGGCTGGCCCCGTCCTTCTTGAAGGCGGGGTGGTTGAGCGTGCCGAAGTTGAGGGCGAACTGCAGGTGCTGGTCGTCGTCGATGTGCTGGTCGCGGAAGAAGAGCACGAGGTGGTCGAGCCAGCCCTGCCTGATGGTGGCGACCTCCTCGGGCGAGAGGGGTTTGCGCAGGTCGACGCCGGTCACCTCGGCGCCGATGTGCTTGGTCACCGGATGGAACTCGATCATGACGCCTCCAGGGGATCTCCTCCCCGGGACCGTACTTGCCAAGCAATTGCTTGGTCAAGTGAGTGAGGGGTGAGGATGTCAGACCCTGGTCCGATGTGCCGGGCCGCGATGCTCCGGCAGCGTGTCGCGCATGATCACACGTGCTCTGGTGAGCCTTGCCCTGCTCGGCTCCGCCACCCTCACCGCCTCCCCACCCGCGGGCGCCGCGCCGTACCCGCCTGCCGCCGGTCCGTCCGCCGCCGTGCGCCTGACGGCGGGCACGCCGACCCAGGACCCGTCCACCAGGGCGAACCCGACGGGGAGCGCTCCGCCCACCGGGCCGGCCGAGCGGATGGAGCGGTTGGATGTGTCCGTCCCCGTGGACTGGTCCAAGCCCGACGGGCGCACGCTCACCCTCAAGGTCGGCAGGTTCCGCGCCACGGGCCGGTCGGCAGGGGCGGTCCTCATCGCGTACGGCGGGCCGGGCGCGCCGGGGATCAAGCTGACGGAGTCCATGCCCCAGCTGTTGTCCGAGTTGCGCGCGCGGATGGACATCGTCACCTGGGACACCCGTGGCTACGGCGAGCAGTTCGAGGGCACCAGCACGGGCCTGCCGTGCGTGTGGACGCGCGTCCCGATCCCCGCCTTCCCCGAGGACGACGCCGAGTTCGCCAGGATGTCCGACACCAACCGCGGCATCGCCGAGGCGTGCCGCAACCGCGACCCCGAGCTGTTCGCGAACATGAGCTCGGCCGACCACGCCAGGGACATGGAGGCCATCAGGAAGGCGCTCGGCGAACCCCGGCTGACCTACTACGGCGCCTCCTACGCCGGCTTCTACGGCCAGGCCTACGCCCGGCTGTTCCCCGGCAAGGTCAGGGCGATGGTCCTGGACGGCACGTGGAACCACAGCACCGCCGACTGGGCGGCCGAGCTGGAGGCGACCGCCCGGCAGAACGAGCAGGCCATGGGCAGGTTCTTCGCCTCGTGCGAGGAGCGGGCGTGCACGCCGTCGTTCTGGCGCCGGCTCGTCGCCAGGGCCGACCGCTCGCCCGTCCCCGCCGGGGCCGGGGTGGCCTACGACGGTCGAGACCTGCAGGGTCTGGCCATGGCGTTCGTCCGGCAGGGACCGCAGGGCTGGCCTGCCCTGTCGGCGGCGATCGAGAGGGCCGCGCGGGGCGACGCGTCGGGGTTCCTGCCCGCCCGCGGCCTGCGCTATCCGGACGCGGCGACCGGCGTGACCGAGTGCGCCGACTGGCCGCGCTTCGCCGACCGCCGGGAGATGGCCGCGACCGTGGCCAGGCTGAACAGGATCGCGCCCGGCACGGGCACCGCCAACACGCTGGCGACGGCGACCCTGACCTGCGTGGGCTGGCCGGTGAAGGTGACCAACCCGCCGAGCCCGCTGCCGAAGGGCCTGCCGCCGCTCGTCGGCGCGGGCGCCTGGGGCGAGTCGGACGCCGTGGCGCGGGTGCTGGCCCAGGTGCCGGGCAGCGGCCTGGTGCGGCACGACGGTCCCGGCCACACGCTCTATCTGGGCAACGCGTGCGCCAGAGCCCACCTCAACCGCTACCTGGCCGACCTCGTTGTCCCCGCCAAGGGGACGACGTGCTGAAATATCGGGCGTGGATGTCATCACCTGGTATCTGGAACAGCGCTCACCCGAGGCGCTGATCCCCGCCAAACCGCCCAGGCTGCCGGTCGAGGTGGTGCGCGCCGAGGTGCCGTCGCCCGAGTTCAGCAGGTTCCTCTACACGGCGGTCGGCGGCGACTGGCAGTGGACCGACCGGCTCGGCTGGACCTACGACGAGTGGATGGCCTATCTGACCAGGCCCGGCCTCGAGACCTGGGTCGCCTGGCACCGCGGCACACCCGCCGGTTACCTCGAGCTCGACCCGCAGCCGGGCGCCCAGGTGGAGATCGCCTACTTCGGGCTGCTGCCGTTCGCGATGGGCGAGGGTGTGAGCGGGCACCTGCTCTCCGTCGGTACGGCACGCGCGTGGGACCTCGCCTCGCGCTGGCCCGACCTGCCCGCCACCGAACGCGTGTGGATGCACACCTGCACGCTCGACGGCCCTGCGGCGCTGGCGAACTATCGGGCGCGGGGGTTCGAGGTGTATGACGAGCGGCTGAACGAGCCGGGCGACGAGGACGAGGGCGAGACGCCTGGACCGTGGCCGGGCGCCCGCCGTCCCACCTGAGCCGCCGGCCCTGCCTGGCGAACCCCTCGGCGCCGACGGCCGGGCGGCGAAGCAGTCCGGCCACCTCTTCGCCGGCCGGCGAAGCAGTCCGACCGCCTCCCCCACCGGCCGGCTCGGCCGCGGACCGCCGCACGGGCCCGGCGGCAGCGCATGGGCTTCCGCGGCCCGCTTCAGGGCGGGTAGGGCTCCCGCGGTCCGTTCCAGGGCGCGTGGGAGAGGGGGCTGACCGGAGTGTCATAAGGGCCCGCGCGCCTGGGGCCAGGCGACTTTCGCCAGCAAGCCGGACAAACCCATCGCGCGAGTCGCGGGCACCCAAGATTCTTCGGCACAATGTTCGACATGGCCCGACGGACGACCACACCCCCGCCTGACGAGGACTTCGAGGAGCGGATCGTCGACATCGACGTGTCCGCGGAGATGCGCACGAGCTTCCTCGAGTACGCCTACTCGGTGATCTACCAGCGTGCGCTGCCCGACGCGCGCGACGGGCTCAAGCCCGTCCAGCGCCGCATCCTCTACTCGATGAGCGAGATGGGCCTGCGCCCAGACCGCGGCCACGTGAAGTCCTCGCGGGTCGTCGGCGACGTCATGGGCAAGCTCCACCCCCACGGCGACACCGCCATCTACGACGCGCTGGTGCGCTGCGCCCAGCCGTTCTCGATGCGCATCCCGCTGGTCGACGGCCACGGCAACTTCGGCTCGCCCGACGACCTGCCGGCGGCCATGCGCTACACCGAGGCCAGGCTCGCCCCCGCGGCCATGCTGATGGTGCAGTCGATCGACGAGGACACCGTCGACTTCAAGCCCAACTACGACGGCCAGGAGACCGAGCCCACGGTCCTGCCCTCGGCCTTCCCGAACCTGCTGGTCAACGGCACGACCGGCATCGCGGTCGGCATGGCGACCAACATGGCGCCGCACAACCTCGTCGAGGTCGTCGCGGCCGCCCGCCACCTGATCAAGAAGCCGGAGGCGACGCTCGACGAGCTGATGAAGTTCGTGCCGGGGCCCGACCTGCCGACCGGCGGCATGATCATCGGGCTGCAGGGTGTGCGCGACGCCTACGAGAGCGGGCGCGGCACCTTCCGCATGCGCGCCACGTGCGCGGTCGAGCAGATCACCCCGCGCCGCAAGGGCATCGTCGTCACCGAGCTGCCGTTCAACGTCGGCCCCGAGCGGGTGATCGGCAAGATCAAGGAGCTGGTCAACGCCAAGAAGCTCCAGGGCATCGCCGACCTGAAGGACCTCACCGACCGGCACAAGGGCCTGCGCCTGGTCATCGAGATCAAGAACGGGTTCATCCCCGAGGCGGTGCTGGAGGAGCTCTACCGGCTCACGCCGATGGAGGAGACCTTCGGCATCAACAACGTCGCGCTCGTCGACGGCGAGCCGCGCACGCTCGGCCTGCGCGAGCTGCTCAAGGTCTATGTCGAGCACCGGCTCGAGGTCGTCCGGCGCCGCTCGGAGCACCGCAGGCGCAAGCGCGAGGAGCGCCTGCACCTGGTCGACGGCCTGATCGTCGCGCTGCTCAACATCGACGAGGTCATCCAGGTCATCCGTGCCAGCGACGACTCCGCGCAGGCCCGCGCCCGCCTGATGGAGGTCTTCGACCTGTCGGAGATCCAGGCCGGCTACATCCTCGACACCCCGCTGCGCCGCCTGACCCGCTTCGACAAGCTGGAGCTCGACCGGGAGAAGGAGACGCTGTCGGAGGAGATCGCCGACCTCACCGACATCCTGTCCTCCGACGCCCGGCTGCGCCAGGTGGTCTCGGGCGAGCTGGCCGACGTGGCGAAGAAGTACGGCACGCCGCGCCGTACGGTGCTGCTGGAGTCGTCGGGCCTGACCCGCACGGCCGCGGTGACGCTGCAGGTGGCCGACGACCCCTGCCTGGTGCTGCTGTCGTCGACCGGGCTGCTGGCCCGCACCGGCGACGCCGCGCCGCTGGCGGGCGGCGGCGAGCGCTCGGCTCACGACGTGCTGGTCTCGGCGGTGCGCAGCACGGTCAGGGGCCAGGTCGGCGTGGTGACCTCGCAGGGGCGCATGATCCGCGTCAACGTGGTCGACCTGCCGACGTTGCCGCCCTCGGCCAACCCGCCCTCGCTGTCGGGAGGCCACCCGATCGCCGAGTACGTCGCGCTCGAACCCGACGAGGTCGTGGTCGGGCTGGGCTCGCTCGATCCCGACAGTCCCGGTCTGGCGCTGGGCACCGCGCAGGGCGTGGTGAAGCGGGTGGTGCCCGACTATCCGGGCAACCGCGACGACTTCGAGGTCATCGGGCTGAAGGACGGCGACACCGTCGTCGGCGCGGTGGAGCTCGACTCCGAGGATCACGACCTGGTGTTCATCAGCTCCGACGCGCAGCTGCTGCGTTTCCCGGCCTCGACAGTCCGCCCGCAGGGGCGCCCGGCGGGCGGCATGGCGGGCATCAGGCTCGACAGCGGGGCCAAGGTCGTCTGGTTCGGCGTGGTCGACCCGGCCGTGCCGGCGCAGGTGGTGACGATCGCGGGTTCGGCCACGGCGCTGCCCGGCACGCAGGTGGGCGGCGGCAAGGTGTCCGACTACGCCGACTTCCCGCCGAAGGGCAGGGCGACCGGCGGCGTGCGGGCGCAGCGCTTCCTCAAGGGGGAGGACGTGCTGTTGATGGCCTGGGCGGGGCCCGCTCCGGCCAAGGCGGTGTCGGCGGTCGGCAAGCCGGTGCCGCTGCCTGAGGAGATCGGCAGGCGCGACGGGTCGGGGCTGCGGCTGACCCACACGATCGCCGCCATCGGTGGAGCGCTGCGGTCGGGTCCCGAGGCGGAGCCGCCGGCACCGGCGGACGAGGCACCTCCGACCGCATAACCCTCGCGACGCCCCCGGACACCCGCTTGCCGAGCGGGAGTCCGGGGGCGTTCGCGTGCCGTGGCGACCAGCCGGCGGGCCGGACCCGGGCAGGCACTCGATACGGAGCAGGCCGGACGAACCGACCGGTCACCTTGACGCGCCCTTCCTTCACGCCTTGAATTCAGGACTGTGCGCTCAAGAGAGCGCTCTCTCATGCCAGGAGGCGCAGTGACCCCCCGACGCATCGGCGCCCTCAGCGCGATCGCCCTGCTCTTATCCACCTGCCTCGTCCCCGCCGCCGCCCAGGCGGCCGCCCCGCTGACCGTCACCGACTTCGAGAGCGACACCCTCCCGCCCGGTGTCGTCGCCTGGGGCAACGACGCGGCGTCCACGCCCACCCTCAGCATCGAGACCGACACCAGCCGCGTGCTGAAGACCGTCTACGACGTCGGCCAGTGGGGCGGATGGTCACACGACCTGTCCGCCGCGCAGGACTGGACGCCCTACGAGGGCTTCGCCTTCTCGGTGAAGGGCACGGGCTCGGGTCAGCGGATCTTCTTCGAGATCAAGGACGGCGGCGGCGGACCCGGCAGCTCGGAGCTGTTCGAGTCGTCGTTCACCGACACCGAGGCGGGCTGGCGGCGGGTCGAGGTGAAGTTCGCCGACTTCGTCAGGCGCGGCGACTACCAGCCGGGCGGCGCCCCCACCGACGGACAGCTCGACCTGGAGCGCATGTGGGGCTACTCGATGCGCCTCCCGGCCGCCTCCTCCGGCACCCTGCTGTGGGACGACGTCCAGGTGTACGGCACCGCGCCGCCGCGCCCGGTGCGCCTGACGACGAGCGCGCCCGTCTACCCGGTCAAGGAGAAGGGCGCGGCCCAGGTGGGCGTCGCCATCTCCGCGGTGCCCGCGACGGATCTGACCGTCCGCTACGCGACCGGATCGGGCACGGCCACACCCGGATCGGACTACACGCCCGTGGAGGGGACGCTGGTGTTCCCCGCGGGCTCGCCCGCCGGGACCACGAAGACCTTCACCGTCGCCACGAAGGCCGACGCCGACCCCGAGGCGGCCGAGACCATCCCGATCGTGCTGTCCGGCGAGGGCGTCTCACCGCCCGCCGACGACGCCGTCGTGGTGATCGACGCGCACGGCCTGCCGTACCTCGACGCCCGCAGACCCGTCAGGCAGCGCGTCGCCGACCTGATGGGGCGCATGACGCTCGCCGAGAAGGTCGGCCAGATGACCCAGGCCGAGCGCGGCGCGCTCACCAAGCAGGACGACATCGCCACGTACCTGCTCGGCTCGCTGCTGTCGGGCGGCGGCTCCGCGCCCGCCACCAACACCCCCGAGGGCTGGGCCGACATGGTGGACGGCTACCAGCTGCGCGCCCGGCAGACCAGGCTGCAGATCCCGCTGATCTACGGCGTCGACGCCGTCCACGGCCACAACAACGTGGTCGGCGCCACGATCTTCCCGCACAACGCCGGTCTGGGCGCCACCCGTGATCCGGCGCTCGTCGAGAGGACGGGCGCGATCACGGCCGAGGAGGTGAAGGCGACCGGCATCCCGTGGGACTTCGCGCCGTGCCTGTGCGTCTCCCGCGACGACCGCTGGGGCAGGGCCTACGAGTCCTTCGGCGAGGACCCCGCGCTGGTCTCGCGCATGGCCGCGATCGTGACGGGCCTGCGGAAGAAGGGCGTGCTGGCCACCGCCAAGCACTACGTGGGCGACGGCGGCACCGCCTACGGCTCCTCGACCACCGCCGACTACACCATCGACCAGGGGGTCTACACCGGCGACCGGGCCGAGCTCGAGGCCGTCCATCTGGCGCCGTTCGCCGAGGCGGTCAGGCGCGGCGTGGGCAGCGTCATGCCGTCCTTCTCCAGCGTCGGCGCCACCAAGATGCACGCCCACCAGGAGCTGATCACCGGGGTGCTCAAGGGGCGGCTCGGCTTCAAGGGCTTCGTGGTCAGCGACTGGCAGGCCATCGACCAGATCCCCGGTGACCAGGCGAGCGACGTACGCACCTCCGTCAACGCCGGCCTCGACATGATCATGGTGCCGTACGCCTACACCGCCTTCGTCGAGGCGCTGACCGCCGAGGTGACCGCGGGCCGGGTGGCGCGGTCGCGGATCGACGACGCGGTCGCGCGCATCCTCACCCAGAAGTTCGAGCTGGGCCTGTTCGAACGCCCCTACGCCGACAGGGACGGCCTGCCCGAGGTCGGCTCGGCCGCCCACCGCGCCGTGGCACGCACGGCCGCCGCCGCCTCGCAGGTGCTGCTCAAGAACGACGACGGTCTCCTCCCGCTGCGGCCCTCGGCGAAGGTCTACGTCGCCGGCTCCAACGCCGACGACCTCGGCAACCAGATGGGCGGCTGGACGATCAGCTGGCAGGGTTCGCCGGGGCCGATCACCCAGGGCACCACGATCCTGCAGGGCATCCGCGCCCGTGCCGCCGCCGTCACCCACTCCGCCGACGCCTCCGCGCCGCTGGAGGGACACGACGTGGGCGTGGTCGTCGTGGGCGAGCGGCCGTACGCCGAGGGCTTCGGCGACGTCGGCCGCCAGGGCCGCACGCTCGACCTGTCGCCCGCCGACCGGGCGGCCGTCGACAAGGTCTGCGGGGCGCTGAAGTGCGTCGTGCTCGTCGTGTCGGGACGGCCGCTGGCGCTGGGCGAGCTGTCCGGCGTGGAAGCGCTCGTCGCCTCCTGGCTGCCGGGCTCCGAGGGCGCGGGCGTGAGCGACCCGCTGTTCGGGGCCGTGCCGTACACCGGCAGGCTGCCCTTCACCTGGTTCCGTACGGCGGGGCAACTGCCGATCAACGTGGGTGACGCCGCCTACGACCCGCTCTTCCCCTACGGCTGGGGACTGCGGACCGACCCGGCCCGGCCCAGGCTCAAGGCGGTGCGGGACGAGCTGGCCAGGGGTGACGGCGGCTCCCGCGCGGCCGCCACGGCGCTCGGCGTGGCGCTGGGCTCCCGCCACTGGAACGCCGACGGCAGCGTGCGAGAGGCACGCGTGGTGCTGGCCTCGCTCGGCGTGGCGGCGACGCTGCTCGAACGGTCGAGGAGCGACACGTTCGCGCAGGACGACGCGGTGGTGTCGGTGGCCAGGGACGTGGCTCAGGCCGGCGGTCGCCGTACGGACCTGCAGGCGCAGGCCGACCACGAGCTGGCGGCGGGGAACCTGCGGAAGGCGGTGGACCTCCTGACCCAGGCGGCCCGCTGACCGGCCCCAGGTGGCTCTGACCGCACCGCCGGTCGCCCGACCGGCCCCAGGACGCTCCCGCCTCCGGTCACTGACCGGGCCCACGGCGGTCGCGTCCTGGCTGCCGGTCTCCTGACCTGCTCCGGGCGACCGCAGATGGACCGCCGGTCGCCTGACCGGTGGGGGCCGGGCGGGTTGGTTCAGCCGTCGTCGGCCACGCACAGGCAGAACGGGTGCCCGGCCGGGTCGAGGAAGACGCGGAAGTCGTCCTCCTCGCTCGGCTGGTACTCGTGCTTGGTCGCTCCCAGCGCGAGGACCTGCGCCTCGGCCTTGTCCATGTCGTCGACGGTGACGTCGATGTGGAACTGCTGCGGCATCTCGGCGCCCGGCCAGGCCGGCGGACGGTGGTCGTCGACCTGCTGGAAGGCGAGCCGGGGGAAGCGCCCGCCGTCGCTGACGACGACCCAGTCGCCGTCGTCACCGGTGATCTCCCAGCCGATCAGCTGAGCGTAGAAGGCAGCCAGAGCCCGAGGGTCGGCGCAGTCGATGACGGTCGAGCGCATCCGTGCGATTCCTGCCATGCGACTTCCCTGCCCGGCCGGCCGGTTCTCATGCGGCGGCCCGACGGCGACGCCGAGCCCGGGGCCGACGGCAGGCGGCATGGGCTGGAGAAGAGGTGCATCCCACGCTGAGAGCAGGCGACACAGACCTCCTCGTCGCCCGACCCGGGCACAGGAGGGGCGCCCGGGGCTCCACCCTGACGGCGGAGGGGTGTGCCCGGGGCTGAGGGCAGGGCGGCACGAGCTGAAGAAGGGGTGCCCGTGCCGGCGCGTGGATCAGGCGCGACCCTCAGCCCCGGAGTCAGGCGGAGGCGACGGCGGGCAGGGCCAGCAGGAGCTCATAGGGCTCGCTGCCCGCCCACTCGCGGATGAAGCGAGCCCCCTCCTCTCCAGGAGAGAACTCGTCGAACCCCAGCGGCCCGAAACATCCGGCCTTCTCCAGCATCTCGATGAGTGGATCGTCCTCGGGCAGGCTCCCCACGTAGGCGGCCGCGTCGAGCAGCGCGAGCGCGCATCTGGCGTTGCGCCCGTCGTCGGACACCTCGACCCGGTCCAGCCGCCGTCGCCCCTGATCGCGCAGGTACGCGGCGAGTGATTCGGTCCTACTCACGTCACCCTCTTAGATCACACACGGTGGGCTACAACATCATCACGCAAAGTGAGCAATGATGGTGGGGCGTTCGCCAACTTGCTCGCCAACCAGGACCCGGAAACCTTCACGAAACGGTCATGCGGAATCATCGAGACATGACTGCGTTCGATGACCTGCTCGCGGCGAACGAGACGTACGCGCGGACGTTCGCCTATTCCGGCCTCACCGGTACGGCAGCGCGCGGCCTGGCCGTGGTGACGTGTATGGACTCCCGCATCGACCCCCTTGGGCTGCTCGGCCTGCGCGCCGGAGATGCCAAGATCCTTCGCAACGCGGGCGCCAGAGTGACCGACGACGTCCTGCGCACCCTCGTCCTCGCGGTGTACCTCCTGGGGGTGGAGCGGGTGCTGGTCATGCCGCACACCGACTGCGGCATGGCGAAGGTCACCGACACCGACGTGCACAGCCTGACCGCCGCACGCGGTGTCGACACCAGGAGCCTGGAGTTCCACACGGTCCCCGACCAGGACGCGGCGCTCCGCCACGACCTGACCAGGATCAGGACCAGCCCGTTCCTGCCCGCCGGCATGCCGATCGGCGGCGCCATCTACGACGTCCACACCGGCAAACTGATGCCGGTCGAACTTCCCTAGCGGGAACTACCGGGCCAGCCGATCGGGCAGACTCGGAGCCTGTAGCCACTGGTGAGTGAGCACTCCCACCCTCCGGACCTTGAGTCCCAGGGTCAGACCGTGCCCTCACCGGTGGGCAGGGGTCTTGATCGCCGATGGGATGTCGTCGGCAGGCCCGACCCCCGCCACGCGGTGCCCTCCCGCACGCATGCGCAGGTACTCGAGGCGCGGTGGATCAGGTGGTCGGCAGGGTATGGCGCAGCTATGGCCGACCAGGTTGAAGAACGCGTCGAAGCTTCACGTGAGCGGGCTCGGCAACTTCGCGAGCGGGCTCGGCAGGCCGGTGAGCGCGCCGAGCAGATCGCCCAACGCCTGCAGGAGCTGGAGCGGAATCCGGTCGGCGGATGGGCGCACGGATCCACGGAACGGCAGGCCCGCGAGGCGGCAGCGCGCACCGTACAGGCCGCCTACCACGCCGCATGCGCCGAGGCGGCGGCTCAGGAGGGATATCGCCAGGCCGCCCGCGCCCACCGCCGCACCGCCGACCTGCACGACATGCTGGCCGCCGCACACATCGGCGACGCCGAATGGCATCACTACCGCGCCGAGCAACTTCGCCGAGAGGCCTGCGAGGACGACGAGCAGAGCGGTCTCTCCCACGCCGGTTGACCAGCAGGACACGCTCCCCACGCCGGATGACGAGCAGGTGTCCGTGGGGTCGCCGAGGCGGACTGCCCGACGGCGGACGACCAGCCTGGCCATCCGGTGACGGCCGGGCCGTTGCGCGGGCGCAGCCCGGCGGCCTGGTGGTGGCGTCCAGCCCTCTGGGCGACGGCTGACCAATCCCCCGGCGCAAAACCGGCGGCCTGGTCCGGGCGATCGGCGGTGCGGGCGACAGGACCTCCGGCGCGCCGGAGACCGTTCCCCCGAGGATCGCACCGGCTGAAGGGTCAGGGGCCGCCCCTCAGGAAGGGCACCGGCTCACGAGAAACCCGAACAGCTGCCCAGAGAAGGCGAGGAGAACATCGTGGTCATCATCTCCGGCAAGCTCTACGTGGCCGCCGACGCCCGCGACGCATACCTGGCCGACTGCCGCGAGGTGATGGAGCAGGCCAGGTCGGCCCCCGGCTGCTTCGACTTCGCCCTGTCGCCCGACCTGCTCGAACCCGACCGGATCAACGTCTACGAGCGCTGGGAGACCGACGAGGACCTCGAACGCTTCCGAGGGGAAGGCCCCAGCGGCGCCCAGACGGCACAGATCCGCGCGGCCAAGGTCAGCAGGTACCGTATCTCGGCCATCGAACCGGCTTAGAGGCCACGCGGATTGGTGCGAATGGAGGGTGTCTGCGGGCTGGGTCAGGACTTGCCCACCCGGGCTGCCGGGGTTCTCGAACGTGACGCTGCGTAATTGGACACATCATCGCCTTGTGTAGTTCTACGTCCCGCCGACCGCTGTCATCGGCCACGATCAGGCACCTACAGTTGTCGAGCCACGCCCACGTAGCCGTACGATCACCCGATCAAGGACCACGATGTCGATACACGAGAATCTGGCAATCCTTCGCCGCGCCGCCGAATCCGGAACGGTCATCATCACGGCGTCGGAGCCCGCCTCCGCCGAAGCCGTCCGCGACCGCGAGACAGGGCTGAAGCCCCATTTCGGAACCGTCGACTGGACGGCTCCGCCCAGCTACCGGGCTTTCCTCGCCGAGCACAACACCTTTGCCGGTAAGCGCTGGGACGTCTCATCCAACAGGTACATCGAGTTCGTCGTCGTCGGTGACGATGCCATCGTTGCGCTGAACTCCGATCTCGTGCATATGCCCGAGCAGGTGGACCGCGGCGACGGCCGGTGGCTGTCCACCAACCATCTGGTCGGCTTCGCCCTCGCCGACGCAGACAACGAGGCGGTCTGGTGCTTCGATGTCACCCAGCCGGACGCAGACGGCGAATACCCGGTCTACTACCACCACTACGACGATCAGGAAGGGCGCGCACGCTACGTTGAGGGCGGGGACTGGGAGGACCTGGCCAACTCCACTCCGGACTTCCCCACGTTCGCCGCCTGGCTGGACGCGATGGCCAACGCGTTCACCGCGCCTGAGCCACCGAGCTGGTTCGAGCAGCTGGGCTCTCCGGGCTTCTACCCGGGGCGGTAGGAGGCCGTACGGGTAGGGGTGCGATCATGGTCGGCGATTCGGGCGTCCGCCCCAGCGGTGAATCATCCATGCCTGCCGGATCAGACCGCGCACGGTGATGATCGTGTCGGCGAGGTCGAAGAACGCGCCGACGACGTCGGCTGGCGACGCCCTGCGACCTCGCCGCCGCCTGGTGCTTGGGTGATGGAGCCGTCGACGGCGATCTGGTCGAGGACGAGGCCGACGATCCGGTCGTAGGACTCCAGCGCGCTTGGGTTCGGCGAAGACGCCGAGCCGGATCCACTCGTCGCGACGGTTGCGGATCGTGGTGGCCGAGCAGGTCGTGTCGGCGATCGCCTGGCAGGAGCAGCCGAATCGCCGGAGCTGCGGCATCTTGTCGAAGACGATCCGGTCGGTGATGCGTGGGCGGTGGCAGCCCAGCGGATGGGTCGCCGCGCACGTCGGCCGCTCGGGCAACAGAGCGGCGAATCGGCCCGAGAGTGGTTCGGCCAGCCATGATGGACGTACAGGCACAGGTCTCCCCGGTGGTCACAGAGCGTCGCAACTCCATGATCGCCAGGACCTGTGCCTGTCTTACTGCCGGAGTAGCACCAGCACGCCTATCTGCGCGACCTCTTAGCCGCAGCCGGCCGGTCCGATGCGGCTCAGGCGTCGATGTGGTCGCGGTCGACCTCGGCGGCGCTGCTCACGATGAACTCCCTGCGCGGCGCCACATCGCTGCCCATCAGCAGGTCGAAGATACGCTCGCCCGCCTCGGCGTCCTCGATGCGCACCCGGCGAAGGATGCGGTGGCGCGGGTCCATCGTGGTCTCGGCCAGCTGGTCGGCGTCCATCTCGCCCAAACCCTTGTAGCGCTGCACCGGATCCTTCCAGCGCTTGCCGCGCCGTTCGAGATCGCGCAGCACCTTGTGCAGCTCGGCGTCGGAGTAGCAGTAGATGTACTTGTCCTGCCCGCGCCCCGGGTTGGTCAGCTCGATGCGGTGCAGCGGCGGCACCGCGGCGAAGACCCGCCCCGCCTCGACCATCGGCCGCATGTAGCGGTGGAAGAGGGTCAGCAGCAGGCAGCGGATGTGCGCGCCGTCGACATCGGCGTCGGCCATCAGGATGATCTTGCCGTAGCGGGCCGCGTCGAGGTCGAAGCTGCGCCCCGAGCCCGCGCCGACCACCTGGATGATCGCGGCGCACTCGGCGTTCTTCAGCATGTCGGCCACGGAGGCCTTCTGCACGTTGAGGATCTTGCCGCGGATCGGCAGCAGCGCCTGGAACTCCGAGTCGCGGGCCAGCTTGGCCGTGCCGAGCGCGGAGTCTCCCTCGACGATGAACAGCTCGCTGCGGTCGACGTCGTCGCTGCGGCAGTCGACCAGCTTGGCGGGCAGCGCGGAGTTCTCCAGCACGCTCTTGCGGCGCTGGTTGTCGCGGTGCTCGCGGGCGGCGATGCGCGCCTTGGCAGCGGCGACGATCTTCTCCAGTACGGCCCGCAACTGCTGCTTGGCCCGCCGCGGCGGGTTGGCGAACAGCTCCCTGAGCTCACGCGAGACGACATGGGAGACGATGCGGGTGGCGGCCGAGGTGCCGAGGACCTCCTTGGTCTGCCCCTCGAACTGCGGCTCGGGCACGCGAACGGTGACCACGCCGGTCAGGCCCTCGAGGATGTCCTCCTTGGTGACCGGGTCGTCGCCGTTCTTCAGCAGCCTGGTCTCGCGCAGCAGCTCGTTGAGTGTGCGGACCAGGCCGCGCTCGAACCCGGTGATGTGGGTGCCGCCCTTGGGGGTGGCGATGACGTTGACGAAGGAGCGGACGGTGGAGTCGTAGCCCTTGCCCCAGCGGATCGCCACGTCGACGGACAGCTCCCGCTGCACCTCCGTGGGCGTCATGTGGCCCTGGTCGTCGAGGACGGGCACGGTCTCGTGGAAGTGGCCGACGCCCTGCATCCGCAGGACCTCGCAGACCGCCTCGTCGCGGGCGAGGAACTCGGTGAACTCGGAGATGCCGCCGTCGAAGCGGAACTCCTCGGTCTTGCCCTCGTGGATGAGGACGAGCGTGAGGCCCGGCACGAGGAAGGCGGTCTGGCGCAGCCGTACGTGGATCTCGTCGATCGAGACCTCGGCGTCGGGCAGGAAGATCTGCTTGTCGGCCCAGAAGCGGACGCGGGTGCCGGTGGCGTCGGCGCGCAGCTTGCCGCCGTCGCGCAGGCCGGACTTCTTCTTGAACTTGGCGGTGGGCCCCGGACCGTCGAACACGCCGGGCACACCGCGCCTGAAGCTGATCAGGTGGATCTGGCCGCCGCGGTCGACCTCGACGTCGAGCCGGGACGACAGCGCGTTGACCACGGAGGCGCCCACGCCGTGCAGGCCGCCCGAGGCGGCGTAGGAGCCGCCGCCGAACTTGCCGCCCGCGTGGAGCTTGGTGTAGACGAGCTCGACGCCGGGGAGCCCCGACTTGGGCTCGATGTCGACCGGGATGCCGCGGCCGTTGTCGCGGACCTCGATGGAGCCGTCGTCGTGGAGCTCGACCTCGATGCGGGTGCAGTGGCCGGCCAGCGCCTCGTCGACGCCGTTGTCCACGATCTCCCAGAGGCAGTGCATGAGACCGCGGCTGTCGGTGGACCCGATGTACATCCCAGGGCGCTTGCGGACCGCCTCGAGGCCCTCAAGCACCGACAGGTGACGAGCTGTGTAACCCGCCTCCGCTACCGTCACTCCAGCTCCTCTGGTCATGCATCGAACACGTGTGCGTAGCTTACCGTTCTTCCCGCCTGTGCGCGTACAAGCTTGCCATCAGGCGACGTTTGGCGTTACCAACGGCGCGTCAGACGTTACCTTGGGCCATATTCCGCTCTGGGCGTAGCGACGCCGTGATTGGGAACGTCCAGGTCCGGTTAGATGTTGTCTCAAGTGACTGACGCCAGATCCTCGCTTCGGCGGGGGTGACCCGAAAGGCGATACGTGACTGGAGCTCTCGCCCCCGTTAAGCCGCTGACGGCCCTCGACCGTTGCGACCGTTGCGGCGCCCAGGCCTACATTCGCGCGACCCTGCCTGTCGGCGGGGAGCTGCTGTTCTGCGCCCACCACGGGCGTCAGCACGTGGCCGTGTTGCGTGAGAAGGGCGCCGAAATCCTGGACGAGTCGGCTCGGCTCAGCGCAACCCCCACATCCGCATCTCCCGACGAACGCTGACCAGGCATTCGTCTGCTGACATAACCACATACGGCATGAAGCGCAGGCGGCGGCCCGGTGTTCCGGGTCCGTCGCCTGCGCCTTCTCACGGGTGACCCCGCCCGCGGCAAGAGACCGGCATCCGCCCCCTGGCAAGCGCCCCGCTCCTCACGGCTCGCCCGCCAGGCCACCGCCGGTGACCCGCCAGGACGCCGGCACCCACACGCCACCCCGCCGGCACCCCACCGAACGGCCGGCATCCTACGGCGCGACCTGCCGAGCGGCCGGCGTCTTGCCGTGTGCCTCACACGACCGGGAACGTGTGCCTCACCGGACCCGGTAGTGGTAGCCGCCGTGGATCTCGAACCCCTCGCCGCGGTAGAACGCCGACGCCGCCTCGTTGGCGGCCGTGACCACCAGGTAGGCCGTAGCCGACCCCGCGTGCCGCACCAGCGCCCTGAGCACGCTGCGCGCCAGCCCGCGACGGCGGGCCCGCGGAAGCGTGGCCATGCAGTAGACGCCCAGCGTGTCGCCCTGCGGCACGCCGCGGCCGACCGCCAGCGCCACGCCGTCCTCCTCCACCGCCGCGTACCAGGCGGGCACGCCCGCGCAGATCTTCGCGGCCGCCTCCAGCCCGTCGCCGTAGCGGCCGTCGACCGCCCACCACGACTCCAGCCAGCCCTGCCATGGGGCGCTCTCGACGCGCACCTCGTGGGCGGGAGCGCCGAGCGGCGTGCGGGCGACCATGCTGTGCACGGGGTCGACCACGCGGTAGCCGCGTTCCTCCAGCACGGCGTCGAGATCCGCCGCCCGCGCCCCGATCGAGAAGACGGCGGGCAGGCCGCGGCAGGCGTAGAAGGCCTCCGTGGTCTCGAGGGCACCGCCGAGGTCGGCGGGCATGCCCGTGACCAGCACCGAGTTGGCGCGCTTGGTCACCCCTTCGGCGTGGCGGAGGGTCCAGCCGTCCAGCTCGACGCGCTCGAGCGCGGGCCACGCCCGGTCCATCAGCAGGTCGAGATCCATCCCGGCAGCCTAGCGGCGCCCCTCCGGTACGGCACGCGCGCCCGGCCCCGCCGCGGTCACCGCCGCCCTCCCGCCCGGACACGCCTCTCCAGCCGACCCACTCCAGCCGACTCGGGCCGACTCCAGCCCACTCCAACCAGGTCCAGCCCGCTCCAGCCCGCGTGAAATCGGTTCCGGCATACTCAGCCGGCGTCCAACGTTCCGGCAGACTCCGGCAGGCCCCCTCTGGGTGCGACGTCGCACGTCAGCCGCCCAGGTGGTAAACCCGTACCCGTGCTCATTCTGCTCCCGCCGTCCGAGGGCAAGGCCGCCCACGGCACCGGTCCCGCCGTCGGCGACCTGTCCTTCCCCAGCCTCGCCAGGCCGCGCACCCGCGTGACGAACGCCCTCATCAAGGCCGCCAAGCGCCGCGACGCCCTCGACGTTCTGGGCCTCAGCCAGGGCCAGGCCGCCGAGCTGGACAAGAACCTCGCGCTGAAGACGGCGGCCACGCTGCCGGCCGCCGAGCTCTACACCGGCGTCCTCTACGACAATCTCGGCCTGGCCACGCTGGACGCCGAGGCCAGGGCCAGGGCGGAGCGGGCTGTGGTGATCTTCTCGGGGCTGTGGGGCGTGCTGCGGATCACCGACCGCGTGCCGCCGTACCGGCTGTCCATGGGGGTCAGCCTGCCGCCGCTGGGCGCCCTGGCGACGTTCTGGCGGCCGCTGGTGAGCAAGGAGCTGGACCGGCTGGACGGGCTGGCCGTCGACATGCGCTCGGCCACGTACGCGGGCGCGTGGAAGGCGGGGGCGCGCGGGGTCGCGGTGCGGGTGCTGCGGGACGGCAAGGTCGTCAGCCACATGGCCAAGGCGACCCGCGGCGAGATCGCCCGGCGGCTGCTGGAGAGCGCCGCCGACCCGGCGACGCCCGATGAGCTGGCGAAGGTGCTGACCGACCTGGGTTACGCCGTGCGGCTCTCCCCCGGCCGGATCGACGTGGACGTCACCTGACGGACTTCGCCGGACAAGCGGAAGGGGGTACGGCCCGCAAGGACCGTACCCCCTTCTCGCGCGACACCTAATCCAGGTAGTCGCGCAGAACCTGTGAACGCGACGGGTGACGAAGCTTGGACATCGTCTTCGACTCGATCTGCCGGATGCGCTCGCGCGTCACCCCGTAGACCTTGCCGATCTCGTCCAGCGTCTTCGGCTGCCCGTCGGTGAGGCCGAACCGCATCGACACGACGCCCGCCTCCCGCTCCGACAGCGTGTCGAGAACGGAGTGGAGCTGCTCCTGCAGCAGCGTGAAGCTGACGGCGTCGGCCGGGACGATGGCCTCGGAGTCCTCGATGAGGTCACCGAACTCGCTGTCGCCCTCCTCACCGAGGGGGGTGTGCAGCGAGATGGGCTCGCGGCCGTACTTCTGGACCTCGACGACCTTCTCGGGCGTCATGTCCAGCTCACGGGCCAGTTCCTCGGGCGTGGGCTCGCGACCGAGGTCCTGCAGCATCTGCCGCTGGACCCTGGCCAGCTTGTTGATCACTTCGACCATGTGGACCGGGATGCGGATGGTCCGCGCCTGGTCGGCCATGGCGCGGGTGATCGCCTGGCGGATCCACCACGTGGCGTAGGTGGAGAACTTGTAACCCTTGGTGTAGTCGAACTTCTCCACCGCGCGGATCAGGCCCAGGTTGCCCTCCTGGATCAGGTCCAGGAACAGCATGCCGCGCCCGGTGTAGCGCTTGGCCAGCGAGACCACCAGCCGGAGGTTGGCCTCCAGGAGGTGGTTCTTGGCCCTGCGGCCGTCCTCGGCGATCCACTCGAGCTCGGCCCTGACGTCGACGGGCAGCTGGTCGACCTCGCCGCCACCGAGCTGCTCCTCGGCGAACAGGCCCGCCTCGATGCGCTTGGCCAGCTCGACCTCCTGCTCGGCGTTGAGCAGGGGGACCTTGCCGATCTGCTTGAGGTAGTCCTTGACGGGGTCGGCGGTGGCGCCGGCGGCGGCGACCTGCGCCACGGGGGCGTCATCGTCGTCGTCGGAGAGGATCAGCACCTCGTCGTCGCTGGTGGCGACGGTCTCGGGCTTGGGCTCCTCCTCGGGCTCCTCGTCGGCCTCGACTTCGACCTCGACCTCGACCTCGTCGACCTCCAGGTCTTCGAGGTCCTCGAGCTCGACGTCGCCCTCGAGGTCGATGTCGTCCTCGTCGACGCCCTCGGGCGACTTCGGCTTGGTCGGTGCGGGCCCGTTGGCGGGCGCCTCGGCCTTGCCTTCCTTCTTGGCAGGCGCTGCCGCCTTGCGGGCCGCAGGGGCGGCCTTCTTGGCGGGCTCGGCCTTCTTCGCGGCGGGCCGCTCAGCGGAGGCTGCCTCAGCGGCGACGACCGCGGTCACGGTCTCCGGCTGCTGCTCCTTTGCGGCCGCTGCGGTTCTCGTCTTGACGGGGGCAGCGGTACGGCGCTTTGCTGGACCACGAGACTTCTTCGGAGCCGCCGAGTCAGCGGCGGTCAGCCGGACGACGACGCCCTCTTTGCTGAGCGTCCGCAGGACCCCCGCGGCTTGCGACATGGGGATGTCCGCCTCCTCGAAGGCCTGACGGACATCCTCGGACTCGAGGAACCCCTGCGAGCGCCCACGCTCGAGCAGTCGCTGAATGACGGGCTCGTTCAGCTCTGATGGCTTCGAGCGAGTCGAACTTGCAGGCGACACGAACACCTCTCGAACGAACGCGTGGCGACAATGGACCCAGATGCCCGCTGGGGGGCTATGCCTCTCTAGGAGATCGGTGCGGCCGTGCGGAGCGCAAACGGACCATCCAGCATTCTGGCACGACCCGGCACTCCATACGGCCACCTCCCGGCGGTTGACCTCCACCCTAGGCCGACCGGAACAGTAGTGCGTACGGAAGCGGTGCACTGATACCCGAAAGCAACCCTTATGACTGTTTCATTCAGTCACTCTTCGTGGCTGCGGGAACGTGAATCGCGAGCGCCGTGACGTCATCGTCCTGTTCGTAGCCGGACAACATGCGATCTACAAGGAAATCAAGCAGCATGTGCGGATTGTTTACGACTTCGTGTGGCGCTTCGGTCACAACCGAGCAAAGCTCCGCGAGTCCCGCGTCCAGCCCCCGCTTGCGGTTCTCCACCATGCCGTCGGAGTAGAGCACGGCGGTGTGCCCCGGCGGCACCACGAACCGGAACTGCCGGCGCGAGGTGGGCCAGCCGAGCGGCGTGCCGGGCTCGGCGTCGCACAGGATGGCGCTGCCCTGCGGCGAGATGAGCACGGGTGGCGGGTGGCCGGCCAGCGCCAGCGTGCCCTCGCCGGTGCCGGGCTCCACGACCATGTAGGCCAGCGTGGTGACCTGCTCCTCCTCCTCGGTGGCGTCGAAGACCCTGTCGAGCCCCGTCAGCACGGCCGCGGGCGGCGGGTTGGTCAGCGCCAGGGCACGCATCGCGTTGCGGATGCGGCCCATGCCCGCGGCCGCCTTGACGCCCTTGCCCATGACGTCGCCGACGACCGCGGCGACCCTGCCGTCCTGCAGCACGAACGCGTCGTACCAGTCGCCGCCGACCTGCACGTGGCGGCTGCCGGAACGGAACCGCTGGGCCAGCACCAGGCCCTTGACCACCGGCAGCCGGTCGGGCAGGAGGCTGCGCTGCAGCGTCTCGGCGGTGCGGTGCTCGCGCTCGAACAGCGTGGCCCGCTCGACCGCCAGCGCGCACTGACCGGCCAGCGCCTCGAGGAAGACGCCGTCCTCCTGGGAGATCTTCTGCGGCCTGGTGAAGGAGAAGCGCAGCGCGCCCAGGGCGCGCCCGGCGGCCAGCAGGGGCAGTCCGACCCAGGCCCGCTCGTCGCTGTGGGCCAGGAAGGCCGTCAGGACGTCCTCGTCGCCTCCGGCGTCCAGCAGCTGGGCCTTGAGGCTCTCGGGCGACTCGGCGAAGACCGGGCGCCTGCTGTTGACGGCCATGGTCAGGACGCTGGAGTGCGACAGCGGCACGTCCTCGCCGGTGGCGCCCGGCACCTCGGGCACGCCGCCGCCGTTGACCAGCTTGAGCACGGCCCTGTCGAGGTCGAGCAGCGCCACCGCCGAGCGGTCGGCGGCCAGTGCCGTACGGCCGACGTCGATGATGACCTGCACCACCTGCTCGACCGTCAGCGCCTCGGCCAGCATCGCCGTGGCGCCCTGCAGCCTGGCCGTGCGCAGCGCGGCGGCGCCGAGCTGGTCGGTCAGCCTGCCGCGCATCTCCTCGGCCTCGCGCTGCGGCGTGACGTCGGTGTTGGCGCCCACCCACTCCACGACGCGGCCGTGCCGGATGATCGGCACGGCCCGCACCTCGAAGTGGCGGTAGCCGCTGGCTCTCGTGCGGACGCGGTAGTTCCACTCGAACATGGTGCGGCCGCGCAGCGCCTCCTTCCACACCTCCTCGGTGTGCTGGCGCTCGTCGGGATGGACGGCCTCCAGCCAGCCGTGCGCCAGGTACTCCTCCAGCCCCTGGCCGGTGATGGCGCGCCACTGCGGCGCGTCCTCGACCACCGCGCCCGTGGGCGAGGTGATCCACACCAGTTGCGACTGCGCCTCGACGAGGGAGCGGTAGCGCTCCTCGCTGCGCCGCAGGTCCTCCTCGGTCTGACGGCTCTCGGTGACGTCGGCGCCGATGAGCGCGACGGCGCGCAGCTCACCCTGCTCGTCGTGGACCGGCGAGAACGACAGCGACCAGTGCCTGGTGTCGCCCTCACCCGAGCGCACCCGCACGCGGCCCTCGGCGACCGGAGCGTCGCTCTCCACCACGCCCTGCACGGCGTGGGTGATCAGCCGGCTGAGGTCGGCGGTGAGGGTCTCGGCGGGTGTACGGCCCGGCAACCGGTCCGCGGGCACGCCGACGACATCGCTGAACACCTCGTTGACCCGGTCGAAGCGCCCCTCGGGGTCGAAGAAGGCGAAGGCGAACTCCGCCTCGGACATCAGGCCCTTGAACAGGCCGGAGTCTGAGATGTCCACACCCGACTCCCGGGGACGGGGCACGGAGGTCTCGGCGCTCATGGTCGGCACCTCCGTCGCGTGCCAGGGTCTCCCACGCGGCACATCTCCATAACTGTGTATCGGTGTAGCGCAGCTCCGGGCGACCGGATTCTGCTGTACATCATCGGCGATGGGCATGCACGGACGGAAGCCCCGGCCGCCATACGGTCAACGCATCCTGTCAAAGTCGCTCCACTGTGCGCAGCAAGATCAGGCTACTTGCCCTTGGCCGCCTTCTTGGCCTCCTGTTTGGTGGCCCGCACCTTCTCCAGGCTCTCGCCGTCGACGACGTCGGCCACGGAGCGGAACGACCCCTCCTCACCGTAGAGTCCCGCGGCCTCGCGCCAGCCGTCGGGCTGGACGCCGAGCTGCTTGCCCAGCAGGGCCAGGAAGATCTGGGCCTTCTGCTTGCCGTACCCGGGCAGGTCCTGCAGCCGCCTGAGAAGCTCCTTGCCGTCGCTGACGTCCGCCCACAGCAGCTCGGGCCTGCCGTCGTAGTGCTCGACGAGGTAGGCGGCCAGCCGCTGCACCCGTTCGGCCATGGACTTGGGGTAGCGGTGGACAGCCGGCTTCTCGGCGAGCACCGCCGCGAACGCCTCTGGATCATAGGCCGCCACCTCCTCGGCCGTCAGCTCGTGGCCCAATCTCTGCGAGATCGTGAAGGGGCCGGAGAAGGCCCACTCCATCGGGATCTGCTGATCGAGCAGCATGCCGACGAGCAGGGCGAGCGGACTGCGGCCGAGCAGTTCGTCGGCCTCCGTCCGCTGGGCGAGCTGGATGCGCATGGAACCAGCTTCGCATGAAAGGAACTTCCAAGAAGCGAACACAGGCGCCACAGAGGGTTGACAGCTGCCCGAGAACCGGTGGAATGGGAACGCACTCCCCAGCTTGACCGTTCTTGGGGTTTTGCCCCGTGGCTCCAGAGGAATCTCACTCCTATGCTCGCACTGGCCACTCGACTCATACGGGAACCGGTGAGCCTGCGCCTGGCCGCCGAATTCCTGACCGTGCCCATCGAGACCGTCGACCGCTGCGTCGCCGACGCTCTCGCCTGCGTCGAGCACCTCGGCATCGAGGCCACGCCCGACATCGTCGAGCGGATAGCCCGCGAGCACCTGCTCGCCATCGTCAACTCCGCGCCGCCGCCGCGCCCGCCCCGATAACATCAAGACCCGGCCTGCTTTCGTCTGGCGGACGGCGACGGCCGGTCAAGCCTGGTTTCTCATTGGTAAACGCACCGTTTCCGCCTGGAATGCGAGAGAGTGGAGGGCGTGCGCCGACACCGACGAGACCCCAGGGAGAGCACTCCGCCTGACGACGTGTTCGCCGAGATGGTGCAGGCGGCCCGCGAGCTGCTGGCCGTCCGCAGTCCCCTCGACGCCGAACTCATGGTCTCCGACATGGTCGGCGCCTGGTGGGGCCGCAGGGTGCGCGGGGGCGACGTCGAGCAGGTCCTGGGCGAGGGGCTGGTCGACTACGCGGCCAAGGCGGGCACGCCCGCGTCGCTGACGCTGCTGATCTGCCTGGCCTACCTGGGCACGGCCCGCCAGGGCGCCAAGGCCGAGGGCGCGGCGCTGGCGATGATGGAGTCGGGGGTGGCCAGGCCGGGATGGGCCGACAGGGTCGGCGCGGTGAAGCCGACCGGGTGCTACGTCTCGCGCGACGCCTACGGCGACCAGGACACCGTGATCTGCACCTTCGGCTACCGGTGGAGCGAGGAGCGGACCGAGGGCGCCCACGCCGCGGCCGCCCACCCGCAGGACCGCCACGCGCTCGTGATGGTCGTCGACTACAACATGTCGGGCATGGCCCGCGACGCGTGGGTCTCCACCCACGTCGACAAGCTGCTCGACGAGGCCCGGGCGGAGGCGGAGGCCAACCCGATGCTGCTGTTCGAGGAGGTCGAGCCGCAGCAGGCCAGGGCACTGCTGGAGTCGGCGATGCGGGCCACCCGCGAGCCGAAGAACCCGCCGCCGGTCAGCGACAGCTACAGCGCCTACCACGCCTTCGCCAGGTCCAGGCTGAAGGCGCTGCCGCCGGGACGCAGGCGGCCCGCCCCGCTGCACAGCGAGGCGCCCTACAGCAGGGAACGCAGGGCGATGCTGGCCGCCGAGTTCCTGGCCTCCGACGCGGCCGAGCACCTGTCCGACCCGTCGGCCGCCTCACGCTGCGCCGACCACATCATCGACTACGGCTGCGAGCAGGACTTCGACCGCCCGCTGCGGGTCAGCCCCACCAAGTGCGAGACGTTCCTGCTCGACTGGCTGCCGCGCAAGGTCATGCTCAGCCACGCCGAGCAGGAGGCGATGCCGCACGTGCTGGCGGCGTGGGTGCGGTTCGCCGCCCGCCGTACCGGGCTGCCCGAGCAGGGGATCGCGGCCACGCTCGACGGGGTGTGGGAGGCCACCGCCCGCTTCCCCGACGCCTACCGCGATCCGGCCTCCTTCGGGCTCGACATGGCGCTGATGGAGCGGCTGCTGCCGGACGGCGACCTGTCGGCGCTGGCCAGGCGGGTGTTCGCGTTCCCGATCCTGCAGGGCAGGCACGGCGACATCGACCTCGACACGCTCAACCCCGCCGACGAGGCCGACCGGCGCATCCTGCTGGAGATCGACCACGTCGGCGAGATCGACGAGCAGCACCTGGCCTGGCACGAGGAGATCGCCACGCGGCTGTGGGAGGGCGATCCGCCGCAGCTGTGGGAGGCGGCGCAGCGGCTGCTCGACCTGGGCCACGACCGGCACGAAGTGCTCCACGTCCTCATCGAGATCGTCGAGCGCATCGGCGCCGACCCCGAGGAGCTCGCGTCCGCGCTGGATGACATCGCGGACATCCCCGACGGCCTGTAGCGTCATGACCTATGGTGATCGACCTCAACGCTGACCTCGGAGAGGGCTTCGGCATCTGGCGGCTCGGTGACGATCTCGCCCTGCTCGACATCGTCACCTCGGCCAACGTCGCCTGCGGCTTCCACGCGGGCGACCCCGTGACGATCAGGCGCACCTGCGCCGCGGCCGTCGACAGGGGGGTGACCATCGGGGCGCAGGTGTCCTACCGTGACCTGGCCGGTTTCGGGCGCAGGGAGATGGACGTCGAGCCGGAGGAGCTGTGCGCCGAGGTGCTGTATCAGCTGGCCGCCGTCGACGGGATCGCCCGGGCGATGGGCGGCCGGGTCGCCTACGTCAAGCCGCACGGCGCCCTCTACAACCGGGTCGTGCGTGACCCCGTGCAGGCCGCCGCGCTGGTCGACGCGGTGCTCGACTACGACGCCGGCCTGCCCGTGCTGACCCTGCCCGGTTCGGTGGTCCACACGGCGGCGGCCGAGGCGGGGGTCCCGACGGTCACCGAGGCGTTCGCGGACCGCGCCTACACGCCGGCGGGCACGCTGGTCTCGCGCCGCGAGGAGGGCGCGGTGATCCACGACCCCGGCGAGGTGGCGGCGCGGGCGGTGCGCATGGCCGTGGACGGCACGGTGACCGCGATCGACGGCTCGGAGGTGTCCGTCAAGGCGCGGTCGGTGTGCGTCCACGGCGACACCCCCGACGCGGTACGGCTGGCGCGTGCCGTACGGGACGGCCTCCTGGAGGCCGGGGTGGCCATCCAGTCCTTCGCATGAGCCTGGTCAGGCCCGCCGGAGAGCACGGACTGCTGGTGGAGACGGGGTCGCTGGCGGCCTCCCACCGGCTGGACGCGCTGCTGCGCGCCGAACGGCCGGCCGAGGTCGAGGAGATCGTGCCAGGGCCCGAGACGGTGCTGGTGGTGGCCAGGGGCGGGGGCCAGTCGCGGCTGCGCGCCCGGCTGGCCGAGCTGGCCGATCTCGCCTCGGCCGGCGGCGATTCGCCGGCGCTGTCCGAGAAGGTGGTGACGATTCCCGTCGTCTACGACGGGGCGGACCTGCCGTCGGTCGCCGCCGAGACGGGCCTGACCGTGCCCGAGGTGATCGCCAGGCACACGGGCACCGAGCTGGTGGCCGGCTGGCTGGGCTTCGCGCCGGGCTTCGCCTATCTGACGGGGCTGGACCCCGTGCTGCACGTGCCCCGCCTGACCACGCCGCGCACGTCGGTGCCCGCGGGCTCGGTGGCGATCGCCGGTCCCTACGCGGCGGTCTACCCCACGGCCTCGCCCGGCGGGTGGCGGCTGCTCGGCCGCACGTCGCTGCGGGTGTGGGACGTCCACGCCGACCCGCCGTCGCTGCTGCCGCCCGGCACCCGGGTACGCTTCGAGGCGACATGATCGAGGTGCTCGCTCCCGGGCCTTACGCGACGGTGCAGGACCTGGGCCGGCCCGGCTACGCGCACCTGGGCGTGCCCCGCTCCGGGGCCGCCGACGCCGCAGGCCTGCGCCTGGCCAACCGCCTGGTCGGCAACCCCGAGGGCAGCGCGGGCCTGGAGCTGACCTTCGGCGGCGCCAGGCTCCGCTTCCTGAGCGGCGCGTGGATCGCGGTGACAGGGGCGGCCTGCCCGCTGACGGTGGTCTCAGGGACAGGGGCGCACGGGATGGCGGTGCCCTTCTGGCTGCCGCCGGGCGCCGAACTGCGGGTCGGCGCGCCCGCCGCGGGGCTGCGGACGTACGTGGCCGTGCGCGGCGGCATCGACGTGGAGCCCGTGCTCGGCAGCCGCTCGACCGACTCGCTGTCGGGGCTCGGGCCCGAGCCGCTCCGGGCGGGCACGCGGCTGCCCGTGGGCGCCACCGGCGCGCTCGCGCCGATCCGCGCCGACCACGCGTCCGCGGGGGCGCTGCCGCCGCCGGTGCTGCGCGTGCTGGCCGGGCCGCGCGACGACTGGTTCGCGCCCGGCGCGCTGGCCGGGCTGTGCGCCCGGCCCTACGAGGTCACCCAGGACAGCAACCGGGTCGGCGTACGGCTGCGCGGCACCGCCCTGGAGTGGGCCCGCCGGGGCGAGCTGCCGAGTGAGGGCGTGGTGACGGGGGCGATACAGGTGCCGCCGAGCGGGCAGCCGATCGTCTTCCTGGCCGACCATCCGCCGACCGGCGGGTACCCGGTGATCGGCGTCGTGCTGGACGCCGATCTGCCGGTCGCCGCCCAGGCCCGTCCCGGCGACGCGCTCACCTTCAGGCTCGTGCGGCGCTGACCCGGCCGGGGCCGCGGACCAGGGCCCCTTCGGCGCGCCGCCCCTTCCCCGATGGCTGGGTTCGTCAGGCGCCGGGATCCTGCGCGGTGGCGGCCCGCAGCCTGGCGACGGCCGCGGTGAGCGGCTGCTCGGGGACCGGTTCGAAGAGCTCGAGAACCGGCTCGCCGTCCTTGCTCTCCCAGACGCCCGCCACGCGGCCCTGGTAAACCACGACCGGCGAGATCCACCCCGCCGCCCGGCTCACCTTCGACTTGACGCCGGCGGGGATGAGCGGCTCCAGGGAGCGGGGTGCGCCCAGGATGTACTGATCGAAACCGGGCAACAGGTGCACGGCCTGCGAAGGCTCGGTGGCCGCCAGGTCGTCGAGGTGCTCGGTGAGCGCCAGCAGCGGAGTGCCCTCCACGTCGACCTCGGTGAGCTCGGGAGCCAGGTCGCGGAACCAGCCCTTGAGCACGCCCTTCCTGGCCACGCCGCCGAACAGCCAGGTGTCGAAGGCCTCCGGCGAGGCGGGGCCGTGGGCGGCGAGGAACGCGCGCGCCAGCCGTACGCCCGCCTCCTCGAAGGAGGGCAGCGCGGCGGGCCATGACGGCAGCCACGCGCGCGGGGCGGTGAACGTCACCCTGCCCTCGCGCGGCGGGCCGTAGCAGAGCTCGCCGAGGCGGGCCAGCGGCTTGAGGAGCACGCCCCAGCCCGAGGTCAGGGCCTCGCGGAGGTGGTCGTCGCCGGTGCGGTCGACGACGGCCTCGACCAGTTCGTCGCGGGTCAGGGGGGCGCCGCCGAGAACCCGGGGGACGGCGTCGATGATCGCCTCGGTCTCCGCCGCGGTGACGCCGTGGCCGCGCTGCCACGACCCCTTCTCCCAGAAGCGCAGGGTGCTGAGGGCCGCGCAGTAGTCGGGCAGGTCCTCGGCGGGGACGAGGTGGAGGGTGCCGCGCATGATCCAGGTCTTGACCAGGGTGCGGTCCTGCCAGAGGGCGTGGTCGAGCTGCCCGGGGTCGGGGGTGGCGCTGCGGACGGCGACGGCCTGCCGGGTGGAGGAGGCGACCTGGTTCTGCAGGCCGCAGAGCCTGCGGGCGATCTCCACCGCGCCGGGGCCGTCGGCGGCGGCGACGAACTGGCGGCGCAGCCGCCAGGAGAGGACTTGGGGCCAGGTCAGTTTCACGGATCCACTTCTACACGGCGCCACCGACACAACCGCCGGCCGGTACGGCAGGCCGCCGGACGCCCGCCCAGGCAAGGGCGGGGCGCCAGGCGCGGCGGGTCAGGAGGTGAAGCCGATGTCCTGGTATCTCAGGTCGTAGAACCCTCGCGCCCCCATGTTGGCGAGCGCCGCCTTCGTCGCCACGATCTGCGGCCGCTGGTAGAGGGGCAGGACGTTGACCTCGTCCCAGATCAGCCGGTCGGCCAGGATGGTGGCCTGGCGGGCCTTGCCGGCGTCCAGTTCCTCCGTGGCCCGCTGCATGGCCAGGTCGATCTCGGGTGATCCGATGCGGGCCACGTTCGCGTTCCACTGCCGGGCGCCCTTGGCGTCGGTCGTCGCGTCGGCGTACGTGCCGTACCCGCTGGAAACCGGATACGGCGTCCCGAGATACGAAAAAGCCGTTATGTCGTAATTGCCGGGAATGATGTACTTCGGGAAGTAGTCGTCGGCCGGCACCGCCTGCAGCGTCACCTTCACCCCCAGCCGGATCAGCATGTGCTGCACCAGCTCGCCCTCCGACTTGGTCAGCTGCGAGCCCGCCGGCATGACGAAGCGCAGGTTCAGTTCCTTGCCGTCCTTGACGCGCGTCTGCCCCTTGAGCTTCCACCCCGCCGCGTCGAGGGCCGCCCTGGCCCGCTCCGGGTCGTGGTCGCCCACCCGTCCCGCGCCGCCCTCGTAGCCCTCGTGGGTGTTCATGAGGAAGTGGTTGTCCAGCAGCGTGACCGGCCAGTCGAGGCCCCGCAGGTCCGACTCGGCGATCGCGCGGCGGTTGATCGCCATGGCGATGGCCTGGCGCACGCCGGCGTCGGCGAGCACGGCGCTCTGGCCGTTCATCGTGATGTGGCGGAAGTCGGGACCGGCGGCCCGCCGTACGACGGCGCCCCGGGTGGCCTTCGACCGGGCGTAGCCGGGTGCGGACGGGCCGATGTCGAAGGTGTCGATCTCGCCGTTGGCGAAGGCGCCGACCAGCGCGTCGGCGTCCATGGCGCGGAAGACGATCCGGTCGAGCTTGGCGCGCTCGCCCCACCACGCCGGGTCGCGCACGAGGGTGACGGTCTTGGCGGTCCTGTCGAGCGCCTGGAACCTGAACGGCCCCGCGGTGACCGGGATGCGGTTCACCCACCCGCGGTTGAAGGTCTCCGCCGAGCCGTTGGTGGACCTCGGATAGAGCGGGGTGAACAGCGACTGCCAGTCGCCGAAGCGGTTGGCGAAGGTGATGACGACCTCGAAGTCGTCCTTGCCCCTGGCGACGGACGCGATGTCGCGGTAGCCGGTGGTCGAGCCGGCGCGGAAGCCGTCGGCGGCGCCGTTCATCGCCTTCCACTGGGCCTGGTAGTCCTGCCAGGTGATGGCCCTGCCGTCGGACCAGTGGGCCTTGGGGTTGAGGGTCAGCGTGACGACCTGCCGGGGGGTGGTGGCGGTGACCTCGGCGCCGAGGAGGTAGTCGGGGTTGGCGCTGACGACCGCCTTCTCGTCGCTGCGGAAAGGGGTGGGCATGAGGGCGTCGACGACGTTCTTGGCGTCGATGAGGCCGCCGTCGACGTGGTGGACGTTCCACTGGGCCGGGTACTGGCCGATCCCCCAGTGCAGCGTGCCGCCGTCCTTGACGCGGGCGCGGTCGACGGGGTTGATGTCGAAGGCCTTGACCGCGGCCGCCCTGTGCCCTGGTGGCCCTCCGGCGGCCGGTTCGCCGCCCGAGCAGGCCGCCAGGGTCACCGCGCCTGCCACGGCCATGAGCGCGACGAGCCGGGATGTTCTCACTGTTCCTCCTGGATCGCCTCGGGCGCGGCGGCGTGGTGGCGGGCGGCACCGGAGGCGGGAGGGCCGTCCCCGGCGGCGCGCTACGCCGCCTGGAACGTTCCCGCCCCAGGCCGGCGGACCAGATGGACGCGGGGGCCCGAGACATGAGCCCCGCCATCATCACCGATCGTAGCCAAACAGATACATGCTGCGATCGATATGGAGGAGGTCAGCGTCCCGCGAGCTCGTCGACGGCGGCGCGCACGTCGTCGCTGGTGATGGTGGTCAGCTCCGACTCGCTGGCGGCCTGGCCCAGCGCGGCCAGCCGTACGTCGCGGCGCATGGCGGCCCGCTCGAACAGGGAACGGGCGAAGCGGCCGTTGCCCAGGCCGTCGATGAGGCGCTCACCGCAGACCCAGGTGAAGACCTCGTCCAGGTCGGTGCGGGCCGCTTCGTCGAAGTGGTCGCCCGAGCGCTCGGCCAGCAGCACGGCGATCTCGGACAGCTCGCGCGGCGAGTAGCTGGGGAAGGCGACCTTCTGGTTGAAGCGGCTGGCCAGGCCGGGGTTGGTGGCCAGGAAGCGGTCCATCTCCCGCTCGTAACCGGCCAGGACGACGACCAGCCTGTCGCGGTCGTCCTCGGCCCGCTTGAGCAGCGTCTGGACGGCCTCCGCGCCGAAGGCGTCACCGCCCGCGTAGCCGGGGTTGACCAGGCCGTAGGCCTCGTCGACGAACAGCACCCCGCCCAGCGCCCGGTCGACCAGCTCGTTGGTCTTGATCGCGGTCGCGCCGAGGTGCTGGCCGACCAGGTCGGCGCGCTGCGCCTCGACCACGTCGGGCCGGGCCAGCAGGCCGAGCGCGGCGAAGATGCGGCCGATGACGCGCGCGACGGTGGTCTTGCCCGTACCGGGCGGGCCGACGAAGACGAAGTGCCGCATCTGCGGCGGCGTGGGCAGCCCCCGCTCCTGCCGCATGCGGGACACCTGGAGCTGGGCGGCGATGGCGTGGACCTGCCGCTTGACGGGTTCGAGGCCGGCCATGCGGTCGAGGTCGGCCAGCGCCTCCTCCAGCGTCGGCGTGGCGGTGTAGCCGCGGAAGCGGGCGGTCAGCTCGTTGAAGGCCTTGGTGACGTCGGCGACCGTCGTGGTCGTGAGGTCCTCGGTGCTCGGCGTGCCGCCCGCCCCGACCACGCGCACGTCGCGGGCCTGCGCGGCGGCCTCGACCAGGCTGCGCACGAAGCGCGCGTTGCCGAGCTCGTCGACCAGGCCGCGGCGCTGGACGTCCTCGAACAGGCCGAGCAGCGCGGGCCTGGCCTCGGCGGCCAGCCGGTCGCCGCGCCGCTTCTGCAGCAGGTCGGTGATCTCCAGCAGCTCGGCGGGCGAGTAGCTGGGAAAGCGGACCCTGGTGGCGAACCGCGACGACAGCCCCGGGTTGGAGGCCAGGAAGGAGGTCATCTCCTGCTCGTAGCCCGCCAGGATGATGATCAGGTGCCCGCGGTCGTCCTCGGCCCGCTTCAGCAGGGTCTGTACGGCTTCCGCGCCGAACCTGTCGGGCTGTCCCTCCGAGGAGTTGATGAGGCTGTAGGCCTCGTCGATGAACAGCACCCCGCCCAGCGCCCGGTCGACCAGCTCGTTGGTCTTGATCGCCGTCGCGCCGAGGAACTCCCCCACCAGGTCGGCCCGCTGCGCCTCGACCACGTAGGGCGTCTCGAGGAGGCCGAACGCGTAGAAGATCTTGGCGACCGAGCGGGCGACGCTGGTCTTGCCCGTGCCCGGCGGCCCGACGAAGACGAAGTGCCTGGTCGGCCGGTCGGCGGGATATCCGGCCTCGGCGCGCAGCCTGGATGCCTCGATGGAGGCGGCGATGGAGCGGACCTGCTCCTTCACCGGGGCCAGGCCGACCATGCCCTCCAACTCGGCCAGCGCGTCCTCCACCGAGATCGGCGGCGGCGGCGCGGCCCTGTCGGCGTGCTGCGGGTGGCCCGGCTGCGCCTCGCGCGCCCTGACCCGGACGGGCTCCTCCGCCACCAGGTCGGCACGGGCCTTGCGGGCCAGGACGAAGCGGTGCACGAGGACGGCGGCGGCCGCGCCGTACGCCGCCCAGACCGCGATGCCGTCGGAGACGGGAGACAGCGCGGCGGCCAGCGCGCCCGCGGGAAGCAGCGCCATCAGCGCCGTCACCCAGGGCGGCACCCAGCGGATCAGGTGCGCGCCGGCCGCGACGGGCAGCGCGAGCACCATGAGAAGGGTGGGCGCCATGGACGGCGCGGGGAACAGCATCACGAACACCGGCAGCAGGCAGCCCCATCCCAGCAGCACGAGCGCGGTGGCGGCGGCGCGGGGGAAGCGCAGGGTGAGCGCGACGAAACCGAGCAGGACGAGCGTGACGAGGAAGGTCTTGAACAGGTCCCAGCCCATGGCGGCCGCCAGACCGACCGCGCCGACCAGGACGCCGACGTGCATCACCCTGCGTATGGCGGGAGGAAGGCGGAAATAGCGCAGCCGTACCTGTTCAAACAGATCCCGCGCCGCGGCCCGCCCCGCAGAGCGAGTCCTGTCGGAGTCCCGCATCACGCCTCCCCGGTTCGACCCCGGTTATACCGCACAGGCGTCGCCGCCGCGCTATACGGCGCGCGTGAACGCGGCGATTCGGAGTGCCGCTACCGGCGCTGGTGCCGTCCGGGGAACTCGCCCACGAGGACCTGCTGGGGCGTCACGCGCAGCACGTCGGATTCGGGGTCGGGCAGGGCGACGCCGCGGATCTCCGCCCAGAGGCGGCGGTGCGCCGCGTCGGCGGCGAACAGGGCGACGCGCGGGTCGCGCTCGACCGCCTCCCACGCCTCGGCTCCGGCGATCAGCCGCAGCTCGCCCGAGGCGGTGACGGAGGTGACGGCGCCGACAGCCAGCGCGCGGGGGCCGAGGGGGTCGGCGCAGGCCAGCACGATCTCACGGGAGGACGTGACGGCCTTCATCGTCTCCGGGGTGAGCCGCACGGGCGGGCCCGCCCCCTCCATGACCGGCTCGGCCATGATCAGGGCGGCCCGCCACGGGCCCGGCGCGCCGCGCCACCAGGCGCGTGCCGCGCGCAGCCCGAACACCGCGGCCGCCGCGGCCAGCGCGCCGAGCACCAGGCGCCACGCCCACGCGCCCACCTGCTCGCCGCCGGGCACGAGCAGGGGCATCAGGCTCGCCGCTCCCCCGGCCGCACAGGCCAGCGCGGCGGTCAGCGTGAGCGCGACCGCCGCCACCAGCCACCTGTCGGCGCCCGAGGCGCCCAGGCCGGCCAGCCCTCCGCGCCGCCTGACCCGTGCCAGCAGGTACGGCAGGGCGAGCGCGGCCAGCCCCGCCGCGGGCTGGGCCACCATGGCGGCCGCCGCCAGCGCCGCCAGCGCGGACCAGGACCTGACCAGCACGATCCAGAGCGCGACGGCGACGTCCCGGCGCGCGGCGCGCTCGCCGTAGGCGGCCGACAGCTGGGCCAGGGCGAGCACCGGCCTGCCGCGCCAGGCCTCCGACAGCACGCGCAGGACGGCCAGCACGGGCGCGTTGAGCAGCACGATTCCCGCCAGCCCCGCCCAGAGCGGGTCGGCGAGGGGCACGAGCAGGGAGGCGGCGTAGGCGAGGACGGCGATGCCTGCCGTCGCCACCGACAGGCCGAACCACCGGTCGCGGCCCAGCATGACGGGGACGACGGACCAGATCCGCACCCTGCGGGCCTGGCGGACGCTGGCCGCGCCCACCAGGACGAGGGCGATGATGCCGACCAGTCCCAGCGGCGCGGCCGGGACCGGACCCGTGACCACCAGCAGGCCCGAGGCGGCGGTGGCGACGGCGGGCAGCAGGCGGGCCTGGCGCGACCAGACCTCGAGGGCGCGCCTGGCCCGGCCGGTCTCGCGGGGGTCGATGGTCCAGGCGGGGTCGTGGTGGGCGCGCGGCGGGTCCCAGCGCAGGAGGGCCAGCCCGTGGTTCACGCGGGCGGGGGCGTGCGCGCCGTTCCTGCGCAGCGCGGCCAGGTAGGCGGCCGCCGCGCGTCGATGGTCGCCGCGCAGCAGCGCCAGGTCGCCGGCCATGGCATGGGGTTCGGGCGCCTCCGGGGCGAACCGGGCCGCCGCCGCGGCGCTGTCGGCGGCCTCGCGCCAGCGCCCGGGGACGCGGCGCAGGGCGGCGCCGAGCCGCAGCCGCGCCTGCCACGAGCCTGGCGCCAGCCGCACGGCGCGCTCCGCCTCCCGTACGGCCTCGGCGTCGCCGCCGAGCCGTTCGAGGGCGAGGCTGGCCAGGCGGTGCGGCCACTCGTCGGCGGGCTCGAGGGCGACGGCTCGCCGCGCGGCCTCCAGCGCGGCCTCGGGGCGCTCGGCGGTCAGGTGGGCGAGAGCGACGGCGCACCATCCGGCAGCGGAATCCGGTTCCTCGCCGTCGCTCCCCACCGCTCCATGATCCGTTCGTGCAGGTCGTTGCGATAGATCAGGACATATGGCTGTATCTCACTAGAGAGGTGGAAGCACTCCATGTGATCAGTCGATCCGGGTGTGCCACGTGCCGGACATCGCCTAAGCTGCCACGCATGTTCCATGACCGAGGCGAACCTGTCATGGACGTCGCATGACGATCCTGCAGAGCGCGCCAGGTGTGCGGCGGGCCGAAACGGCGCGCGGGACCAACCGTTGGTCAATTCTGGTCCTGCTCTGCCTCAGCCTGCTCCTCATCACCGTGGACGCCACGGTGCTGCACATCGCCGTCCCCGCGTTGACGGCGGCCCTGGAGCCGTCCTCCGTCGAGCTGTTGTGGATCATCGACGCGTACTCGCTGGTCGTGGCCCCCCTGCTGATCATGTTCGGCACGCTCGGCGACCGCTACGGCCGAAAACGCCTGGTCCTGTGGGGATACGTGGTGTTCGGCCTGGCCTCCGCGGGCGCCGCGTTCGCGCCGACCCCGCTGACGCTCATCCTCGCGCGAGCCCTGCTCGGGGTCGGCGGCGCGATGATCATGCCGGCCACCCTGTCCATCATCCGCCAGGTCTTCACCGACCGGCGCGAGCGGGCGATCGCCCTCGGGGTCTGGAGCGCGGTGGCCGCCGCGGGCGCGGCCATCGGCCCGCTGATCGGCGGGCTGCTGGTCGAGCACTCCTGGTGGGGCGCCGTCTTCCTGATCAACGTGCCCATCCTGCTGGCCCTGCTGCCCGCCGCCCATCTCCTGCTGCCCGAGTCACGGGAGCGCACGGGCCGTCCGTGGGACGCCACCAGCGCGGTCCTGTCCGTGCTGGGCATCCTGGCCGTCGCCTTCGGCATCAAGGAGGCGGGCTCCGGCCACCCGGGCGCCGTCGCCGTGCTGCTGGCGGGCGCGGCGCTGCTCGCGTGGTTCGTACGGCGGCAGCGGCGCCTGCCGTATCCCCTGCTCGACGTCGGCCTCTTCAGGGACAGGGCGTTCGCCGCCGGCGTGGCGGGCGTGCTGCTCGGCGTCTTCTCCCTGGTCGGACTGCAGCTCATGCTCGCCCAGTACCTGCAACTGGTCCTCGGCGACAGCCCGCTGCGCGCGGCGCTCAGGATGCTGCCGCTGGTGCTGTCGGCGATCGCCGGAGGGCTGGCCGCCGCGGCGGTGCTGCGCAGGATCGGCATGCGCGCCACGATGAGCGGCGGTCTCGCGCTGGTGGCGGTGTCGCTGACGCCGACCCTGGCGTGGGGCGTGGAGCCCCACTCGTTCCTGCTGGCGGTCTGCTTCGTCGGCATCGGCTTCGGACTGCAGGTGGCGCTGCTGGCCGCCTCCGACACGATCATGTCGGCCGCGCCGGAGTCCAGGGCGGGCGGCGCCGCCGCCATCGAGGAGACCGCCTACGAGCTCGGCGCCGGGCTCGGCGTCGCCGTCCTCGGCACGATCACCGCGGTGGTCTACGCGCCGGGCGTGCCCACCGTGGCAGGGATACCCGCGCAGGCCATGGAGCAGGCGCGCCAGTCGATGGCCGCCGCGGCGCACGTGGCCAGGCAGACGGGCGGCGAGGCGGGAGCCGCGCTGATCGAGGCGGCGCGGTGGGCGTTCGTCCACGCCCTGCACACGACGATCATCGTCTCCGTGGTCCTGCTCACCGTCACCTCGGCCGCCGTGGCCGTGCTCATCCGGCGTGACCGAGGTTTGGAATGACCCGCTCAGGTCACAGGAATACCGTGAGACGGACCCTCCACGATCTCGCCACGCTCGCCGCCAGATTAGGGGTCGGCGGGCTCTTCTTCGCCAACGGCTGGCACAAGCTCGAAGTGGGCCTGACCGCCACCGGCGCCCAGTTCGCCGCCCAGGGCGCCCCCGCGCCGGGCGCATGGGCGGCGATCACCATGCTCACCGAGCTGATCGGCGGCGCGCTGCTGGTGGCCGGACTGTTCACGCCGGTGCTGGGGCTGCTGCTGTTCGCCGAGACGCTGGCCGTCTTCCTGGTCGCCCGGCCGCTGAACCCGGTCGACACCAACCTGGTCGTGGCGCTGGGCGCGGCGGCCGTCCTGCTGGCGGTGACGGGAGCGGGGCGGATCTCGGTGGACCACATGGTGGTGATCAGACGCCGGGAGGCCCAGGCGGCCGACGAGTTCGCGGCTGACAACGAGGCCGACTCCGTCATCGACGCCCTGCGCGAGCCCGGCACCTCCCGTGACCGCGAGACCGCCCGGGACGGCGAGTCCGCCCACGACCGCGAGGTGATCGGTGACCACGAGATCGTGCGTGACCGGGCGGAGGCCCGTGACCAGCGTGATCGTGCGGGGGACCGTGACCGCGAGGGTTCGGGCGGTTCCGAGACCTTTCGCGAGCACGGCGTGAGCGCGGCGGGCGCGAGCGGGCCCGCGGCCGTGGCGCCGGGACGGGCATCCAGGTCCGCCGCGCCCGCGGCGCCGTCCCCGGTGTCATCCCCGGCGTCATCCCCACCGGCGTCTCTGGCGGCGGGTGGGGACGGCGGGGCCGGCGAGGACACCGCGCCACATCCGCGACCGGGCCGCTCCTCCGGGTCCGAAGCCGCCGAGCCGCCGCTGCCGGGCGACACACTCGTGGCGGGCCGGAAGGCCACCGACGGCGCCAAGGGCGGGCGCGGCCGGTCACGGAAGCCCGTCGACCCGGCCGGGTAAACGGTCCCGGCCGCCCACCGCCCGCCATCACAGCTGGACGACCGCGATCCGTCGGGTCAGCCCTCGGCCGACCGGGGTCCGGCGGGCATCGGGGCCGTGCTTTGCTGCTTCTCGATCGTCATGGCCGCCGTCGCGGCGGCCGAGCGAGCACGGCCCCGTTTCGCCATGAAGATCGTCCATGTCACCAACGCCGCCACCACCACGATCGGCAGCACGTTGTTGACCAGGAGCATCGTCGCGGTCGGCAGCATATAGGTCAGCGGGATGCGCACGATCGCCTCCAGCAGGAAGCTCACCCCCCACACCGTCGTCATCAGGTACTGGGTGCGGCGGAAGCCGGGGTACTGCCACAGGCCGTTCCAGGCGGCGAGACCCTCGGGCGTGCCGTCGGTGCCGAACTTGCGGCCCAGATAGAACATGATCGGCCGGCGCAGGGCCAGGCTGCCCAGGAACGTCAGCCCCAGCAGCCCGGTGATCGCCGAGTCCTTGACGAAGAACAGCTCGGTCGTGTTGTAGGCGACCGCGCTCAGCGCGCCGAGCAGGAGCAGGACCAGCATCATCAGTCCGAATTCGTCCACCCGCCGTTTGACCGCCAGGTACAGGACCAGATCCCCGACCGGCCACAGCGAGGCCAGCAGCAGCGCGGTGACCGGGGCGAAGCCACGGTCGGTCAGCATCCCGTAGGTCACGAACGGCAGGACCACGCCGAACAGGATCGAGGGGACGAGATTCACCAGCACCGCCCCACCTCTGCCGCCCTGCGCCTTTTTCTGTGTCATCTCGATCCCCACTTCGTCATATGTCGACTAAGCTCACGAACGTGAGCAAAAGCGTAACAGGTCAGCAGGGTCCGGCAAATGTCTCACGCGGTGCCAACGTTGGAGTTGTCCCGTTCCTCTATGGGGTGGCGGGCCGAGAGGAGCTACCCGGAACCGTCCTGACACGGCTCCTCACCGACGTGGGACTGACCGAGGGCGCGGCGCGTTCGCTGATCGCCCGGATGCGGCGTGACGGCCTGCTCGCCGCCACGCCGCGCGGCCGGGGGGCCGACTACCACCTGGCCGGGAACTTCCTGACCGACTTCCGGCGGGCCCGGGACCGGCGAGCCGGGCCGCCGCCGGTCTGGGACGGCTACTTCCACGCGGTCTTCTACACCGTCCCCGAGTCCCAGCGCGCCTACCGCGACCGGCTGCGCCGCGCCGCCACTCTCGCCCGTTACGGGCTCATGCAGCCAGGCGTGTTGATCTCACCGGCCGACCGCCGCGCCCACCTCCTGGAGGAACTGGGCGGCCAGCCGCCCGCGGGGACCGTCTACTACGGACGCGTCGGGCTGTCGACGGCGGACGCGGCCGACGTCGCCTATCGCGCCTGGGAACTGGGCGAACTGAACAGCCGCTTCCACGAGCACGCCGTTCGGCTGCGGGCCGCCGCCCGGGAGCCGATGACACCTGTCGAGCCGAACGGCGCAGCGCTGGCGGCCTACATCCGGTTGTTCGGGGGCGCGTTGGTGGACACCCTGCGGACGCCCCCGCTACCGCAGGAGTTGTTGCCTGACGACTGGGGGCTGCCTGCCCTGCACGCCGCGATCGGCGAGGTGTTCGCCCGCTTCGGGCCACCGTCGCAGGAGTACGTGGCGCGCGTCCTCGCCGGGTCCTGACACGACCGTCACTCGCATGACGCCGGCCGTTCGGCCGTCGCCGCGCCGTGCCCGCGCGACGTCCCCGGGACAGTCGCGGAACGCGGTCGCCGCGGGTGTGGCTCTCCCGACGGGCTAGCCGGACACGGCGGAGCGGTCGAGGAACCGGCGCAGCCCGGTCCGTACGCCGTCGGTGGGCACGGTCACGGCGAAGCAGGCCGCCTCGACCGCGAGCCCTTCGTCGATCGGCAGGTTGACGCCCCGGGTGACCGCGCGCAGGCAGGCCGCCACGGCGGTCGGCGCGTGCCGGACGATCCGGGCGGCCAGGTTCCGTGCGGCGTCGAGGAGGTCGTCGGCGGGTACGACGGCGTTGACGAGGCCGATCTCGGCGGCGCGGGCGGCCGGGATCGGGTCGCCGGTCAGGATCATCTCCAGGCCGCGCTTGCGTCCGACGTGGCGCGGCAGCCGCTGGAGCCGCCGAACGGCACGCCACCGCTGGGCGAGCTCGGGCCGGCGTTGCACCCCTGCGGGACGCTATCGAGGCGATCCCGCCGTAACCGCCGTCGGGGCGGATACCGCCCGGACCAGGTCCTCCTCCTTCGCCGTCCATGCGCCCAGGTGCTGCGACCACGACGGCGCCCGGCCGCTCAAGGAACCCATGGGTCGTTTCCCGTCGCGGCCGGTGCACGCCGTCACGTCCTGGAGGGGATCGTGGGTTCGAGTTCGAGTTCGGGTTCGGGTTCGGGTTCGGTCCGGGGCGCCACGGCGGCCGGGGTACGGCCGAGGCGGACCATCCCCTGGGTCATCGCGATGGCCAGCAGGATCACCACCGCGCCCACCGGCTGGTTCCAGGTGAGGCCCTCCCCCAGCACGAGCACCCCCGACACGACCGCGAACACCGGCAGCAGGTAGGTCACCGTCGAGGTGGTGGTCACCCCCGCCCTGGCCTGCACGCCGTACAGCAGCAGGTAGGCGACGCCGGTGCCGAGCCCGCCGAGGCCGAGCATGCTCCACCAGACCGCGGGCGGCGCGGACAGGTCGACCAGCGGCACTCCCGCCAGCGCGGTGATCACCGCGAGCTGGAGGGTGCCGCTCATCAGCTGCCCCGTGGCGAGCACGACGGGCGCCTCGGTGCGGCGTCCGGTGACGAAACGGCCGAGGTAGGAGCCGCCGATGCCGTAGCAGAGGGCCGCGCCGAAGCAGGCCAGGCTGCCGCCGAGCTGGCCGCCGTCCATGGGCTGCCACACGCCGAGCACCACCATGACGCCCGCGAATCCGAGGCCGAGCCCGGCGACCCTGCCGGCGTTCGGCTTCTCGGTGCGCAGCAGCAGCGTGAAGGCGAGCGTGCACAGCGGGGTGGTGGCGTTCCAGATGGCGGCCACGACCGAGGAGACGTACTGCTCGCCGTAGGCGAAGAGGGTGAACGGCAGCGTGGTGAGCACCACGGAGGCCACCTGGAAGTGTCCCCACAGGCGCGGATCGCGTGGCAGCGCCTTGCGGCTGACGGCCAGGGCGGCCAGCAGGGTCGCCGCGCCGATGGCCATCCGGCCGAAGGAGATCTGGAGGGGATGCAGGGCGCCGACGGCCACCTTGATGAAAAAGAAGCTGTTGCCCCAGATGAGGGCGAGCAGCAGGAAAGCGGGCAGCCAGCGGCCCATGGGGGTGCTCTTCACGAGGTCATGAGCGTAGCGATGAGCCACGCGCACGATGTAGGGAAATATCCCTATTTGTCCGCGACGGCCTCGGCGACCACGCAGGCGTCGTGCTCGTTGCCGCCGTTGGCCAGATGGTGGGCGGCCAGACGCCGGAGCATGTCGCGGAAGCGCCCGCGCTCGTCGGGGTCGAGCGCGCGCAGCACGTGCTCCTCGACCAGACCGAGCACCCGCGCGGCCTCCGCGAGCCTGGCCCTGCCCGCGTCAGTGGCGACGATGACCCTGCTGCGCCTGTCGTTGGGGTCGGGCATGCGCTCGACCAGCCCCGCGGCCACGAGCTGGTCGACCAGGTAGACCATCACGGTGCGGTCGAGGCCCAGCTGGTTGGCCATGTCGATCTGGTTGCGGGCGCAGCCGTTGACCGCCGCGTGGACCACCATGTAGCCGCGCTGGGAGCCGGGGAAATCGGCGAGCGCGTGCTGCGCGGCCGTCAGGTGCGCGTGGAAGACCTGCCCCATGAGCCACCCCAGGTTGGTGTCGAATCCGGCGGGGAGCCCGTGCTCAGTCTTCATGGCCCGATGCTACTTCACTTGACAGATAAGCTGATGGACAGACAATCTGTCTCACAGATTATCTTTTCAACAGACGAAAGGGATCATCGTGGCTCATCTGCTGCACATCGACGCCTCCGCCGTACCCGCCGGCTCGGTCTCCCGCGGGGTGGCCGAGACGTTCAAGGACGCGTGGGAGGGCACCGTCGCCTACCGCGACCTGGGCTCCCGGCCGATCCCGCACCTGACGGCCTCGGGCATCAGCGCCCGCCTCACCCCCGCCCAGGACCACGACGCCGAGCAGGCGACGGCCTCCTTCCTGCAGGACGCGCTGGTGCGCGAGCTCCTGGAGGCGGACGCGTACCTGTTCGCGGTGCCGATGTACAACTTCGGCGCCCCGTCGACCTTCAAGGCGTGGCTGGACCAGGTCCTGATCCCCGGCCGGACGTTCGGGATGAGCCCGGCCGACAGTCCCGTCGCCGGCCGTCCGGCGACGCTCGTCCTGTCGCGCGGCGGCGCGTACGGCCCCGGCACGCCGAGGGAGGGCTGGGACTTCGCCGACCCCTACCTGCGCAAGATCCTGACCGAGGTGTTCGGCCTGGACCTCCACGTCATCACCGCCGAGCTGACGCTGGCCGAGACCACGCCCGCGATGGCGCCGCTGCGGGAGGCGGCGGCCGCCTCGCAGGCCGCCGCGCACGCCGCGGCCAGGGAGCACGCGCGCAGGCTCAGCGGAGCGGCACTCGTCTGACGGCCCGCCGCCTCGGGGCCGCGGCGGCCGTCCGGGGACGGTCCGGGCCGCGGCCCCGGAGGACTACGGTGGTCACCCGTGATCGAACCGGACTTCCTTCGCGCCACCCGCGCCGCCTACGACCTGGCCGCCGTTCCGTACACCGAGTTCAACAGCACGGTCTTCCCGACCCTGACCTTCGACCATGCCATGATCGCCGTGTTCGCCGACGTCGTGCGGGCGGCGGGGGGCGGGCCGGTCGCCGACCTCGGCTGCGGGCCCGGCCACGTGACGGCGCAGCTGCACGATCGCGGGCTGCCCGCCTTCGGCGTCGACCTGTCGCCGGAGCTGATCGCGCTGGCCCGCCGGGCGCACCCGGAGCTGCGGTTCGAGGTGGGCTCGATGGGCGCCCTCGATCTGGCGGACGGTTCCCTCGCCGGGATCCTGGCCCGCTACTCGATCATCCACACCCCGCCGGAGCGGCTGCCGGAGATCTTCGCCGAGTTCGGCCGGGTGCTGGCTCCGGGCGGCCACCTGCTCGTCTCCTTCCAGGCCCACGAGGATCCGGCGGGGCCGGCGGAGATGTTCGACCACAAGGTGACCCCGGCCTACCGGTGGCCGCCCGACCGGATCGCCGGCCTGCTGCGCGAGGCCGGGATCGCCGAGGTGGCCCGGCTGGTGTCGGCCCCGGAGGAGGACCCCCAAAGGGGCTTCCCGCAGGCCCACCTGCTGGCCCGCAGGCGGGCGAGCTGAGCCTGGTCGGCCCGCACGAGGACGTGCGTGCGGGCCGACCGGGGGGACGTGCGAGCCGACCGCGGGTCCCGGGTCAGGCGAAGGCGCTGAACGTCGTCTCGGCGCGGTCGCGCGTGGTGTACATCTGCCACGCGGCGTCGGCGATGGCGTCGGGGTTCAGCGTCTTGTCCCCCACGTCGCCGAACTGCTCCGGCTGCGACGTGACCAGCTGGTGGATGTCGCCACGCTCGATCAGCCCGCCGATGGTGAGCATCCCGGCGTAGACCCCCGTTCCCGCCAACCCCGCGTTGAGGGTCAGGACGTAGTTGCGCAGCGCCGCCGACGAGACGGCCAGGTCGCCGAGCGCGGGCATCGGCACGGCGGCGCTGAGCCCGCCCGCGAACAGCAGCCCGCCCGCGCCGCGCTCGATCATGCCGGGCAGCACCGTGCCGGTCACGTCGATGGCCGGGTACACCCAGCTCATCGCCTCCCGCACCCCGGCCGTGTCGGCCTCGGTGATCGGCCTGGGCCGGGGCCCGTCGATCGCGCCAGGACCGTAGTAGATCAGGTCGATGCCGCCGTACCGCGCGGTGACGGCCTCAAGCGCCGAGCGGAGCTGGTCGCCGTCGCGGACGTCGGCGGGGAAGGAGGCGGCCTCGATCCCCTCCTCGGCCAGGGCGGCGATGTACCCCGCGTGCCTGGCGCCGGTACGGGAGACCAGGGCGACGGTGTGGCCTTCGCGGCCGAAGCGGTGGGCGACGGACAGCCCGAGGCCGGGCCCCACCCCGATGACCACAGCCGTCCCGCGGGCGGTTTGAGACATGGAAAAGGACACAGTGCTGCCTTCCGAGTCGCAGTGACAAATAACTCGAGGGCGCCCTCAGGTTATGTCGACGGTAACATAATCTGAGGGCGCCCTCGAGTTAATGGGATGGGAAACATGGCCACGGGATCACGACCCCTGCGCGCCGACGCCGCGCGCAACCGCGACAAGCTGCTGGTCACCGCGACCCAGCTGTTCGGTGAACGCGGCCTCGACGTGCCGCTGGAGGAGATCGCCCGCACGGCTGGGGTCAGCATCGGCACGCTCTACAACCACTTCCCCACCAGGGAGGCCTTCTTCGACGCGATCTTCCCCGAACGGCTGGCGGCCCTGGACCGGATCGCCGCCGCGGCCCTGGAGGACCCCGATCCGTGGAACGGCTTCGCCGGCTTCCTGGAAGGGCTCTTCGCGCTGCAGGCCGAGGACCGCGGGCTCAACGACGCGCTCGCCCGGCGCTTCCCCAGCACCTCCGAGGTGAGCGACGCCTGCCACCGCGGTCTGCGGGACGTGGACCAGGTCATCGAGCGGGCCAGGCGAAGCGGGCAGTTGCGCGCCGACTTCACGGCGCAGGACGTGGCGACGCTGGTCTGGGCGATGTCGCAGGTGATCAGGGAGTCGACGGGGGTGGCGCCCCAGGCCTGGCGGCGGTGCCTGTCCTTCTTCCTGGACGGCCTGCGCACCGAGGCCGCCCATCCCATGACGCCGGCGGAGCCGGAGCAGGCCGGCCGCGCGACGGCGGACAGGCCCTGAGCCCCGGCGGACGCCCCTAGCGGAGGTAGCCGCCCATCGTCGTGAAGAACTCCGTCGCCGGCAGCTCGACGTCGTCGTCCTTGCGGACCCGCTCGATCACCAGGCCGTGGCTGCGGCCGCGCCTGGCGTCGGCGCCGGCGACGATGACCACGCCGTCGCCCTCGCGGATGAACACCCTGCCGGGCGTGCCGCCGTACCTGCCCCGGGAGACCGAGGCGCGCAGCACCCTGATGCGCGTGCCGTTGTAGTGGGTGAAGGCGTTGGGGTACGGGTCGGACTGGGCGCGGACCAGCCGGGCGATCTCCTCGGGGCTCCAGGTCCAGTCGATCCTGCTGTCCTCGATCGAGCGCTTGTGGAAGAAGCTGGCCTTCGAGCGGTCCTGCGGCGTCCAGTCCGTCCGGCCGGAGGCGATGAGCTCGAGCGACTCGGCGACGATGGGGCCGATCAGGTCGACCGTGCGGTGGAACAGGTCGGTGGCGGTGTCGTCGGGGCCCACCGGTACGGCGCGCTGGAGCACGATGTCACCCGCGTCCAGGTCGGCGTCCATCATGTGCGCGGTGACGCCGACCTCCTTCTCGCCGTTGACGAGCGCCCAGATGATCGGGGAGAACCCGGCGTAGGCCGGCAGCAGCGAGTCGTGCACGTTGAGCGTGCCGTGACGGGGCAGGGCGAAGATCTCCGGCGGGATCCACGTGCGCCAGTTGTTGGCGACGATGAGGTCGGGGTCGGCCTCCTTGAGCCTGGTCATCAGTTCCTCGTCGCCGGGCCGGTCGCGCACCAGGACCGGGACACCGTGCTCCGCGGCCAGGTCGGCGACCGAATCGCCCCAGATCCGCTCGTAGGCGTGCTCGCTCTTGGGATGCGTCACGACGAGGGCCACCTCGTGGCCCGAGTCCAGCAGCGCTCGCAGCGTGCGGTGGCCCCACGTCTGGTAGCCGAACATCACGACCCGCATGGCGTCTCCTTGTAGGGGGGATCGGAAAAGGTTAGGCTCGCCTTAATTAGGAGAGGCTAACCTAACCATGGAAGGTCATCAATGCCCCCGTCGGAGCACCACGTCCACGATCTCGTGGGCATCGGTTTCGGTCCCTCCAATCTCGCCCTGGCCATCGCGTTACGGGAACACGCCCCGCTCGACGCGGTCTTCTTCGAGAAGCAGCCGGCCTTCGGATGGCATCGCGGCATGCTGATGGAGGGCACGACGATGCAGGTGTCCTTCCTGAAGGACCTGGTCACCATGCGCAACCCGGCCAGCCCGTTCAGCTTCCTGAGCTACCTGAGCGACAAGGGCCGGCTGGTCGACTTCATCAACCACAAGACGATGTTCCCCTCGCGTCTGGAGTTCCACGACTACCTCGAATGGGCCGCGGCCTCCTTCGCCGACCAGGTGGAGTACCGGTCCGAGGTCGTCGCCATCACCCCCGTGACCGTCGACGGCGTGATCGAGTTCCTCGACGTGGTGGTACGCCAGGGCGGCTGCTCCGACGAGCTGACCACCAGGAGGACCAGGAACGTGGTGATCGCCGCGGGCCTGGAACCGGTGCTGCCGCCGGGCGTGGTGAGCGACGAGCGCGTCTGGCACAGCGAGGAGCTCCTCGACCGGCTGCCCACGCTGCGCGAGCCGCGGCGCGTGGTCGTGGTGGGCGCTGGCCAGAGCGCGGCCGAGGTGACCGACCACCTGCACAGCACCTTCCCCGGCGCGGAGGTGTGCGCCGTCTTCGCCAAGTACGGCTACACGCCCGCCGACGACAGCTCGTTCGCCAACCGCATCTTCGACCCCGCCGCCGTCGACCACTTCTACACCGCGCCGGACGAGGTGAAGCGGCGGCTGCTGGACTACCACGCCTCCACCAACTACTCGGTGGTCGACCTGGAGCTCATCGACGAGCTCTACCGGCGCCACTACCAGGAGAAGGTGCGCGGCGTGGAGCGGCTGCGGATCCTCAACGCCTCCCAGGTGGTGGAGGTCGCCGAAGGGCCCCGGGTGACGGTGGAGTTCCTGCCGACGGGAGAGCGCACGGTCCTGGAGGCCGACCTGCTGGTGTACGCGACCGGTTACCGTCCCGGCGACCCGCTGACGCTGCTGGGCGAGGCCGGCGAGCACTGCCTGCGGCTGCCGGACGGCCGCCTGCGGATCGAGCGCGACTACCGCGTCGCCACGACGGAGGCGATGCGCTGCGGCATCTACGTGCAGGGCGCCACCGAGCACACCCATGGCATCACCTCGACGCTGCTGTCGAACACCGCCGTGCGGGTGGGCGAGATCGTCCACTCGATCAGCCGCGCGCGTTCCTACGCGGGCCGGCGCTGACGTCGCCGTCGTGGTGGCGGCCGATCGGGATGATCAGCGGGGTTCCGCTGACCGGGTCGGCCGCCACCTGGCAGCGCATGCCGAAGACGTGCTCGACCAGCTCGGCGTCGATCACGTCGGCGGGCGGCCCCTCCGCCACGACGCGCCCGGCCCTCATCACGATCAGCTGGTCGGCGTACCTGCAGGCCTGGTTGAGGTCGTGCAGGACCATGACGACCGTGCGGCCCTGGTGGCGGTTGAGGTCGACGACCAGGTCGAGGACGTCGATCTGGTGCGCCAGGTCGAGGTAGGTCGTCGGCTCGTCGAGCAGCAGCACGGGCGTGCCCTGGGCGACCGCCATGGCGATCCAGGCCCGCTGCCGCTGGCCGCCGGACAGCTCGTCCAGCGGCCGGTCGGCGTGTTCGAGCATGCCGGTGGCCACCAGCGCGTGCGTGACCGCGTCCTGGTCGGCCGACGACCACTGCCGCCACCAGGTCTGGTGCGGTGAGCGGCCCTGCCCGACCAGGTCGGTGACGGTCAGCCCCTCGGGCGCGACGGGCGACTGCGGCAGGATGCCGAGGTGCCGGGCGACCTGCCGGGTGGGCATGGTGTGGATGGCGCGGCCGTCCAGGTGCACCGCGCCGTCACGGGGGGCCAGCAGCCGGGCCAGGGCGCGCAGCAGCGTGGACTTGCCGCAGGCGTTCGCGCCGATGACGGCGCTGATCCTGCCCTGCGGGATCTCCAGGTCAAGGCCGTCGACGACGACGCGGTCGTCATAGGCGAGCGTCAGCCCGCTGGCCCGCAGCGACGGGTACGTCACGTGTCTCATCCTCCCGTGCCCCGCCGGTTGGCCCGGCTGAGCTGCCACAACAGGAACGGCGCGCCGAGCACGCCCGTCACCACCCCGACGGGCAGCACGGAGTCGGCCATGAGGCGCTGGCTGACCAGATCGGCGACCAGGACGACCACTGAGCCCGTGAGAGCCGAGGCGGTCGCGGGCGGGCCTGCGGTGCGGGCCATGCGCTGGGCGATCTGCGGCGCGGCCAGCGCGACGAACAGGATCGGCCCGGCCGCGGCGGTGGCGAAGGCGGCCGCCGCGGCGCCGCACAGCAGCAGGGCCAGGCGGGTGCGCTGCACGGGGGTGCCGAGCCCGCCGGCCACGTCGTCGCCCAGGCGCAGCGTCCGCAGCAGCCGTACCAGCAGGAGCACCGCGGGCAGCAGGACGGCGAGCGTCACGGCCAGCGGCCCCGCCTGCGCCCATCCCCGGTCGTTGAGATTGCCGACCAGCCAGCCCAGCACCTTCTGCGCCTGGTGGAGCTCCGCCCTGCTCAGCAGGTAGGAGGTGAGGCTGACGCACATCCAGCTGACCCCGATGCCCACCAGCACGATCCGGTAGCCGGTGGTGCCGCGCTTCCAGGCCAGCAGGTAGATCAGCACGCCCACGGCGACGGCGCCCGCCAGGCCGAGCCACTGGAGCCCCAGGCCGGCGCCGGCGCCGAGCACGATGCCCGCGGCGACGGCGGCGCCCGCGCCCTGGGTGATGCCCAGCATGTCGGGGCTGGCCAGCGGGTTGCGGGTGACGGCCTGAAAGATCGCGCCCGACAGCCCGAGGGCGGCCCCGGCCAGCAGACCCACCACGGCCCTGGGCAGCCGCAGCTCCCACACCACGAACAGGTCGGCCCGCTCCCCCTCCCCCGCCAGCGCGCGGACGACGGCGGCGGGCGCAAGCGCGTAGTCGCCCGCGCCCGCGCCGACGGCCAGGCAGAGGACGGCGAGCGTCACGAGGGCGAGCAGCAGCCAGGTCAGCACGAGCCGGGGGCGCAGCACGCCGGAGACGGCGGGCCGGTCCACCCGGAAGGTCAGGCGGTCGCGGGAGCGCGTGAGATGCGGTCCGAGCATCGGCTACAGCTCCGCGAGCCTGCGACGGCGGACCATGGCGATGAAGAACGGCGCGCCGAGGAAGGCGGCCACCAGGCTGACGTCGAGCTCGGTGGGGCGCACGACGACGCGGCCGAGGATGTCGGCCACCAGCAGCAGGCAGGGCGCCAGCAGCATCGAGGCGGGCAGCAGCCAGCGGTGGTCGGGGCCGGTGACGATTCTCACCAGGTGCGGGACGACGAGCCCGACGAAGACGATCGGTCCGGTGACCGCCACGGTCGCCCCGGTCAGCACGGTCACCGCGAGCGCGCCGCGCAGCCGTACGGACACGAGGCTGCGGCCGAGGGCGGCGGCGACGTCGTCGCCGAGGGACAGGCTGTTGAGCGCGGGCGCGGTGCTCAACGCCAGCACGGCGCCGCCGGCGAGGAACGGCAGGAGCACCAGCAGCGTCCCGCCGTCGTGCCCGGTCAGCGAGCCGGCCGACCAGTACCTGTAGCGGTCGAGCGCCTCGGGGTCGGTCAGCGCGATGCCGCCGGTCAGCGAGTCGAGCAGGTAGGTCACGGCCACGCCCGCCAAGGCGAGCTTGACCGGCGCGGCGCCGCCCCTGCCCCTGCTGCCCAGCAGGTAGACCACAGCACTGGCGACGGCCGCGCCGCCGAAGGCGAACCAGACCGACGACAGCAGGCCGCTGACACCGAGCGCGGCCGCGGCGACCACGACGCCGAAGGCGGCGCCCGCGCTCACGCCGAGCAGGCCGGGATCGGCCAGCGGGTTGCGGGTCAGCCCCTGCATGACGGCTCCGGCCAGGCCGAGGGCCGCTCCGGCGAGCACGGCGACCAGGGTGCGGATCAGCCGCGTCCCGCCGACGATGGCCGCGACCTCGGGGTCGACGGCGGCCGGATCGGCCAGGGCCGTCCAGACCTGGCCGAGCGGGATCGCCCTGCTGCCGACGGCCAGGGACAGCGCGCAGAGCACGACCAGGACCCCCGCGCTCACCGCGATCAGGAGCGGCCGCCGTGCCGCGGCGGTTCTCTGCTGTGTCACGAAGATCCGATCTTCCGCTTTTTAGGTTAGGCATACCTCACTCAGTCGCCTCGCGCAAGACTTTTCCGCGATTGAAGATAGGTAAGGCTTACCTTAGTCTGCGTGCCGGTGACACTTCAGATCCGGAAGAGGAAACTATGTCCAAGCGTCTCTCGACAGTGCTCGCCGCACTGGCGCTGACCGTCGCCGCCGGCTGCGGCAGTCCCACCCCGGCCGGTACGGCGGCGCCCGCCCCCGCCTCGCCCGCCCCGGCGACCGGATCGGCCTTCCCGGTGAAGGTCGAGCACATGTACGGCACGACCGAGATCGCCAAGCGTCCCGAGCGGATCGTCACCATCGGCCTGAGCGACCACGAGCCCGTCCTCGCGCTCGGCTTCAAGCCGGTCGGCGTCGTGGACTGGTTCCAGCGCAGCCCGTTCTCCGACTGGCCCTGGACCAAGGACAGGTGGGGCGGCACCGAACCCACCGTGCTCGGCCTGCGCGAGGACGGCGTCAAGTTCGAGAAGCTGGTCGCGCTCAAGCCCGACCTCATCTTCGCCATGTACTCCGGCATCCAGAAGGAGCACTACGACAAGCTGTCGCAGATCGCTCCCGTCGTCGCCCAGCCGAAGGGCTTCGACCCCTATGCCGCCCCGTGGCAGGAGATGACGCTGCTGGCCGGCCGCGCCCTCGGCGAGGAGGACACGGCCAGGCGGCTCATCGCCGGCATCGCCGACCGGTTCGCGAAGGTCCGGGCCGACAACCCGCAGTGGAAGGGGCTGACGGCCGTCGCCGCCGACAGCTTCAAGGCCGGGCAGTACTCGGCCTTCCAGAAGGGCGACCCCAAGTCGGCGTTCCTGGCCGAGCTGGGCTTCACCGTCCCTGAGGAGATCACCAGGCAGGCCGGCAAGTCCAACGTGGCCGAGTTCGGCTCCGAGGGGCTGAGCCTGCTGGAGGTCGACCGCCTCGTCTGGCTGACCACCGGCAAGCAGCCGTGGGAGCGGATCAGGAACGACAGCGTCTACAAGCAGCTGAAGGTGGCCAGGCAGGGCCGCGACCTCTTCCTGACCTACCAGGACCCGCCGATCGGCGCGGCGCTGTCCTTCAACACGGTACTGAGCATCCCCTACGCCATCGACCAGGTCGTGCCGCTTCTCAAGAAGTGATCCCCGGCCGGCCCGGCCCACCCTGATTCCCGCAGAGTGACGTGAAAGGCAGCCAGATGTCCGTACTTCCGCTGACCGGAGCCCAGACCGGAATCTGGCTGGCCCAGCAGTTAGCGCCGGACAGCCCGGCCTACACCATCGGCGGCTACGTGGAGCTCGCGGCCGACGTGGCGCGGCTGGCCGGGGCGATCAGGCAGGCCGTGACCGAGGCGGAGAGCCTGCACGTGGTGTTCGCCCAGGACGAGGCCGGCCCTGTCCAGATCACCAGGCCCGCGGGCGACTGGCCGCTGCCGGTCCTCGACCTGGCGGAGGCGGACGCGCGGGCGTGGATGGCGGCCGACCTCGCGCGGACCGTCGATCCGGCCCGCGGGCCGATGTTCGCCCACGCGCTGCTCAGGCTCGGCGACGGCCGGCTGTGGTGGTACCAGCGGTACCACCACCTGGTCACCGACGGGGCCGGGATGCTGCGCCTCATCCAGCGCGTGGCCGCCCTGTACGGCGGCGGCCCCGACACCGGCGTCGACTGGTCGCTGCCCGCGCTGGTGGCGGCCGACGCCGGCTACCGAGCCTCAGCCGGGCACGCGGCCGACGCCGCGTACTGGCACGGCAGGTTGGCGGGCCTGCCCGACGAGCCTGCCAGGCTGGTGGAGTGCCCGCCCGCCCAGGCCGGCGGCGTCCTGCGCCGCACGATGGAGCTGTCGCCGGAGCGCTCCGACGGGCTGCGCGCGGCGGCGGCCGCGCTGGGCACCCGGCTGTCGCGGCTGGCCATCGCGGCCGTGGCCGCCTACCTGCACCGGGCGAGCGGCGAGCGCGACCTGGTGCTGGGCCTGCCCGTCGCGGGCAGGCTCCACGGCGAGGACTCCCCCGCCCTGATGTCCAACGTGCTGCCGCTCAGGCTCGCCGTCAGCCCGTGGACCACGGGTGCCGAACTGGTCGCGGCCGTGGCCGAGGAGGTCAGGTCGCTGGGCGCGCACGCCCGCTACCGGGGCGAGGACCTGGCCAGGGAGCTGGGCCGCGTCGAAGGGCTGCGCTCGCTGATCGGGCCCACCGTGAACGTCATGCCGTACCACGAGGGGATCAGGTTCGGCGACGGCGACTGCGTCATCCACCACCTGTCCCTCGGGCCGGTCGGCGACCTGTCCGTGGCCGTCTACGACCGGCCCGCGGGCCAGGGGCTGCGGATCGACCTCGACGCCGACGCCGCGGTGTGCGACCCCGAGGCGCTGGCCGAGCACGAGCGGCGCCTCCTGCTGACGCTGGAGGCGCTGGCCGAGCGGCCCGACACGCCGCTCGGCGGCATCGACCTGGCGCCCGTGCCCCCGTTCGTCCCCCTGCCCGGCGACCTGCCGGAGATCTCGTGGACGGCGGCGTTCGAACGGCAGGCCGCGCACGCGCCCGGCAGGCTCGCCGTGATCTGCGAGTCGGAGCGGCTGACCTACGGCGAGCTGAACGCCAGGGCCAACCGGCTCGCCCACACGCTGCGCGCGCAGGGCGTCGGCGCCGAGGACGTCGTCGCGGTGGCGCTGCCCCGCTCGGCCGACCTGGTCGTGGCGCTGCTCGGCGTCATGAAGGCGGGCGCCGCCTACCTCCCGCTGGACGCCGACCATCCGGCCGACCGGCTGGCCTTCATGGTGGCCGACGCCGGTGCCCGCCTGCTCGTCACGGTCTCGGGCCACGCCGCCGACCTGGAGCTGCCCCGCCTGCTTCTGGACGCCCTCCCGCAGGCGGCCGACACCGACCCGCCCGAGGGCGCGCTGCACCGGGCCGCCTACGTCATCTACACGTCCGGCTCGACCGGCCGGCCGAAGGGCGTCGTGCTCTCCCACGAGGGCGTCGGCGCCCTCATCGCCACCGCCGTCGAACGGCTCGGCGTCGACTCCTCCAGCAGGGTCGCCCAGTTCGCCTCCGTGGGCTTCGACGTGGCCGTCTGGGACCTGGTGATGTCGCTGTGCGTGGGCGGCACCGTCGTCGTCGTGCCGTCCGAGCGGCGCGTGGCCGGCGAGGAGCTGACCGGCTACCTGGCCGAGCACCGGGTCACGCACATGATCCTGCCGCCGTCGCTGGTGGCGGCGCTGCCAGCCGGGTGCGCGCTGCCCGAGGGCGGCGTGCTGGTCGTCGGCACCGAGACGGTCCCCGCCGAGCTGGTCGCCCGCTGGAGCGAGCGCATGCGGGTCGTGGCCGCCTACGGCCTGACCGAGGCCACGGTCAACTCCACGCTCTGGCTCGCCGAGCGCGACTGGTCGGGCCCCGTGCCGATCGGCGTGCCGGACCCGGGGACCCGCTGCCACATCCTCGACGCGGCGCTGCGCCCGGTGCCGCCCGGCGTCACCGGCGAGCTGTACGTCGGCGGCCTCGGCCTGGCCAGGGGCTATCTCGGCAGGCCGGGGCTGACCGCCGAGCGGTTCGTCGCCGACCCGTTCGGCGCGCCGGGCGAGCGGATGTACCGCACCGGCGACCGGGCCCGCAGGCGCGCCGACGGCACCATCGACTTCCTCGGCCGCGAGGACGGCCAGATCAAGATCCGCGGGTACCGCATCGAGCCCGGCGAGGTCGAGAGCGTCCTGATGAGCCACCCCGCGGTCGCCCAGGCGGCGGTCGCCGCCGTCGAGGACCACCGGGGCGTCAGGCGGCTGGTCGGCTACGTGACGGGCGACGGCGGCCTCGACCCCGCCGACCTGCGGCGGCTGGCGGCCGGCGCGCTGCCGGAGTACATGGTGCCCGGCACGATCGTGGTGCTCGACGGGCCGCTGCCGCTCACGCCGAACGGCAAGCTGGACCGCAAGGCGCTGCCCGCGCCCGAGTGGACGGCGCAGGCGGGCGGCGCCGCCCCCGAAACCCCCGCCGAGCGCGTGCTGGCCGGGCTGTTCGCCGAGGTCCTCGGGCTGCCGTCGGTGGGCGCGCACGACAGCTTCTTCGAGCTCGGCGGCGACAGCATCGTCGCGATCCAGCTGGTCAACAAGGCCAGGCGGGCGGGTCTCGCGATCACGCCGCGGGAGGTCTTCCAGCACAGGACCGTCGCCGCGCTGGCGCGGGGGCGCGGCCAGGCCGTACCCGAGCAGGCTCATGACGCGGGCGTCGGCCTGGTGCCGGAGACGCCGATCGTCCGCCGGCTGCGGGAGGTGGGCGGGCCGATCGACGGCTTCCACCAGTCGGTGACCGTGCGCGTGCCGGACGATCTGGACGAGGGCCTGCTCACCGGGGCGTTGCAGGCCGTCCTCGACCATCACGGCATGCTGCGCGCCCGGCTGCTGCGCAGTGAGGACGGCTGGCACATGGAGGTGCCGCCGCCCGGCACGGTCCAGGCGGGCGGCCTGGTGGCCGGCGACGGGGTCGAGGCCGCCGTCGGCCGGCTGGACCCGGCGGCGGGCGTGATGCTGCAGGCGGTGTGGTCGCCGGGCGAGAGGCGGCTGTCGCTGGTGGCGCACCACCTGGTGGTGGACGGCGTCTCCTGGCGCATCCTGCTGTCCGACCTGGCCCAGGCCGCGCGGGCGGTGTCCGCGGGCGAGCCGGTCGAGCTGCCGCCGGTCGGCACCTCGTTCGCGCGCTGGTCGCGGCTGCTGGCCGAGGACGCGCCGACCCCCGCGCGGCAGGCGGAGCAGCAGGTCTGGCGGCGGACGCTCGCCGGGCCGGTGCCGTCGCTCGGGCTGCGGCCCCTCGACCCCGCGACCGACACGGCCGCGCGCGAGCGTAGGCTGACCGTCGTCCTGCCCCCCGACGGGACGACGCCACTGCTGACCGACGCCCCGGCCGCCTACCACGGCACCGTCAACGACGTGCTGCTGACCGCGCTCGCGGCGGCCTTCGCCCGCCGTCACGGCGCCGGCGGCCTGCTGGTCGACCTGGAGGGGCACGGCCGGGAGCAGGACGCGGTGGCGGGCGATGCCGACGTGACCCGCACGGTCGGCTGGTTCACCAGCCTGTTCCCCGTCAGGATCGACGGCGGCGACGTGGCGTGGGAGGAGTTCCGCGCCGGCGGCCCGGGGGTGGGCCGGGCGCTCGGGCGGGTCAAGGAGCAACTGCGCGCCGTCCCGTCGGCCGGTCTCGGTTTCGGGCTGCTGCGGGGCGCGCTGGGCGACCTGCCGACACCGGAGGTGCTGTTCAACTACCTGGGCCGGTTCAGGGCGGACGGCGGCGCGGACTGGGAGCCGGCCGCCGGGGCGGAGCCGCTGTCGGCCGGGCGCGACCCCGGCATGCCGCTGACCCATCACCTCGAGGTCAACGCGATCGTCCGCGACGGCGCGTCCGGGCCCGAGCTGAGCGCCACCTGGTCGTGGCCCGAAGGGGTCCTCGACCGGGTCGACGTGGCGGAGCTGGCCGAGGCCTGGCTGGAGGCGCTGCGCGGGATCGCCGCCCACGTGGCCGGGCCGGCGGCGGGCGGGCACACGCCGTCCGACTTCCCTCTGGTCACGCTCGACCAGGAGGAGATCGACGCGCTGCCCCGCGACCTGGAGGACGTCCTGCCGGTGACGCCGCTCCAGCAGGGCCTGTACTTCCACTCGCTGTCCGACCCCGACGTCTACACCGTGCAGCAGGTCGTCGAGCTGGCCGGACCCGTCGACCCCGCCACGCTGCGCCGCCGGGTGGAACGCCTGGTGGACCGGCACGCGCCGCTGCGCGCCGGGTTCCTGCAGCGCGCCGACGGCAGGGTCGTGCAGTACGTGGCCGGCCGGGTGGCGGTCCCGTGGGCGGAGGTCACCGGCGCCGACGTCGACGAGATCGCCGCGCGGGAGCGGGCCAGGCCCTTCGACCTGGCCGCGCCGCCGCTGCTCAGGTCCGCCCTGGTCAACGGGCGGACGCTGGTGCTGACCCTGCACCACCTGGTCGCCGACGGCTGGTCGGTGCCGATCATGCTGCGTGAGCTGCTGGGCGAACGCCTCGGCGAGGTCACCCCCTACCGCGACTACTTCACCTGGCTGCGCGACCGCGACGACGAGGCGGCGGGACGGGCCTGGCGTCGGGCGTTGGAGGGGCTCGACGAGCCGACACTGCTCGGCCCGCGGTACCAGGCCGGCGCGCCCGGCCAGATCACCTTCGAGGCCGGCGCGGACCTGGCCGGCTGGGCACGGGCGCGCGGGCTGACGCTGAGCACGCTCGTGCAGGGCGCGTGGGGGCTGCTGCTGGGCCGGCTGACCGGCCGCCACGACGTCGTCTTCGGCAGCACCGTCTCGGGCCGGCAGGCCGCCGTCGAGGGCGTGGAGTCGATGGTCGGCCTGCTGGTCAACACCATCCCCGTACGGCTGGCCTGGCGCCCCGGCGACCGTCCGGCCGACCTGCTGGCCGGGCTCCAGGACGCGCAGGCGCGGCTGCTGGACCACCAGCACCTCGGCCTGGCCGACATCCAGCGGATCACCGGGTTCGGCACCCTGTTCGACACGCTGGTGGCGGTCGAGAACTATCCCGTCGAGGGCGACATGGGAGCGATCGCGGGCGTGGACGTCCGTGACGGCTCCCACTACCCGCTGTCGCTGACCGTCGTGCCGGGACGCCGGATCACCTTCAGGCTCGACCACTCCATCGGCGCGAGCGCCGCCGCGCGGGTGGCGCGGGCGCTGCGGCACCTGCTGGAGGAGCTGGTCGCCGCCGGCGAGCGCCCGGTGGGGCGGCTCGACCTGGTCGAGCTCGAGCAGGCGCGCCTGCTGGGCGGGCCGCGTGAGGTACCGCCCACGACGCTGGCCGCCGCGTTCGCCGCCCAGGCGGCCACGACGCCCGACGCCACCGCGGTGATCTTCGGCGAGGAGGAGGTCTCCTACGCCGAGCTGGACCGCAGGGCGCAGGCGCTCGCCGTACGGCTGGCGCGACGCGGCGTCGGTCCGGGCGGGTTCGTCGCCGTGGCGCTGCCCCGCTCGCCCGACCTGCCGGCCGCCGTGCTCGGCGTGCTACAGGCGGGCGCGGCCTACGTGCCGCTGGACCTCGAGCATCCGGCCGAGCGGCTGGCGTACATGCTGGCCGACTGCGGCGCCCGCGTGGTGGTCACCGACGGGTCCTTCCCCGAGCACGAGGGGGTGGAGCGTGTCCTGATCGGCGGCGCTGCGAGCGATCTTTTGAGCGGCCCTTTGAGCGGCCCCGCGAGCGATCTTTTGAGCGACCCCTCGAGCGGCACCGAGAGCGGCGCCCGGAGCGGCACCGGCGGCGTCGAGGGCGGTCCCGAGGGCGGTGGGGGCCCGCTTCGCGCTCCCGCGCCGGACGACCCCGCCTACCTCATCTACACCTCGGGCTCGACGGGCCGGCCCAAGGGCGTGGTGGTCACGCACCGCGCCATCGTCGGCCACCTGGCGTGGGCCCAGGACCTGTTCGCCATGGACGGCACCGACCGGATGCTGCAGCAGGCGTCGGCGAGCTTCGACGCCTCGGTGTGGCAGATCTTCTGGCCCCTGTGCTCCGGCGCCGCCGTGGTGCTGGCCGAGCCCGGCGGGCACGTCGATCCGGCCTACCTGGCCGGGCTCGTCAGGGACCACGGGGTGACCGTCCTCGACATCGTGCCCTCGATGATGAGGGCCTTCCTGTCCACCGACGAGGTCACGCGGGATCCGGGCTGGGCGGCGAGCCTGCGCAGGGTCTTCGGCGGCGCCGAGGCGCTGACCGCCGGGTTGGCCCGCCGCTGGCGGGAGCTGACCGGCGTCCCCGTCGACAACTGCTACGGGCCCACCGAGGCGACCGTCCAGGTCACCTGGTGGGACGGCGACGAAGGTGGCGGCACGGACGGCGACGCGAACGGCGGCACAGACAGCGGCACAGACGGCGGCACAGACCGCGGCACAGACCGCGGCACAGACCGCGGCACAGACCGCGGCACAGACCGCGGCACAGACCGCGGCACAGACCGCGACGCGGCCGTGCCGATCGGCGGGCCGGTCTGGAACACCGGGCTGTACGTCCTGGACGTCTGCCTGCGCCCGGCGACCGAAGGCGAGCTCTACATCAGCGGCGCGCAGCTCGCCCTCGGCTACCACGGCAGGACGGCGCTTACCGCCGAGCGGTTCGTCGCCGACCCGTTCGGCCCGCCCGGAACGCGCATGTACCGCACGGGCGACCTGGTGCGGCTGCGCCCCGACGGCGCCCTGGAGTACACCGGCAGGACCGACCACCAGGTCAAGATCCACGGCAACCGCGTCGAGCTCGGCGAGGTCGAGGCGCGCCTGGCGGCCCTGGACGGCGTCGCGCAGGCCGTGGTCGTCGCCCGCGACCACGGCGGCGCCACCCGCCTGGTCGGCTACGCCGTCCCCGAGCGGGGCGCCCGCCTCGACGGGGCGGGGTTGCGCGCCGCGCTGGCCGCCGCGCTGCCCCCGCCGATGGTGCCGAGCGCGGTGGTGACGCTGGAGCGGCTGCCGCTGACGCTGAACGGCAAGGTGGACCGCGGCGCCCTGCCCGTTCCCGAGGTGGCGCCGCGGGCCGTGCGGGCACCGCGGACCGAGCGGGAACGGCTGTTCTGCGACATCTTCACCGCCGTGCTCGGCACCGAGGCGGGCCTCGACGACGACTTCTTCGCCCTCGGCGGTGACAGCATCGCCTCGATCGCCGTCTCCGGCCGGGCCAGGAAGGCGGGCCTGGCGGTCAGCCCCAGGGACGTCTTCGCCTGCCGGACGCCCGCCGCGCTGGCGGCCAGCGCGGAGGCCACCATGGAGGCCACCATGGAGGCCACCATGAAAGCCACCGCGGAGGAGCACGGGGCGGCCGAGCTGATCACGCTGACCGCCGAGGAGCACGAGAGCGTGCGGCGCGTCTGCCCCGTCCCGGTCGAGGACGTCTGGCCGCTGTCGCCCCTGCAGGAGGGCATCCACTTCCACTCCAGCTACGACACCGCCGCCGTCGACGTCTACACCTCGCAGGACGTCTTCGAGTTCGCGCGGCCCGTCGACGCCGACCGGCTGCGCGCGGCGTGCGCGGCGATGCTGGCCCGCAACCCGAGCCTGCGGGCGGGCTTCACCGCCGAAGGGCTGTCGCGTCCCGTGCAGTTCATCGGCGCCGGAGTGGAGCCGCCGCTGCGCGAGATCGACCTGTCGGCGCTGCCGCGCGAGGAGCGCGACCGGATGGTCGCCGAACTGCTGGCCGAGGACAGGACCACCCGGTTCGACCTGGCCGCCCCGCCGCTCATGCGGTTGCTGCTGATCCGCCTCGGCGAGCGCGACCTGCTGGTGCTGAGCCACCACCTGATCCTGTGGGACGGCTGGTCGGGATGGCTGGTGCTCGAACAGCTCCTCGGCGACGCCGCGGCGGCGCCCGCCGCCGGCACCTACCGCGACTACCTGGCCTGGCTGACCACGCAGCCCGCAGGCGAGGCGCTGACCGCCTGGCGCGCGGCGCTGTCGGGGCTGGAGGAGCCGACGCTGGTACGGCCGGCCGACGACGGCCTGCGCCCGGAGATCCCGGTGAACCTCGACGTCGTACTGCCCGCCGAGCTGGGCGAGGGCCTGCGCGCGCTGGCCCGCGAGACGGGACTGACGCTCAACACGCTGCTCAACCTCGCCTGGGGACTGGTGCTCGCGGCCACGGTCGGCCGCGACGACGTGGTGTTCGGCGCGGCGGTGGCCGGCCGGCCGGTGGCGGTGCCCGACGTGGAGAACGTCATCGGGATGTTCCTCAACACGGTGCCGGTGCGGATCGGGTTCGACCCGCGCGAGCAGGTGCTCGAGCTGGCGCGGCGGGTGCAGGACGAGCGCGTGGCGCTGATGCCGTACGAGCACGTCGGGTTGGGCGAGCTGCAGCGGGAGAGCGGCCACCGGCGGCTCTTCGACACCCTCTTCGTGCTGCGCGAGGCGGGTGGGCAGGAGCGGATGGCGGAGTTCACCGGCCGGCACGGGATCGTGAACGTGTCGGCGGTCGACGCCACGCACTACCCGCTGACGCTCATCGTGACCCAGGGCGCCCGCCTGCGCGTGACGCTGTCGTACCGCCCCGACGTGGTCGGCGGCGCCGAGGCCGGCCGGGTGCTCGACCGGTTCACCACCGTGCTCGGGCGCCTGGTGGCGGCGCCGCGGGCGCTGGTCGGCACCGTGGACCTGCTGCTGGAGGGCGAGCGGCGGCAGGCGGCACCGGCCCGGCCGCTGCCCCCGGTGACGGTGGCCGAGCTGCTGTCGGAGCAGGCCGCGCGCACCCCCGGCGAGGTGGCGCTCGTCTTCGGCGCCGAACGCTGGACCTACGCCGAGCTCGACGCCCGCGTCAACAGGCTGGCCAGGCTGCTGCTGGAGCACGGCGCGGCGCCGGAGCGGGTGGTCGCGCTGGCGCTGCCGCGCTCGGCCGACATGGTGGCGGCGTTGTTCGCCGTGCTGCAGACCGGCGCGGCCTACCTCCCGCTGGATCTGGAGTACCCGGCGGAGCGGCTGGCCTTCATGCTGGAGGACACCTCGCCCGTCTGCGTGGTGACCACGGGATCGGTGGCGCTGCCCGAGACCGGGGTGCCGCGCGTGCTGCTCGACGACCCGGCGACCGCCGCCCGGCTGGCCGCGCTGCCGGCGGGCGTGCCGTCCGACGCCGAGCGGCCCGGCTTCGCCCGCGGCCTGCCGTACCGGCTGGAGCATCCCGCCTACGTCATCTACACCTCCGGGTCGACCGGCAGGCCGAAGGGCGTCGTCACGCCGTACCGCGGCCTGACGAACATGCAGTTCAACCATCGTGAGGCCATCTTCGGGCCGGCCGTCGCCGCCGCGGGCGGCAGGCGGCTGCGCATCGCCCACACCGTCTCCTTCGCCTTCGACATGTCGTGGGAGGAGCTGCTGTGGCTGGTGGAGGGGCACGAGGTCCACGTCTGCGACGAGAACCTGCGCCGCGACGCCGAGGCCCTGGTGGCCTACTGCGACAGGCAGCGCGTCGACGTCGTGAACGTCACGCCCACCTACGCCCACCACCTGATCGAGCAGGGCCTGCTCGACGGCCATCGGCCGCCGCTGGTGCTGCTGGGCGGCGAGGCCGTCTCCGAGACGGTGTGGACGGCGTTGCGCGACAGCGAGGGCACCGTCGGCTACAACCTGTACGGGCCCACCGAGTACACGATCAACACGCTCGGGGCGTCCACGGACGACAGCGCGACACCCGCCGTGGGCAGGCCGATCTGGAACACGACGGCGTACGTGCTCGACGCGGCGCTGCGCCCGGTGCCGCCCGGCACGCCGGGCGAGCTGTACATCGCGGGCGTGGGCCTGGCCCGCGGCTACCACCGCAGGCCGGGACTGACCGCCGCGGCCTTCGTCGCCGACCCGTTCGGCGCGCCGGGTGAGCGGATGTACCGCACGGGCGACCTGGTACGGCAGCGTCCCGACGGCGTCATCGACTTCCTCGGCCGCACCGACGACCAGGTGAAGATCCGCGGCTACCGGGTGGAGCCGAGCGAGGTCGCGGCGGCGATGGAGGAGCACCCGCTGGTCTCCCACGCGGCGGTCGTCGCCGACGGCGGCCGGCTGCTCGGCTACGTCGTGCCGCGAGCTGAGGGCGCGGACCTCGCGGTGGTGCGGGCGGCGCTGAAGGAGCGGCTGCCCGGCTACATGGTGCCCGCCGCGCTCGTCGCGGTGGACCGGCTTCCGCTCACCGTGAACGGCAAGCTGGACGTGCGCGCGCTGCCCGCGCCCGCCCTCAGCGGCGGTCAGGAGAGCCGCCCGCCCCGCACGGCGCGCGAACGGGTGCTGTGCGAGCTGTTCGGCGACCTGCTGGGCGTGACGGGCGTCGGGATCGACGACGACTTCTTCGACCTGGGCGGCCACTCGCTGCTGGCCACCCGCCTGGTCAGCAGGGCGCGCGCGGCCCTCGGCGCCGAGCTGGCGATCCGCGACCTGTTCGAGGCGCCGACCGTGGCCGAGCTGGCCGCCAGGGTCGGCGGGCAGGACGCCAGGCCCGCCCTGACGGCTGCGGCCGACCGGCCCGCCGAGCCGCCGCTGTCGTTCGCGCAGCGCCGGCTCTGGTTGATCGAGCAGCTGGAAGGGCCGTCGGCGCTCTACAACTTCCCGCTGGTGATGCGGCTGCGCGGCGAGCTCGACGTCGAGGCGTTGCGGGCCGCGCTGGCCGATCTGGCGGCCCGGCACGAGGCGCTGCGCACGCTGATCGTCGAGCGGGAGGGCCGCCCCTTCCAGCGGGTGGTGCCGGCGGCCGAGGCGGTCCCCGTCGTCGAGGTGGTCGAGGCCACGGCGGCGACGCTGGAGCCGACGCTGGAATCGGTCGTCGCCCGGCCGTTCGACCTGGCCGCCGAGCTGCCGCTACGGGCCACCGTGGTCCGGCTGGGCGCGCGCGATCACGTGGTGGCGCTGCTGCTGCACCACATCACGACCGACGAGTGGTCGGACGGCCCGTTCCTGCGTGACCTGTCGGCCGCCTACGCCGCCCGCCGCGGGGGCGGGGCGCCCGCGTGGGAGCCGCTGCCCGTGCAGTACGTCGACTACACGCTCTGGCAGCGGCGGCTGCTCGGCGAGGGGACCGACCCGGACAGCGTGGCCGCCCGCCAGCTGGCCTTCTGGGCCGAGACGCTGCGCGGCGCCCCCGAGCGGCTGGAGCTGCCCACCGACCGGCCGCACCCCGCGCGGCCGGCCGCCGCGGGCGGCGAGCTGCGGGTCGAGTTCGGTGCCGAGGACAGCCGGCGGCTGCGGCGGCTGGCCCAGCACTCGGGCGCGAGCATGTTCATGGTCTGCCACGCGGCGGTCGCGGCCCTGCTGCACCGCCTCGGCGCCGGTGCCGACCTGCCGCTCGGCGTGCCGGTCTCGGGCCGCGCCGACGAGGCGCTGGACGACCTGGTGGGCTTCTTCGTCAACACGCTCGTGCTGCGCGCCGACGTGTCGGGCGACCCGACCTTCGCCGAGCTGGTCGCGCGGGTCAGGGAGCAGGCCCTGGCCGCCTTCTCCCACCAGGACGTGCCGTTCGAGGCGGTCGTGGAGGAGCTCAACCCGGTCCGCTCGCCCGGCCGCAACCCGCTGTTCCAGGTGATGGTCGGCTACCGCAACCGCGGCGCCGACGACTTCGCGCTGGCGGGCCTGGAGGTGCTGCCCGCGCCGGTGTCCGCGAGCACCGCCAAGTTCGACCTGGTGTTCAGCTTCGTCGAGGACGAGGCGATCTCCTGCGTCGTCGAGTACCGCGCCGACCTGTTCGACCGGTCCACGGTGGCGGCCATGGGGGCGCGGCTCGCCGGGCTGGTCGGGACGGTCGCCGCCGACCCGTCGGTCAGGGTCGCCGACATCGACGTGCTCACCCCGCGGGAGCGGGAGCTGGTCGTCACCGGCTTCAACGCGACCGACCGCGAGGTGGCCGAGCAGACCCTGCACGGCATGTTCCTGCGCAGGGTCGCCGAACGCCCCGGCGCCGTGGCGGTGGTCGAGGGGGACCGCTCGGTCGGCTACGCGGAGCTGGACGCCCTGTCCGACCGGATGGCGGCGATGCTCGCCCGTCACGGCGTGCGGGAGGAGAGCGTGGTCGGCGTGGCCCTGCCGCGCTCGGTGGACATGGTGGCGGTGATGCTCGGCGCGCTCAAGCTCGGTGCCGCGTTCCTGCCCCTCGACCTGGCCCACCCCGCCGACCGCCTGGCGTACATGGTCGGCGACTCGGGGGCGAAGGTGGTCGTGGCCGCGCAGCCCGTCGAGGGCCTGGACGTGCTGCTGCTCGACGACGCGCCCGACGGGCCGTGGCGGGCGCCCGCCTACCCGGAGGTGGCGCTCGACCAGGCGGCCTACGTCATCTACACCTCCGGCTCGACGGGACGCCCCAAGGGCGTGGTGGTCACGCACGAGGGGATCGGCAGCCTGGTCGCCACGGCCGTCGACCGGATGGGGCTCACCCCCGACAGCAGGGTGCTGCACTTCGCCTCGACCGGGTTCGACGTCACCGCCTTCGAGCTGAGCATGGCGCTGTGCCACGGCGGCAGCCTCGTGCTCGTCCCCGACGCGGCCAGGGTGCCAGGCCACGAGCTGACCGGCTTCATGACCGAGCACGGGATCACCCACGCGATCCTGCCGCCGTCGCTGGTGGCGGCGCTGCCGGCCGGCTGCGAGCCGCCCGAGGGCTGCACGGTGCTGGTCGGCACCGAGACGGTCCCGCCGGACGTGATCGAGCGCTGGGCGGGCCGGCTGCGCCTGCTGGCCGCCTACGGGCTGACCGAGGCGACGGTGAACTCCACGCTGTGGGCGGCCGAACCGGGCTGGGCGGGAGCGGTGCCGATCGGCGTGCCCGACCCCAACACCCGCGCCTACGTGCTCGACGAGCGCCTGCGCCCGGTGCCGCCTGGGGTGGCCGGCGAGCTCTACATCGCCGGGCGCGGGCTGGCGCGCGGCTATCTCGGACGGCACGGCCTGACCGCCGAGCGGTTCGTGGCCTGCCCGTTCGGCCCGCCCGGCGCCAGGATGTACCGGACCGGCGACCGGGCCCGCTGGCGCGCCGACGGCAACCTCGACTTCCTCGGCAGGGCGGACGACCAAGTCAAGATCCGCGGGTTCAGGATCGAGCCGGGAGAGATCGCCGGCGCGATGACCAGGCACCCGATGATCTCCCAGGCGGCCGTCGTCACCGACACGAGCGGTCCCGAGCCGCGCCTGGTCGGCTACGCGGTCGCGGCGGGCGGCCCGCTCGACCCCGCCCAGGTGCGGTCGCACGTCGCGGCGCTGCTGCCTGCGGCCATGGTGCCGTCCGCGGTGGTGGTGCTCGACCGGCCGCTGCCGCTGACGCCCAACGGCAAGCTGGACCGGGCCGCGCTGCCGGCGCCCGACTGGTCGGCGCTGACCGGCGCCGCCCGCCCGCGCACCGGGCGGGAGCACGCGCTCGCCGAGCTGTTCGCGGAGGTGCTGGGCCTGCCCCAGGTCGGCGTCCACGACAACTTCTTCGAGCTCGGCGGCCACTCGATGTCGGCCATGCGGCTGCTCGGCAGGATCCGCACGACGCTGGACGCCCGGCTCACGCTGCGGGCCGTCTTCGACGCGCCCACCGTCGCCGAGCTGGCCGCCCGCCTCGACGAGAGGGATCTCGGCGAGCGGGCCAGGCTGCGCCGGCGGGAGCTGCCCGCCGCGCCGCCCCAGGAGTGGCAGCACGCCAGGACCGGGGCCGGGCGGCCGCACGACATGGCCTTCGCGCTCCGCTCCCCCGATCCAGGCGCCGCGGCCGCCGCGCTCGCCGACGTCGCGGCGCGTCACGAGCCGCTCCGCACGGCCGTCGTCCGCGGGGACGGCGGGCTCGTCCAGGTGCCGGCCGCGCAGTGGCTGGAACACGTCGAGGTGCCCGACCTGGACGAGGGACTGCACGCGCTGGCGGGCGAACCCGCCGACCTGGAGGGGCGCGCGCCGCTGCGGGCCAGGCTGCTCACCGACCGCTCGGGCGCGCGGGCGCTGCTGCTGACCATGCACTACCTCGCCGTCGACGAGTGGTCGGTGGTGCCGCTCCTGCGCGACTTCGCCGCCGCCTACGCGGCCCGGCGGCGCGGCGCCGCCCCGGCGTGGGAGCCGCTGCCGGTCGGCTACGCCGACTACACGCGGTGGGCGCACGAGGTGACCGACGGCGCCCAGATCGAGCACTGGCGGCAGGCCCTGGACGGCATGCCGCGCGCCGTCGCGCTGCCGTACGACCGGGCCGGTGAGGGGGTGCGGGGCGACCACGTCGGCGTCACGCTCGACGCCGGCCTGCACGCGGCCATCGACGCGGTCGCCGCCGAGAGCGGCACCAGCATGTTCATGGTGCTCCACGCGGCGTTCGCGACGCTGCTCACCCGGCGGGGGGCGGGCACCGACCTGCCGATCGCCTCGCTGGTCGCGGGCCGTACCGAGGAGGAGCTGACCGGCCTGGTCGGCTGCTTGTTCAACACCGTGGTGCTGCGCACCGACACCTCCGGCCAGCCGGCCTTCCGCGAGCTGCTCGCCCGGGTGAGGGAGACCGACCTGGCCGCGCTCGACCGGCAGGACGTGCCGTTCGACCGGGTGGCCAGGGCACTGGGCCTGCGGGCGCCGCAGGTGATGATCGTCCATCACGAGCAGGCCGACACCGGCGAGCTCGCCTTCGAGCACGTGCCGACGGGTGCGCTCAACGCCGACCTGACGCTGAGCTTCTTCGAGCCGCGCGGCGACGGTCCGGTGGAGTGCCTGCTGGAGTACGCGACCGACCTGTTCGACCGGGCCACGATCCAGTCCATGGCGGACGAGCTGGTCCGCATTCTGCACACCGAAGTGAGGAGCAACGCATGAGCACGAACCCGTTCGAGGACCGGGACGGCCGATTCCTGGTGCTGGTCAACGACGAGGAGCAGCACTCCCTGTGGCCCTCGTTCGCCGAGGTGCCCGCCGGGTGGCGGGTGGTGTTCGGTGAGGAGACGCGGGAGGCGTGCCTGGAGTACGTGGAGACCCACTGGACCGACCTGCGCCCCCGCAGCCTCGTCGAGGCGACGAGGCAGGACTGACCCGCCGGCCTGGTCCGGTCACCCCTGGCGGTGGCCGGACCAGGCGGCCCACAGGGTCGCGTAGCGGCCGCCGACCCGCACGAGCTCGTCGTGCGTGCCGGTCTCGGCCACCCGGCCCTCCTCCAGCAGCACGACGCGGTCCGCGGCCGCGGCCTGGGTGAGCCGGTGGGCGACGACCAGCGCGGTCCTGCCCTCGATCGCGGCTGCCGCCGACGCCTCCAGCGCCCTCGCGCCCGCGCTGCCCGCCTCGGCCGTCGCCTCGTCCAGCACCACCACCGGAGGGTCGGCGAGCACCAGCCGGGCCAGCGCCAGCTGCTGGGCCTGGGCCGCGGTGAGCCGGTGGCCGCTGTCGCCCACCACCGTGCCGAGCCCCTCCGGCAGCGCCCGCGCCCACGCCAGCGCGCCGACACGGTCGAGCGCGGCGACCAGCTCGGCCTCCTCGGCGTCCGGCTTGGCCAGCCGCAGGTCGTCGGCGAGCGGGCCGGCGAAGACGTGCACCTCCTGGGTGAGCAGCGCGACGTCGCGGCCCTCGCCCCCGACGCCGATCGAGCCGCTGCCGGGCGGGTGGATGCCCGCGATCAGCTTGGCCAGCGTGGTCTTGCCCGCCCCGCTGGCGCCCACCAGCGCCACCGTCTCCCCCGCGGCGATGTCCAGGCAGACCCCGCGCAGCACCGGACGGCCGCCGCGGTAGGCGTACCCGACGTCGCGGACGCGCACCTCAGGCGCGGCCGTGCCCGAGGCGAGCGGCGGGGCGGGCGCGGGGGCGGCCTCCACCACGCCCACCAGTCTGGCCAGGCCCGCCCCCGCCGCCTGCGCGTCGTCGACCAGGCCCAGCGCGATGTTGATCGGGGTGAACAGGCTGTGGAAGTACAGCGCGGCGGCGCCTGCCGTACCGACCGTGACGCCGCCGCCGCGCACCAGCAGGAAGCCGGTCACCAGCACCGCCGACAGCCCGACCCACTCGGCCAGGTTGAGCCTGGCGTAGAAGCGGGTGACCAGCCTGACCCCGGCCACCGCCAGGTCGACCGCGGCCCGCGAGCCGGCGCCGACCAGGCCGACGTGCTGCTCGGCCAGCCCGAACGCCCTGACGGTCGGCGCGCCGCCGACCGTGCCGAGCAGTTGCTGCTGCTGCGCGCCGACCGCCACCCGCTGCGCCGCGTACAGCGGGACGGCGCGGCGCACGTACCAGCGCAGCGTGTGCGCCTGGATCGGCACCGCGAGCAGCGCGACGAGCAGGAAGCGCCAGTCGAGGACCGCCATGCCGGCCAGGGTCAGGACGATCGTCAGCAGCGAACGGGCCAGCGCGGGCAGCGCGTCGCGGACCGCGTTGGTGATCACCGCCACGTCGCCGGTGACGCGGGCGGTCAGGTCGCCGGAGCCGGCCCGCTCGACCTGCTCCAGGGGCAGCCGCAGCGCCCTGTCGACGAAGCGTTCGCGCAGGGTGGCGAGCATCCCCTCGCCCAGCCTTGCCACGAGCGAGACGCCGACGGCGCTCGCCACGCCCTGGCCGGCCGCGATCGCCACCAGCCAGACGACCGGCTCGGTGACCGCGTCCGCGGGCCTGCCCTGGACGACCAGGTCGATGATGTGGCCGAGCACCGGCGCGGTGAGCAGGCCGACGCCGGTCGCCACGACCAGGACGGCGAAGCCGGCCAACGCGGTGACCCGGTGCGGGCGGGCCAGCCGCCACACCGCCGCCCTGGTGCGTGCCGCGGTGGCGGTGGGCAACAGCTCGCGCTCCCCACCCTTCGCCGGGGCGCCGCCGGGCGCGGGCCTGCTCTCCTCAGCGGTCACGTGCCGCGCCTCCTCCGTCGTCGCCTGCTCGCTCTTCGCGGCCGTCACGTCAGCACCGCCGCCCGGTAGGTCTCGTGCTCCTGGACGAGGTCGGCGTGGGTGCCGTCCGTCACCAGGTCACCGTCCAGGAAGATCACCCTGTCGGCCGCCGCCAGCAGCGCCGGACTGGTGGCCACCATGACCGTGGTGCGCCCCGCCCTGGCCGTCCTGATCCCCTGGGCGATCGCGGCCTCGGTGGCCGCGTCGACCGCGGTGGTCGGGTCGTGCAGGACCAGCACCGGAGGGGCGGCGGCCAGCGCTCTGGCCAGCGCCACCCGCTGGCGCTGGCCGCCCGACAGCGACAGCCCGCGCTCGGTGAGCAGGGTGTGCGCGCCGTCCGGCAGCGCCGCCGCGACCTGGTCCGCGGCCGCCGCCGCCATCGCCGAGACCACGGCACGGGACACCGGGCCGTGGCCGGACCGCGCGGCGGCGCCGCCCTTCTCCGCCAGGAGGCCGTCACCCTGAGCGGCGCCGCCCTTCTCCGCCAGGAGGCCGTCATCCTGCGCGGCCGCGGCGACGTTCTCCAGCAGGGTGCCCTCGAACAGGTCCGCGTCGTGCGCGGCCACCACGATCGCCCGGCGCACCAGTGCGGGATCGACGCTCGACAGCGGCACTCCGTCCAGCTCGACGGTGCCCGACCCCGGGTCGGCCGTCCGGCCGAGCACCTGCAGCAGCGCGGTGGCCACCGCCGGGTCGGTCGTGACGACACCGAGCAGCTCCCCCGGCGCCACCTCGGCGCTCAGCCCGCGCAGGGCGCCGTGGGAGACGTCCTTGACCACCAGCCCGCCGCGCACGACTTCGGGCAGTTCGCGCGAGCCCCCCGCCACCGCCGGCGGCGCGGCCAGCACGGAGGCGATCCTGGCGGCCGACGCCCGGCCCTGGGCCAGCTCGCCGTTGGCCCAGGCCAGGATCGACAGCGGGGTGAGCAGGAACTGGGCCAGCCCGACCGCCGCCACCAGCTGGCCGACGCTGATGTCGCCCTGCGCGGCCAGCCGCCCGCCCACCAGCGCCACGATCGCGAGGAAGACGCCGGTGAGGATCAGCATGCCGCCGTCGTGCCAGGCCTGCGCCCTGGCCGCCCGCACGGTCGCGGCCAGGGCGTCGCGGCTGGTCCGCCGGTACCTGTCGACCGCCGCCCGCTCGGCGCCGATGCCCTTGAGCACCCGCAGTCCTGCGACCAGGTCGGCCGCCACGCCCGAGGCGCGCGCGGCGCGCTCCTGCTCGGCGCCGCTGCGCCGTTCCAGCGGCTTGCCGAGCAGGTGCGCCAGCGCCAGCAGCGGCGGGACGCCCAGCAGGACCAGCAGGCCGAGCGGTACCGACACCATCAGCAGCGCCACGCCGCCGGCCACCAGCCCGGCCAGGGCCGCGACGCCCGCGGTCAGGGCGACGTTGACGGCGCCCACCCGCTTGGCGTCGGAGGTGGCGACGGAGACCAGCTCGCCCGGCAGCCGGCCGGTCTCGGCGCCCGCCCCTGGCGCCAGCACCCGGCTGGTCAGCGCCAGGCGCAGCTCGTGGGCGGCCAGCTCGGCGGCCTGCTCCGCGGCGCGGGCGCTGAAGCGGTAGCTGAACGACAGCCCGGCGAAGGTGAGCGCGAGGACGGCGATCCAGCCGGCGAGCGCGCCGCCGTCACCGCCGGAGATCGCCTGGTCGATCACCACGCCGACCACGACGGGGACCAGGGCCTCGCCGGTCTGATGACTCGCGGCGAGCAGCGCTCCGCTCGCGGCCTGTCTCCACTGTCCGGTGATGGCACGTCGCAGGACGTCACGGCCTTCGCTGGGCACCCGGGGTTCCTCCGGTCGTCGCGCGCGGGGGTTCACACTAAGGTGAGCCTAACCTAATCATGTGGATCGCCGAAGCCTGTCACAGGCTCCGATTTGCCTTCCCGGATGCCCCCGGGGGTATAGTCGAAGCATGGAGCTGAACGAGGGCATGGTCGGCGACGCGCTGACCCGGCTGAAGCGGGCACACGGCCAGCTGGCCGGGGTGATCGCGATGATCGAGGCGGGCGAGGACTGCACGAAGGTGCTCACCCAGCTCGCCGCCGTCTCCAAGGCCCTGGACCGGGCCGGCTTCAAGATCGTCGCGACCGGCCTGCGCCACTGCCAGGACGCCCAGAACCGCGGCGACCAGCCCCCCATGAGCGTCAGCGAGCTGGAGAAGCTCTTCCTGGCCCTCGCCTAGCCCGGCGGCCGCGCGCCCGCGGCCGCACTTTTTTGCCCGATGGATACCCCCAGGGGTATCAGAGAGGAGACGGGATGGAGATCACGTCGTTCCGTACGCCCGGCCTGGGCGACCAGACCTACCTGCTGTCGCACGAGGGCCGCGGCGTCCTGGTCGATCCCCAGCGCGACATCGACCGCTTCCTGCGCGCCGCCACCGAGCGCGACGTGGAGCTGCGGTTCGTGCTGGAGACGCACCTGCACAACGACTACGTCTCCGGCGCCGAGCAGGCCGCCCTGCGCACCGGCGCCGAGCTGGTCCTGCCCGCCGCCGCGGCGGCCGCCTACCGGCACACCCCCGCCTTCCACCTGGAGGACATCGACGGCGGGACGGGCCTGACCATCCGCCCGGTCCACACCCCTGGCCACACTCCCGAGCACACCAGCTACCTGGTGCTGGTCGACGGCGAGCCGGTCGCGGTGTTCTCCGGCGGCAGCCTGCTGGTCGCCTCGGCCGGACGTCCCGACCTGCTCGGCCCCGAGCGCGCCCGCACGCTGGCCCGCATGCAGCACCACTCGCTGCACCGCCTGGCCGCCCTGCCGCCCGGCGTCGGCCTGTACCCCACGCACGGCGAGGGCTCCTTCTGCACGGCCACCGGCGCCGGCCGGCTGACCTCCACCATCGGGGCCGAACGCGCCGGCAACCCGCTCCTGGCCATCGACGAGCCCGAGAGGTTCGCCGACGAGCTGCTGGCCCACCCCATGCCCATCCCCGCCTTCTACGCGCACATGGGGCCGGCCAACACGTTCGGCGTGCCGCCCATGCCGTCCGTGGCGGTTCCCGATCTCGGCGTGGCCGACATCCCCGCCGGCTCTCATGTGGTCGACCTGCGGCCCCGCCGGGCACAGGCGCTCGGCATGCTGCCCGGCTCGGTCGGCATCGAGCTGGACGAGGACTTCGGCAGCTGGGCGGGGTGGCTGCTGCCCCACCAGGAGCCGATCACGCTGGTCGCCGAGCCGGGGCAGGACGTTTCCGAGGCCGTCACCCAGCTCGCCAGGATCGGCGTCGACACCGTCCAGGGCGTCGTCCGCGACCTCGGCGAGGCCGCCACGCAGACCTACGAGCTGCTGGAGCTCGACGCCTTCGTCGAGCGGGCCGCCGAGCCGGACGCCCAGCTGCTGGACGTGCGGATGCCCGGCGAGCGGGAGGAGCAGCGGCTGGAGGGCGCGGCCGAGCGCTTCCTGCCCGAGCTGTTCACCCTGGGCGTTCCCGGCGAGCTCGACCCGGCACGACCGGTGCTGGTCGCCTGCGTCTCCGGACGCCGCGCGAGCATCGCGGCAGGCCGCCTCGCCGGCGAGGGCTACCGGCCGATCGCGCTCACCGGCGCCGGCGTCCGTGAGGTCGCAGCCGCGCTGGAGACGCGCGCGAGCGCCTGACGCTCGCGCCCCACCTTCGACAGAACAGGAGAAACCCCCATGTCACGTATCGACGTCGCCTCCGCTCGAGCGCTGGTCGCGGCCGACCCCGGCGTCCTCGTCGTGGACGTCCGCACCCCGGCCGAGTTCGCCTCCGCGTACATCGACGGCGCCGTCAACCTGCCCCTCGACCAGGTGGAGGCCCACCGGCGGCGCATCGTCGCCGACGCGGGCGGCCGCCTGCTCCTCGTGTGCCAGTCCGGCAGCCGCGCCGAACGGGCCAGAACGGCGCTCGCCGGCGCCGGGCCCGCCGACGTCGTGGTCCTGGACGGCGGCATGAACGCCTGGATCGCCGCCGGCGCGCCGGTCGACCGCGGCCGGCCGCGCTGGGCGCTGGAGCGGCAGGTCCGCCTCGTCGCGGGGACCATCGTGGTCGCCTCCGTGGTGGCGAGCCTCTGGATCCCCGCCGCGGTGGTCGTGGCCGGGCTCGTCGGGACGGGCCTGGCGGTGGCCGCCGTCACCGACACCTGCGCCATGGGCATGCTGCTGTCCAGGCTGCCCTACAACCGGGCGGGCGGCGCCGACGTCGAGGCCGCCATGACCCGCCTGCGCCGCCCCGCCCCCGGCGCCTGACCTCCGGAACGCCGTATGGCACGCCGGCCCATGACCTCTGGATACCCCCGGGCGTATCGCCGTCCGGGAGTCACGAGGCCTGGAGGGCGGGCAGGCGGCCCGAGTCGACCGAGTCGAGGACGCGCGCCGCCCCGCCGAGGGCCGCCGCGCCGTACCCCAGGGTGGAGGCGACGATCCGGCACCCGCCCAGGTCGCCGGCGAGGGTGCGGTCGCAGGCTTCGGCGGTGGCCGCGGGCAGCAGCCACGGGGCGAGCGGCACGTAGTAGCCGCCCAGGATGACCGCCTCGGGGTTGAGCAGGTTCGTGACGATCGCGATGCCCCTGCCGAGGTCACGCCCGACCCTGGCGAGCAGGTCGAGGGTCGGCCGGTCGCCCGCCTTCGCCCGGCGGACGACCTCCCGGATCTCCGGCTCCACCTCCGCGGGGTCGGTGGCCGAGACGAACACCCCGATGCCGGCGACCGCCTCAAGGCAGCCGGTACGGCCGCAGCGGCACGCGGGCCCCTCGGGGTTGATCTGGATGTGCCCGATCTCCCCGCTGAAGCCCTGGCCGCCGCGCCGCAGCCGTCCGTCGAGGACGACACCGGCGCCGACGCCCACCTCGCCGGTCAGGTAGACCAGGTTCGGCGTGCCGCTCAGCGGCCCGAACCGGTGCTCGGCCAGGACCGCGAGGTTCGCGTCGTTCTCGACCTGGATGGGGAAGCCGGGGTCGCGGAGCGCCGTGGCCAGGTCACCCGCGAGGTCCACCTCGCGCCAGCCGAGGTTGGGCGCCACCACGACCGTGCCGCTGGTGCCGATCAGGCCGGGAACGGCGACCGCCACGCCGAGCACCTGCCGCCGGTCGCGGCTCATGCGGCTGATGACCCGCCTGGTGAGAGCGGCGACCGCGGACACGGCCTGCGCGGCGGTGGCCGTCGCTCCGGGGAAGGAGCGCCGCCACGACAGCAGCCGCTCGCCCGACAGGTCGACCGCGACCGCGGTGAGGTAGTCGACGTTGACCTCGAGGCCGACCGACGCGTACGGCGAGCCGTCCAGGACCAGCATGGTGGCCGGCCGTCCGACGCGGTTCTCCGTCAGGCCCACCTCGCGCACGAGCCGCCGCTCGATCAGGTCGGCGACCAGGCTGGACACGGTCGCCTTGTTGAGCCCGGTCGAGGCGGCGATGTCGGCCCGCGAGCACGGCGCCTTGTCACGCACGAAGCGGAGGACGACGGCGAGGTTGGTCGCCCTGACGTCGGTGAAGTCGGCGGGCCGCGGGCCCGCTGAGGAAGAGATCAAGATCAGCCTCCGACGATCGGCCAGGCTGGCCCCATCATGCCGCAGCAGGCGCCCGCCGACCAATCCGCCGACCTCGACGTCAGGACCCGCCGCCCCGGCGGGCGCGCCAGCCGGCCAGGAACTCCTCGATGTCGTAGGGCATGAGGTTGAGCGGCGGTCCTGACATCGCCTTCCTGTTCCCCTCGGCGATCTTCCCGTTGATCTCCTCGAGGACGCGCCTGACCTCGCCCTCGGTCGCGGCGGCCCGCGCCGTGGCCAGGGCCGTCTCCGCCTCCTTGCGCAGCGCCAGCGAGGGCGGGAGCGGCAGGGTGAGGTTCTCCTCGGCGAGCTTGCGCTTCACCCACCAGAGCTCGTCGTTCAGCTCGTCCCTGTTCGGCAGCGGCTTGCCGGCGCCTGGCAGGTCGTCGAACTCGCCGCGCTCCTGCGCTTCGCGGATCTGCCGGTCGATCAAGGTCTCGAAGCGGTCGGTCATGGACGCTCCTTCCCGTGTCTCGGGCGATGCCGCCATCCTGGCACGCGGCCTGCTCGCCCCCGCCGCCCGCCCTGCCGCCGCGCCCCCGGCGGGGCGGCGGATCAGAAGTCGTGGAAACCCACGGTGGAGCCGGGATGCGGGCCGCCCGGCAGGTAAGGCGCGGGCTCGGGGAACGGCTCGTCGTCGTCCGCGCCGGGGTGATGGACGCGCTCACCCGAGCCGAGCAGGGCCCTGGTCAGTGCCGCGCGCTCGTCGAGCATGTCGTCGAGGGCGCGGCCGAGGTGCGCGCCGGTGAGCGTGGGCACGGTCGCCGTGCCGCTCTCGGGAAGGGCGGCGAGAACGGCACGGCGCAGCAGTTCCTTGAAGAACGACGCGGTGGCGCCCTCCGTCCTGGCCACGATCGGCTCCAGGTCGGCCTCAAGGAGCAGGTCCCTGGCGTACAGCCGGAGCAGGGCGGCACGGCCGCCGGCGTCCGGCTTGGGGATCTCGACGGCCAGGTCGACCCGTCCGGGCCGGTCGGCCAGGGCGCGCTCCAGGACGTCGGCGCGGTTGGTGGTGAGCACGAACGTCACGTCGGCGTCGGCGCCCACCCCGTCCATCGCGTCGAGCAGCGCGAACAGCAGCGGGTTGCCGTCGGCGGTGTAGGAGCGGTCGCGGGCGACCAGGTCGACGTCCTCCAGGATGACGATCGCCGGCTGCAGCCGCCTGGCCAGCCCCGCGGCCTGGGTGACGTACCTGATCGCCGAGCCGGTCATGACGATCACGGTGCAGTCGGGCATCCGGCCCATCAGGTAGCGGACGGTGTGGGTCTTGCCCGTGCCGGGCGGCCCGTGCAGCAGCAGGCCGCGCTTGAGGTGCTGGCCGTTGGCGCGCAGCCGTACGGCGTGCTCCCCGATCTCCACGATGTGCCGTTCGATCGTGGCCAGCACGTCGCCCGGCAGGATCACCTGGTCGGCGGTCATGCGGGGCCGGGGCAGGAACGTCACCAGGTCGTTGCCGCGATGCTCGCTCCACTCGAACGACAGGACCTGCCCCTGGTAGACGTCGTTCTCGCGCATGCGCCGCGAGATCTCGTCGCGGGCACGGGTGGCGCTCGGCCGGTCCTTCGCCAGCACCACGAGCCGGCACTGCGGGGTGTGCTCCTGCGCCCCGCGCAGGCCGATCACCACCGGGGCGCCGTCGGGAGAGCGGGCGAGCACGAGGCCGAGCGAGACGACCTCGGTGGTCTCGTCGGGCCCCACCGCCGCCGTGGCGTAGTCCACCGCGCCGGGCTCGTACCGCTCCCAGCCACGCGCGGCGCCGGCCAGCATGTTGACGATGTCCTCGTGCTCGCGGCCGTGCCCGGCGATGCCGAACCACTCCGCCTGCGGGCTGTGCGCGGCCAGGTAGGAGTCCACACCGCGCTGGAGGTTGACGTGCTCCCAGCCCGGAAGGTTCTCGGCGACGTTGACGATGTGCCGCAGATCGCATCCCAGGTGCGCGGTGACCCGGGTCACCAGCTCGGGCGGCTCCCTCTCCTCGCTGATCGTCTGGTGCGCGGTCGTGATGAGCTCGTCGAGCGCCCGGGCCAGCCGCTTGGCGTCATGGAGATCCATAAGCCATACCCTGACAGACTCCGTCACGCTGCCGCCGGAATTCTCCGGTCGCGTGCCGTTCTCGCCGGCCGTTCAAAGCTCGAACTTCGCCACCCTGCGCAGCTTGTTCATCGCGTCCAGCGCCGCCACCTTGTACGACTCGGCCAGCGTCGGGTAGTTGAACACCGCGTCCACGAGGTAGTCGATCGTCCCGCCGCAGCCCATCACCGCCTGCCCGATGTGCAGCAGCTCCGTCGCCCCCGTGCCGAACACGTGCACGCCCAGCAGCGACCGGTCCTCGGGCGAGACCAGCAGCTTCAGCATGCCGTACGTGTCGCCGATGATCTGGCCGCGGGCCAGCTCGCGGTAGCGGGAGATGCCGACCTCGAACGGCACGTGCGAATGCGTCAGCTCGTCCTCGGTCTGCCCGATGAAGGAGATCTCGGGAATGGTGTAGATGCCGATGGGCTGCAGGGCCGACAGGCCGCCGAGGGGCTCGCCGCAGGCGTGGTGGGCGGCGATGCGGCCCTGTTCCATGGAGGTCGCCGCCAGTGAGGGGAAGCCGATGACGTCGCCGACGGCGTAGATGTGCGGCACCGCCGTACGGTAGACCGCGTCGACGGTGATGCGCCCGCGGTCGTCGGCGGTCAGGCCGGCGGCCGCCAGCCCCAGGTCGTCGGTCATACCGTGGCGTCCCGCCGAGTACATGACGGTCGCGGCGGGGATCTTCTTGCCGCTCTCCAGCAGCGTGATCGCGCCGCGGGGACGGCGTTCGACGGCGGCGACGGTCTCGCCGAAGCGGAAGGTGACGGCCAGGTCGCGCAGGTGGTACTTCAGCGCCTCGACGATCTCCAGGTCGCAGAAGTCGAGCATGCGCTCGCGCCGCTCGACGACCGTGACCTTGGTGCCGAGCGCGGCGAACATGCTGGCGTACTCGATGCCGATGACGCCCGCGCCGACCACGACCAGCGAGTCGGGCACCGACGGCAGGTTGAGGATGCCGTCGGAGTCGATGACGGTCTGCTCGTCGAACTCGACGGAGGCGGGACGCGCGGGCCTGGTGCCGACCGCGACGACGATCTTGTCGGCGGTGACCTTGACGTCGTTGCCGTGCTCGTCGACGACGCTGACGGTGTGCGGGTCGACGAAGCGGCCCGTCCCGTTGAGGACGGCCACGTGGTTGCGTGACAGCTGGCTGCGGATCACGTCGACCTCGCGCCCGATCACGTGTTGCGTGCGGATGCCGAGGTCGCCCACGGTGACCTCGTCCTTGACGCGGTAGCTCTGGCCGTACATCTCCCGCTGGTTGAGACCGGTCAGATAGAGCACGGCCTCGCGCAGCGTCTTGGACGGGATGGTGCCGGTGTTGATGCACACGCCGCCGATCATGTTGCGGCGTTCGACCACGGCCACGCGTCGTTCGAGCTTGGCGGCGGCGATGGCGGCCTTCTGCCCGCCAGGGCCCGAGCCCACGACCAGTACGTCAAAGTCGGACACAAGGCCAGTGTCCACCTAAGCGGACGTCCCCGCCATGACCCTGTCGACGATCGCCGTCGCCCCCTCCTGCCGGGCGCAGTGGGCGCAGCAGTACCAGCGGCGGTTGGCCTCCACGCCGTGCCCGATGATCTTCTGTCCGCAGTGCTCGCAGATGGGGGCCATCGCCTGGATGGCGCACTGGAAGGAGTCGAAGGTGTGCACCGCGCCCTGGGCGTGCACCTCGAAACTCATGTCGTAGTCGTTCCCGCACACTTCGCAGACGGCCATGTCGGTCCTCCGATCCCGGGGTTACTTCAGCGGAGATACCCCGAGGGAGGAATGCATTCGTCCTCCGCGCCGACTCTTGGCCGATGATCTACGTGGTGGCGGTCAGACGGAGGCGCCGCCGTCGACCACCAGGTCGGTGCCCACGGCGAAACCGGCTTCGGGCGAGGCCAGGTACAGCACGGCCCCCGCGATCTCCTCCAGCGTGCCCACCCTGCCGAGCGGCAGCGCCGACTTCATCCGCTCGGCCCGCTCGGCCTCGCTCTCGCCTGGCCGCAGCGACATCGCCGTCTCGGCGGGGCCGGGGCTGACGGCGTTGATGCGGACGCCTTCCCCGATGTACTCCAGCGCCGCGGCCCTGGTCAGCGCGCTCACCGCCGCCTTGGAGGTGATGTAGGCGGCCAGTCCGGCGTAGCGCTTGTGGGCGCCCAGGTTGGAGGCGGTGTTGACGATGACGCCGCCCCCGTTGCGGCGCATGTGCTCGATCTCGTACTTCATCGACAGCCACACGCCCGTCACGTTGACGTCCATGACGTGCGCCCATGTCGGCTCGTCCAGGTCGGTGACCGCGCCCCCGGCGAAGACGCCGGCGTTGTTGAAGGCGACGTCGAGCCGGCCGTACCTCGCCACGACCTCGGCGACCATCGCCTCGGCGTCGGCGGCGCGCGTGACGTCGGCCCGCACGTGGCCGGCCGTACCGCCGGCCTCCTCCACGAGCCGCACCGTCTCCAGCAACGGCTCGACGCTCCGGCCGGCCACCACCACCGTGGCCCCTTCGCCGGCGAACGCCTGGGCGCTCGCCCGCCCGATGCCGGAACCGCCTCCGGTGACGAGCACGACCTTGTCCGTGAAACGCATGACCACTCCCTTTTCTAGAACGAGTGGTCTTGAATATGCCCTATCCAGAACGATCGGTCAAATATCTGCCGAGGAGCGGGACGGCCAGCACCCCGAGCAGCGCCAGCGCCACGGGTAGGGAGAAGGCCGCCGACAGCGCCGCGACCAGCAGCGGGCTGGCGACGAACCCCGCATAGGAGAAGGTGGACACGGCCGAGACCAACGCGCCGTCCTCGTCGCCCACCGCGGCCCTGCTCAGCATGGCCGGCACCAGCGGCCCGAGCGCCAGCCCGGTCAGCCCGAACCCGGCCAGCGACAGCCACGCCACAGGGGCCAGCCCCGCCAGCGCGATCCCGCCCCCGCCGCCGAGTCCCGCCACGAGGTAGAGCGTGCGCAGACCCAGCCTGGGCAGGGCCTGGGCGACCAGCCGGCCCGCGGTGAGCGCGCCCATGTAGACGGCGGGCGCCGCGCTGGCCAGCAGGGTGGGCGCGGCCAGATGGTCCTCCAGCAGCAGGACGGACCACTGCTCGACGGAGTTCTCGATGACCAGCGCCCCCGCGGCCAGCGCGCCGAGCACGACCGCGTGCCGCCAGGCGCCGTGCCGCCCGGACTCGGCGACCGGCTGGACGCCCCGGCCGAGCGCGAGGCCGGCGGCGAAGGCCGCGCAGGCCAGCACCAGGACCGCGACGACGGCCAGCACCTGCGCGGGGCCGTACCCGAGGGAGCGGGCCAGCCCCGTGGCGGGGGCGGCGACGATCACGGCGACGGGGAAGGCGGCGTGCACGGGCTGGAAGAGCCTGCGCCCCGACTCGCGCTCGGCCCTGCCGGTCGCGGTGTTGAGCGCGATGTCGAACGCCCCGCTGGTCGCGCCGAGCCCGACCAGCGCCAGCCCCAGCGCCAGGGGGCTGCCGACGAGGCCGACCAGCGACACCGCGACGGCGAACAGCACGGTGGTGACGGCCAGCGCCGCGCGTTCCCTGCCCCTGACCAGCCTGCTGGTGAGCGCCATCGCCGGGATGGCGCCGGCGGGCACGCCGGCCAGCGCCACGCCGAGATCGGCGTCGCTCGCCCCGACCTGGGCCTGTACGGCAGGCAGCAACGCCGACCACGACCCCCAGAACACCCCCCAGGCCGCGCAGACGGCGACGAGCCTGGCCAGGGTCATGCGAGCGGGAAGGCGTGAGCGTCGATCAGCGTCATGGCCGTAGCGTATGCGGGCGCATCACCCGGCGCCGCTCCTTTCTCACCTGCCGCACACCCGCCTCTCACCTGCCGCACACCCGCCGGTACGGCAGGCCCGGCACGTACACCGCCCATTCCGCCTCGCTCAGCGACCGCCCCGCCCGCGCGCACACCCGCTTCGCCACCACGGCCGGGTCCAGCGGGTACTCGGCCAGCTTCCCGTCGACCAGCGCCAGCAGCCTGCCCGCGGCGAACCGGGCCTGGCTGATCGAGGGATCCTTGACCGTGACGATCACCACCCCGGAGGCCACGTCGTACACCCGCACCCCGTCCATGGCGGTGACGGCGACGAGCGAGCCGTCCGGCGAGAACGTCAGCTCCGGGTTGACGGGCAGGTCGCGCAGCGGCGCCGAGGACGGCCCGGCCGTCCCCCGCCGCCAGAAGGCCATGCGGGCCGAGCCGTCGGGCCAGCCGAAGACCGTGCCGTCGGTGGAGAAGCCCAGCCCTCGCACCACCGCGCCGAGCGGCCGTGGGGTGGCCGGACGCCCGGTCGCGGCGTCCAGGAAGCCGTCGCCGACCGACAGGTGGCGTCCGTCAGGGGTGAAGGCGAGCTCGTCGGCCATGTTCGACGGCGCCCGCCAGATCTGCCTGCCGCTCTTCAGGTCGACCAGGCTGACGAAGGTCTGCGCCGAGACGGCCAGGCGGGCGCCGTCGGGGCTGAAGGCCAGGCCCTGGGGTGCCTCGTCGCGCATGGGCAGCTCGGCCAGCCTCCGGCCGGTCGCGGTGTCGTGGACGGAGACGCTCTCGTCGCCGCCCGTGGCGACGGCCGCGCCGGTGCCGCTGAAGACCCGCGGGTACTGGGGTTCGTCCTTCAGGGTGACCGTCCGGCCCGTGGCCAGGTGGCGCACGGTGCGGCCGGCCAGCAGGCGGCCGCCGTCGGGGCTGATCAGCTCCCCGCTCGGGCCGCGGCGCGGGCGCGCATCGAGCGGCACGCCGACCACGGTGTCACCGGCGAGGTAGCGCAGCGTGCGGCCGTCGGGATCGAAGGCCAGGTGGTCGGCGCCGGGCGGGACGGGCTCGTCGAGCACCATCGTGGCGTCGCCGGCCCGCCACACCTGCAGCCCGTTGTCGCCCAGTGCGGCGATCAGCCTGCCGTCCCCGCTCCAGGAGATGGCGCCGCCCTTCCATCCGCTCAGGTTGATGTCCGTTTCCTTGCCCGTGCTGACGGCCAGGCGCTGGATGTCCTCCTCAGGCCCCGGAACGGCCGCCTTCGCGCCGTCCGGGCTCAGGGCGAAGTCCTGGCACAGCCGCGGGCAGCGCGACAACGTGGCCGCCCGCCCGCCGGGCAACGCCTGGCGGCGCAGCTCGGAACCCATCAGCGTGTACACCGCCGTCCTGCCGTCGGGGGTCACCTCCAGGTTCCCGCCGAGCGTGGGCACACCTGTCTTCGCTCCCGTGCGGGTGTTCCAGAACGTGGCGCCCTGCCCCACCCGCACCACCACGACGTCCTCGGACGCGCTGTACGACACGGCGAAGTCGATCTGTTCCGCGCCCTCGAAGAGCCGGTAGCGGGGCCGGCGCGCGGCGCCCGTCGCCGCGTCCCACAGCATGACCCCCTCCTTGTCGGTGGCGACCGCGAGCGTGCGGCCGGACGGGCTGGCCGCCATCCCGATGACGTCGCCTTCCTGGTGCCGGAAGGCGGCCGTCCTGCGGCCGGTGCGCGTGTCCCACACCCTCACCTCGCCGTCGGAGGCGCTGAACAGGCGGTGGCCGTCGGCGCCGAGCACCCTGACCGCCACAGCGGCCGGGTCGGTGAAGGACCGGGTGGCCGCCGAGGTGAGACCGCGGTACATCGCCGCCATCGCCTGCGGCGTGGCGGCGACGTCGTGCGCGGCGACGCCGAGCAGCATGCCCAGCACCGGGTCCTTCGCCCGGACCGAGTCGGCCAGCGCCGCCAGCCGTCCCGACTCGGCCACGTCGCGCTGCTCGGCCACCTGCCTGCTCTGCTGGACGGCGAAGCCGCCCGCGGCCACCGCGAGCACCAGCAGGACGGCCAGCGCGACCGAGACGGCCCTGACCCTGCGCCCCCTCCGCCTGACCAGCGCCGAGCCGGCCTCCAGGAAGTCGCGCTCGGCAGGGGTGAGCGTGATGTTCCTGCGGCCCGTCGCGGCCCAGCGCTGAGCGGCGTCCAGGGTGCTGCCGTGGAACAGGTCGGCGTCCCTGCGCCCGCCGGAGGCCCAGCTCGTGGCGGCGGCGGCGATGCGCCGGTGCACGGCCAGGCCGTCCCTGTCGGCCTGGATCCACGCGCGCAGCCGCGGCCAGGCCAGCGGAAGAGCCGGACGCAACAGCCTGACGGGGTCGCCGCCGGACACCACGTAGGCGAACGCCCGCAGGACCGGCTCGATGCCGTCGGGCAGCTCGGCGCGGGCGGCCTGCCGTACGGCCAGATCGCCGTCCTCGGTGACGGTCACCAGGCGCAGGAACAGCTCGGGCACCAGCTCCCGCTCGGCGGGGCCGAGCGCGGCGTAGGCGTCCTCGGCGAGCGTGCCGAGCGCGGGGTCGGCGGCCGGCCGGCCGCCGTGGGCCGCCATGGCCGCGGCCGAGCCCACGCCCTGGGCCAGCAGCCTGGCGGTGTCGAGGCCGTCCCCGCTGACCAGCCCCAGCAGCAGCTCCCTGGCGGTGGGCCGCTGCCGGGGGTCCTTGGCGAGCGCGGCGCCCACCAGCGCCCGCAGCGGACCCGGCAGCATCGACAGGTCGGGCTCGTGGGAGAGCACGCGGTGCATGACCGCGCCCAGCGAGTCGGCACGGAACGGGTCCTGCCCGGTCGCGGCGAACAGCACGGTGGCGCCCCAGGCGAACACGTCGGCGGCCGTGCCGGCCCGCTCGCCCGAGAACACCTCCGGCGCCATGTAGCTGGGCGTGCCCGCCAGCAGCTGCGCCGAGGTGAGCGACATCTCCAGCGTGCGGGCCACCCCGAAGTCGATGACGCGCGGCCCGTCCGGGCCGAGCAGCACGTTGTCCGGCTTGAGGTCGCGGTGGATCACGCCCGCATCATGGATGGCGGTCAGCGCGGTGGCCACGGCGGTGGCCAGCCGGTGCAGCTCGTCGCCCGCGAACACGCGGCCCGCCGCGCGCAGGCTCGGGCCCTCGACGTACTCCGAGACGATGTACGGCCGCGGGCCGTCCAGGTCGGCCTCCAGCACCCTGGCGGTGCAGAAGGCCGGGACGCGGCGGGCCGCCGCGGCCTCCTTGGCCAGACGGGGCTGGGTCGAGGGGTCGCCGCGCAACACCTTGATCGCCACCCGCTCGCCCTGGGCGTCGTAGCCCTCGTAGACGACTCCCTGGCCGCCCTCCCCGACCCGTCCGGCGAGCCAGTAGCCGCCCAGCCGCTGCGGGTCCCCGTCGATCAGCGCATCCCCCATGGCGTGTTGGATGCTCTCAGGAGCTGCAAAGTTGGCGATAGGGAACCTGCTCGAAGGACTCTCGCCATTCCCGCTCGGTCAGCTCGCGTCCCGCCCGCTCGCAGAGGGCGCCGGCCATGCGCTCGGGGTCCACCACGAACTCGTGGATCAGGCCGGCGTGCTCGGCGACGTACAGCGCCTTCCCGTCGGGGCTGAAGGCGAGGCCGCCCTCGCCGGGCAGCCCTTCGGCGTACGCGCTGACCGGGCCGCCGAGCCGCCGCCGGGCCCGCACGTCCCACAGCTGGAGCGTGCCGGGGTCGTCGCCCACGGTGGCCAGCAGGTCACCCTGAGGAGAGAAGGCCATGTGCGCCACCCGCTCGATCGCGCCTCTCAGCATCGGCGAGGCGGCGGCCTGGCCGTCGAGGCGGCGCAGCGCGATCCGGCCGGTGCGGTCGCCGCTGACGGCCATCGTCGACTGGTCGCTGACGGCGACGACCCCCGTGCCGAACCCGGCGCCGATCGGCCTGCCGGTGGCCACGTCGTGGAACCGGCCGTCGGTGCCCGCCAGCCGTTTCCCGTCGGGGGTGAGGACGCCGCCGGCGGCGCGTGTGGCGGAGGTGCCCAGCCCGCGGCCGGTGCGCGCGTCCACGCGGCTCATCCTGATGTCCGTCTCCGTGAGGGCGGTGGTGAGGACCAGCGTCCGGCCGTCGCGCGTGAACGCCGCCTGGACGGCGGGCCTGTCGAAGGGCACGGGCGCCGACCACCGCCGCTGCCGCGTCCTGAGGTCCCACAGCGTCATCCGGCCGCTCTCAGGGATGGTCAGCAGCCGCTCGCCCTGCTGGTCGAAGACCGGCCGGCCGGAGGCGCGCATCCGCCACACCCGGCGGCGGGCGGCCAGCTCCCACAGCTCCATCGTGTGCTCGTCCGGCCTGGTCAGGGCCCACCTGCCGTCGGGACTCAGCTCGGTGCCCCACTGGGCGGCGGTGGTGCGGAAACCGCTCACCCGGGGCCGCAGGTCGAGGGTGACGACGGTGTCGTCGAGCAGGTAGCGCAGGACGTCGCCGTCGAAGCGGGCGTCGGTCAGCTCGCCCTCGGCCTGGTAGGCGAGGACCTGCCGCTGGTCGGCCACCTCCCAGACGCGCAGCGACCGGTCGGCGAACGCGGCCAGGTAGCGGCCGTCCGGGCTGAAACGCAGGCCCTTGACGGCCGCGCCGCACAGCTCGCACGCCGGCGCCGCGGGCCAGAACTCGTGTTCGCCGCCGGGCAGCGGCAGCCGCCTGCCCGTCGCGGGGTCGACGAGCTGGATCTCCCGTCCCGCGCAGGCCAGCATCGTGCCGTCGGCGGTGAACGCCGCCGCGTGCGGCTGGTCCTTGCAGGCGGCCGTCAGCCTGTCGTCCCTGGTCCACGCGGGCAGCCGCAGCGCCGAGAAGGGCGGGTCGCCCGGCACGAGCAGCAGCCGTCCGGTCCTGTCGACCAGCGGGTCGCCGCCCGTGAAGGAATCCCGCGCGCGGATGCCGCCGAACGTGCGGCCCCTGTCGTGGTCCCACAGGTAGATCAGCGAGTCGGTGAGGCTGACGGCCAGCGTGGACTCGCTGTCGCCGTAGTCGGCGCCGCGTCCGCCCGACCCCTCGGGCATCGCCTTCTGCGCCACCAGCCGTCCCGTGGCGACGTCCCAGACGGTGATCCTCTTGTCGGTCGTCACGGCGACGCGCCGCCCGCTGCCGTTGACTGACACGTCGAACAGGTACTCGCCGCCGATCCCCGGTACGGCCCAGCCGCGCGTCCTGCGGCCGGAACGCAGATCGTGGACCGACACGCCGCTCTCGCTCACGCTGACCAGGAAGCGCCCGTCATGGGTGAGCGTGCGCAGCGCCACCCCGTCGACCGGCGGGTCGTGGAAGGCGGCCACCTCGCTCTGCTGGTAGGACGACACCAGCGCCGAGCGCGTGTCGACACCGGGCGAGACCCGCCAGGCGGCCAGCGTCAGCAGCATCGCCCTGACCGGATCGCCCGCCCGCAGCGCCGCCGCCTCGATCGCGACGTTCCTGGCCGTGGCCGCGTCACGCTGGGCGTCGGCGCGCCGGGCCTGCCACACCGCGAGCCCGCCCGCCACCAGCGCGACGGCGAGCAGGCCGGCCAGCGCCGCGGTGGTCAGCCTGCGCCTGCGGGCCCGCTTCCTGGTCAGCTCGGTACCCGCGCGCAGGTAGTCGCGTTCCGTCGGGGTGAGCGTGACGTGCTTGCGCCCCGTCGCGGCCCAGCTCAGCACGCTTTCCAGGCGGCTGCCCTGCAGCAGGTCGCCGTCGCGGCGGCCGTGGTCGGCCCACTGCCTGGCGGCCGCGCTGAGCTCGGTCAGGACGGCGAGGCCGGCCCTGTCGGCGTCCACCCACCCGCGCAGCCTCGGCCACGCCCGCAGCAGCGCCGGACGCGACAGCGCGACCATGCCGTCCCTCTCGGTGACGAGATAGGAGAAGGCGCGCAGGATCCTCTCGACCGGCTCGTCCCGCCCGCCGTCGAGCAGTTCCGACCTGGGCGTCCAGCGGACGGTCTCGCGGCCGTCCTCGTCCACGGCGACCAGCCGCAGGAACACCTCGGGGACCAGCTCGCGCTCCTGCGGCCCGAGCCCTCCGTAGGCGTCCTCGGCGATCGTGCCGAGCGCGGGATCGGCTTCGCCCGTCACGTGCAGGCCCATGGCCGAGCGGCTGCCGGCCGCCAGCAGCTCCCCGGTAGCGGCCACCGGAGCGCTGACCAGCGCGAGCAGCAGGTCGCGGGCGGTCGGCCGGGCGGCCGGATCCTTGGCCATCGCCGCGGCCACCAGCGGGGCCAGCCGTTCCGGCAGGACACTCAGGTCCGGCTGCGAGGACAGCACCCTGTGCATGACGCCGCCGAGGTGGTCGGCGCGGAAGGGGTCCTCGCCGGTCGCGGCGAACAGCACGACCGCGCCCCACGCGAACACGTCCACCGCCGGCGTGGCGCGCTGGCCCGTGAAGATCTCCGGGGCCATGTAGCTGGGAGTGCCGGCGACCTCACCGCTCCTGGTCAGCGACATCTCCGCGGTCCGTGCGATGCCGAAGTCGATCACTCGCGGCCCGTCGGGGCTGAGCAGCACGTTGTCCGGCTTGAGGTCGCGGTGGATCACGCCCGCGTCGTGGATGGCGGTCAGCGCGGTGGCCACGGCGGTCGCGAGCCGGTACAGGTCGTCGCCCGCGAACAGGCGGCCCGCCGCGCGCAGGCTCGGGCCCTGGACGTACTCCGAGACGATGTGCGGCCGCGGCCCCTCGGTCTCGACGTGCAGGACCCGGGCCGTGCAGAACGAGGCCACCCGCTGGGCCGCGGTCGCCTCCCTGGCCAGGCCTCGCGCGTCGGCGGTGTGCAGCACCTTGATGGCGACCCTGTGGCCCTCGCCGTCGTATGCCTCGTGGACGACACCCTGGCCACCCTCGCCGAGCCGTCCGGCCAGCCAGTAACCACCGATGCGCGCTGGATCATTCACGGGGGGTTAGATGCCCTTCCCTGTCGCGAAGTTGCGGTGCGCGGGCGGGGTGCTCGCGCCGGTTGTGGCCACGCCGGGCCCGCCCGGACCTGAGGGTGGTGCTCGTTCGGGCTTGCTCGGGGCTTGCGCGGTGTGGAGACGACCTGGTCGGCGGGCCGCAAGTGCTCGCCAAGCCGCTGTCAAGCGGCCGGGTGCACTGTGGGGACAACCGAAGGGGGCAGACCATGCGACGCACCAGGATCGTCAAGACACCGTCCAAGCGCCAGCCGAGCCGGCCTCAGGACCTGGACCTGCGGTCGCCGTCCGGACGACGGCTTCCGTACTGACGCGATCTTTACATGGGACTTATGGGGCAATCTGTAAGTAATGTGATGTAACAAAAACATCACGCCGGGGGGCTCAGTGAACACGAGGCTTGAGGCGGTGCCGCCGCGGGTGGCGCGACACAAGGTCCGCGACATCAGGAAGACCGGCCGCCGCAACCACACCCAGACCGACACCACGGTCGTCGACCTGAGCGCGTACAGCGGCCGCAACGTGATCCGGCTGCCCTCGGGACCCCCGTCCGCCGCCTAGGACTTGTACAGCTTCTCCTGGTAGGAGTCCCCGTAGTAGCGCTCCAGCTCTTCGAGGGACTCCTCCACTTTCTGGACACTCTTCAGGATCGCCGCGTGGGACGGCATGGCGTCGGGCCGCCACGTCTCCGGCTTCCACAGCGTCGAGCGCAGGAACGCCTTGGCGCAGTGGAAGAAGATCTGCTCGATCTCCACGACCAGCGCCAGCCGCGGCCGATGGCCCTTGACGATCATCTCGTCGAAGAACGGCGCCTCCCTCACCAGCCTGGCCCTGCCGTTGATGCGCAGCGTCTCGCCCCGCCCCGGCACCAGGTAGAGCAGGCCGACGTGCGGGTTGGTCAGGATGTTGCGGAACCCGTCCGCCCTGCGGTTGCCGGGACGGTCGGGGATCGCGATGGTGGTGTCGTCGATGACGTGGGTGAAGCCGGGCGGGTCACCCTTGGGCGAGACGTCACACGTGCCGTCGGCGGCCGCGGTGGAGATCAGGCAGAACGGGGAGTTGGCCAGCCACTCCTTGTCGCGCTCGTGCAGCGCGAACCGATCCTTGGCGGCGGCCCTGGGCATCACCTCGCCCAGCAGGTCGCGCAGCTCTTCCTCGGACGTGATCTCGGCCCAGTCCATGTGATCCCCTCTGCCGGACGGCTCTGGCGTGCCCATCCTCGACCATGCCGCCACCATCACCACCACCGGGTCGCCCACCCGATCCCACCGGTCGGCCACCTCTGACCATCCGGCACCCAGGACCCACCCCACCCAACGCGCGGGCCCTGGATCGCCGCGCCGCGCGACACCCACCGTCCGTCAGCGCGGCCGGATCCTCCCGCGGCGCGGGCGCTCCGGGCCACCGCATCGCGCCGCGCGACACCCGCCGGCCCTCAGTACGGCCGGGCCACCTCACCGGTCGGCGTTCGCCCCGGTCAGCGCGACGCTGTCGGGGATCGCGGCGAAGGCCGTGTCGAGGCGCTCCTGCAGTCCCGCGAGCCCGCCCGGCCCGCCGTCGCCCGTCCAGCTGAGCGCCGCGTGCCGCCACGCCGCGATCGCGACCTCGATCACCAGCTTCAGCCGTACGTCTTCGGCGTCGAACCCCGCCCGGGCGCCCATCCTCGCGAAGGCCGCCTGCGTGGTCTGGTCGCAGTAGCGCAGGCTGTGCGCCTGCACCGCCGGGGTCACCGCGCACAGCGCCCTGGTGGCCAGGAACCTGGCGCCCCACCCCTCGTCCATCCGCTCGAGGCTCACCCGCAACGCCGTCCTGAAGGCGTCGAGCACCAGCCCCGCCACCTCCATCGCGTCGACCTCGTCCAGGAAGGTCGACCACAGCTCGGTGTCGGCCGCCAGGGCGACGTCCTCCTTGCTCGGGAAGTTGCGGAAGAAGGTCCGCTTGGAGACCTCCACGGCGTCGACGAGCTCGTCGAGGGTGGTGTGGTCGAACCCCTTCTCGGTGAACAGCCGCAGCGCCGCCTCCGTCAGCGCCTGCCTCGTGCGGGCCTTCTTGCGCTCCCGAAGCGGCAGCTCGCGTAGATCCATGCGATCACCCTAACGCAAAAGTGCCAATTGACAGCTAACGCCACTCAGTGGCATTTTCTGCCGAGTGGCAATTCAATCGCGCTCCTCGAGCCCCGCCCTGACCATGGCCGTGGTCCTGCTGGGCTTCCTCGTCGTCCCCATGTCCATCTCCGGCGCCGCCGTCGCGCTGCCCGGAATCGGCGCCGACCTGCGCACGGCGGGCGCCCCGCTGCAGTGGGTGATGAACGCCTACAACCTCACCTTCGCCTCCTTCACCCTGGTCGCGGGCTCGCTGGCCGACCTGTTCGGCCGCCGCAGGGTGTTCGCGACCGGAGCCGCGGTCTTCGCCGCCGGGTCAGTGGTGGCCGCCCTCTCCGACGGCATCTGGCTGCTCGACGCGGCCAGGGCGCTGTCCGGCGTCGGCGCCGCGGGCGTGATGGCCGGCGGCGCGGCGATCCTGGCCACCGCGTTCGACGGACCGGCCAGAACCCGGGCCTTCGCCCTGCTCGGCACTGTCGCGGGCATCGGGCTCGCGCTCGGTCCGACGATCTCGGGCTGGCTGGTCGGCGGGCTCGGCTGGCGGGCGATCTTCCTGTCGAACGCGCTGATCCTGGCCCTCTCACTGGCCGGCATCCCGTTCATCGGGGAATCGCGCGCCCCGCGTCGTCCGCAGGTGGACGTCAAGGGCGCGGTGACGTTCGTCGCCGGTCTCGGGCTGCTGACCGTGGCGGTGGTCCAGGGACCGCAGGCGGGCTGGGGAGATCCTGTCGTGCTGGGTCTGCTGGCCGCGGCCGCGGCGCTTCTCGTCGCCTTCGCGGCCGTCGAACGGCGCAGCCCCCACCCCGTCCTCGACCTCACGCTGGTGCGCAACCGGCGCTTCCTCGCGCTCAGCCTCGTGCCCGTCGCCACCAGCTTCGGCATGGTGACGCTGCTGACCTACCTGCCCACCTACTTCGCCGGCGTCCACGGCGCATCTCCCCAGCAGGCGGGCCTGTGGATGCTGGTGATGACCGCCCCCGTGCTGATCGCCCCGCCGGTCGGCGGCTGGCTGCTGAACAGGGGCGTGCCGGCCAGGACGCTGGTGACCGTGGCGGTGGTGCTGTTCGCGGCGGGCAACGCCTGGCTCGCGACGACGGATGCGGCGCCGCCCGTCGCGCCGCTGCTGCTGGTCGGGGTGGGCGCGGGCCTCGGCTTCGGCGTCGGCGACGGGCTGGCGATGAGCATGGTGGAACCCGAGCGGGCCGGGATGGCCGCCGGCTTCGTCAACACGCTGCGGATAGGCAGCGAGGCGATCGTCATCGCGGTGTACGGCTCAGCGCTGGTCAGCCTCGTCCAGGCCAGGGTCGGTGACGCGGAACTGGCCAACACGATCGCGGCGGGCGGTCCCGGCGGCGGCCCCCAGCTCGCCGCGGCGTTCCAGGTCGTCGTGTGGGCCGTCGCGGGGATCACCCTGGCGATGGCGGTGGGGATCCACGCGATGCTCCGCCCTCCGGCCGCCGCCGACCAGCCGTAGCCGCGCCGTACCCGACCTCTCCAGGGGTGCTGCCGCCCACGACGCCCCTCGGGGCAGGGGAGCCCGGCCCCCGCCTCACGGCAGGACGCACCTCGGAAAGACGCGCCTCGGGAAGGCACCCCCGGAAGGCGCTGCGGGAGGACGCACATGGGAGCGAGCCTTGGGAGGGACCCCTTGTGAGGGCCCGCAAGCACGCGTCAACTATCCGTCTATCGCGACAGCTCAATGTGAGAGCGTGACTGGTGTGACACGCCCCGCGGTGCTCTCACCGCGCCCCAGCAAAGCTCTCATCATCGGCCTCGTGGTCTCGGGCATCTGCGCGCTGCTGATGCTGGCCCTGATGCTGATGTCCAACGAACCCTCGGGCTTCGGCCTGGCGGCGCTCATGGCCGTGGCGCCCCTGCCCATCCTGCTCGGCGCCGTGCTCGCGCTCGACCGGCTGGAGCCCGAACCCAGGCTCCATCTCGCCTTCGCGTTCGTCTGGGGCGCGGGAGTGGCCGTCGTGCTGGCCGTCATCCTGAGCATGGCCGGCCAGGAGCTCTTCCGCCGTGCCGGGTACGGCGAGACGGTGGTCAACGACATCGGCACCGTCGTCCTGGCCCCCGTCACCGAGGAAGGCCTGAAGGGGGCGGCGCTCCTGCTCCTCCTGCGCAGGCGGAAGGAGATCGACGGGCTGACCGACGGCATCATCTACGCCGCCATGGCGGGGCTCGGTTTCGCGCTCGTGGAGAACGTCGGCTACTACGCGATCGCCTTCATGGAGGGCGGGGCCGACGACGCGGTGGGCGTGTTCGTGCTGCGCGGCCTCGTCTCGCCGCTCGGCCACCCCGTCTACACCTCGATGATCGGGCTCGGCGTCGCCTACGCGGCCACCAGGCGAAACCCGGCCAGGTGGCTGGCCATCCCGCTCGGCTACCTGGCCGCCGTGCTGCTGCACGGCCTCTGGAACGGCGCCGCGACGCTGGGCGGCGTTCGCGCGCTGGGCGGGGTCTACCTGCTGGAGTTCACGGTGATCGTCGTACTCGTGGCGGTGATCCTTACCGAACGCAGGCGGGTGCTCGCCAAGATCGGCAGTGTCCTGCCCGGCTACCTGCCGACCGGTGTCCTCACGCAGCAGGACATCGGCATGCTCAGCTCGCTGAAGGCGCGCAGGCACGCGCGCACCTGGGCCAAGAAGGCCGGCCGGTCCCGCGCCATGTCGGACTACCAGCACGCGGCGACCGAGCTGGCCATGCTTCACATCCGGGCCGAGCGGGAGGGCATGGCGCAGGCCGCGTTCGCCGGACGCCGCGATGCCCTGCTGCACGTCATGGGCACCGCCCGAAGCTGGTGACCTCGCGGCCCTTCCCCTCCATTGATCCTCTGGTCGCCCCGCGGGAAGATGGGCCGACAGACGGCCATCAGCGGTGATATGCCATCGCGGGGAGGGTTCGGGTGGCATCGTTCAAGACACTCACGATCGCGCTCGGGTTACTCACCCTTGCCGGCGCCTGCAGCGCGGACCCTCGCACGGCACCCACCCCATCGCCCCCCGCGATCCCGGAGATCACCACGCACGCGGCGCCCGTGCCCGGCCGTCAGCTCGGGCCCGCCATGTACGGGCACAGCAACCGGGCTGTTTCCCCGGCGGTCGGTTCGGTGAACGGCAAGCCGGTGATCGTCACGGGTGGCCACGACGACCTGCTTCGCGTCTGGGATCTCGCCACGCGCAAGCTCATCGGCGAACCCATCCCCGCGGGTCAGGGCGGCGTGAACCACATCGAGCTGCACCACTGGGACGGCAAGGACATCGCGGTCGTGAGCGGTGGCACCCTGCGCGCGTGGGACCTCGGCACACGCCGCCCGCTGACCCCACCGATCATGACCCAAAACGATACCAATCTGCTGGCCGTCGGCTCCCACGACGGTCAGCGTGTCGCGCTGACCGAAGGCGAGTTCCCCTTCGAGCTCCAGCTCTGGAACCTGACCACCGGCTACGCGGTCGGCGCCCCGCTGAAGGGGCATGAGGCCGAACCCAGGGCCGGGGCGATCGGGCAACTGGGTGGGACCACCGTAGCCGTCACCGGGGACGAGGATGGGGTCCTCCGTTCATGGGACCTGAAGACGGGAAAGGCTCTGGCCACCGCCAAAGTGACATCGATGGATTACATCAGCGGCATCGCCATCCAGGGTGGCGTCGCAGTCGTCACCGGTACCGACGGCGATTTCTACGGCCACATGGAACGCTGGGACCTGGCCACCGGTGCTGTCACCGAGGTGAGACACAAGGGCGAGTTCTCCCCCGTCGAGTTACGCGAGCTCGGCGGGAGAACGGTCACGATCTTCGCAGGGGACAGCACCCTGCGGGTCGCCGACCTGGCCACCGGCGAACCCATCGGCCACGGCTGGGGCAGCGACGATCTCCTGGATCGCGTAGCGGCGGTGGGCACGTACGGCACCACGCCGATCCTGGTCATCGGCGATCCCGACGGCACGCTGACGATCTGGGACCTGCGCACGGGCAGACAACTCGGCAAGCCGTTCTTCGGCCATGGCGGGGACGTCGAATCACTCGCGGTGACCAGGGTGCGAGGCAAGGCCGTAGCCGTGACCACAGGCGACGACGACACGGTCCGCATGTGGGATCTGGCCACCCACAAGCCATTCCGCGCACCCATCTCCTGCTCGTGCATCGAGCACGCGCCCATGACCACGGCCACGCGGGACGGGAAGCCGGTCATCGTCCACGCGGACATCGACCATGGGCTGGTGGCCCGCGACGCGGCGACGGGCAAACGGGTGGACAGGAGAAGGATCTTCGTCGCATCCGCCGACGGGCCTGCCCAGCTCTCGGCGGATGGCTCCCTCGTGGCCATCGCGACGCAGGACGGCGGAGCCGCACTCTGGGATCTGTCGGCGGGAAGCCATCCCCGCCATCTCGACGCGACGGGAGTGGATGCCGTCGCGGTTGGCAGCCGGATCATCGCCACCGCCTCCGGCAAGCAGATAAAGCTGTGGGACCAGGCCACCGGCCAACCGATCGGCAAGCCGATCACGAGCGGCGGCGAGGCCGAATCTCTGGCGATCGGGCAGGTCGACGGTAAGGCCATCGTCTTCTTCCAGCGCAAATACGCCCCCGGATGGGGCGGCATCCGCTTGTGGGACGCCACGACGGGCGAACCGTATGGCAAGGCTCTGAGCATCCGCTCCACCGCCATGGCCGTCACGCGCGTCGGATCCCGGACGGTGCTGGTGACCGGGCAGGACGACGGCACGGTGATCGTGTGGGACCCGCGGACGATGGAACCGCTCCTGCCTCCCCTCCCCGGCCACCACGGTGCCGTCAGCGGGGTCGCGGTGACCATGCTCAAAGGCAAACCAATCGCCGTCTCCGGTGGCAGCGACGGCAGCATCCGAACCTGGGACCTCACAGACATCTCTCATTAAGCCCCCTCGCCCGATCAGACCGCACGCACAACCGCAACCCACGACCGCCGGACTCGCCCTGGCTTGGGGCTCGGCCCCGATGCCTGGCGTGGCGCCGGGGCCGGATCGCCGTCGGCTGGCCTTCAGGAAGTCGTCGGCTACACCTTCAGGAAGTCGCGCAGGTGCGACAGCACGACGTCGGGGCGCTCCTCCGCCAGGAAGTGGCCGCAGTCGGGGATCTCCGCGCCACGCACGTCGCGGGCGTAGTCACGCCACACCTCCTCGACCCCGACCCGGGCAGGCAGCCCCGCCGAACCCCACAGCGCGAGCACCGGCATCTCCAGCCGCTTGCCCGCGTCGTAGTCGGCGTCGTCGTGCGCCGCGTCGTCAGGGAAGGAGGCGCGGTAGTCGTCGAAGCCGGCCCGCAGCGCCCCGGGCTGCGAGAAGGCCCGGTAGTACTCCTCCACGTCGAGCGCGGCCCGCTGGACGGTCCACTTCTCGAAGAAGTAGCCGAGATAGCCGCGGACGTCGGCTTCCGCGAGCCGTTCGGGCAGGTCGGGCTGAAGGTGGAAAGTCCAGTGCCAGGTGCCGAGCGCGATGCCCGTCTTCATGTCGAAGCGCCGCCACATCTCCCTGGTGGGGATGATGTCCATGACGACCAGGCGCTCCACCTCGTCGGGGTGGTCGAGGGCGTAGCGGTGGGCGACCCGCCCTCCCCTGTCGTGGCCGACCAGCGAGACCCTCTCGTGGCCGAGCTGCCTTGCCAGCTCGCGCACGTCGGCGGCCATCGTGCGCTTGTCGAACCCGGTGCGCGGCTTGTCGGTCAGCCCGTAACCGCGTAGATCGGGCGCCACGACCGTGAAGTGCTCGGCGAGCGGGGCGATGAGGTGACGCCAGCAGTGGCTGTTCTGCGGCCACCCGTGCAACAGCATCAGCAGCGGCCCTTCCCCTTCGATCAGGTAGTGCATGCGCAGGTCGCCGACCGCGGCCATCCGTGACTCCACCATGGCGTAACTCCATCATGTGGTTACAGGGTTAACCCCATCATATGGTTAGAGGCATGCGAGCGCGAGACTGGGTGTGGGACGGCGGGCGTCCGGCACTGGATTTCGTCAATACCTATCGGGACCGCAAGACGGGCGGCCGGGAGCTGCTGCTCCAGCCCGAGGACCTGCTGGAATGGCTCGGGCTGCCCGAGGACCTGCCGTTCGGCACCAGCCCGCAGGAGTCGGCGGTGGCGGGGATGACGATGCTGATGGAGGCGCGGGAGCTGAGAGAGGCCATCTGCCGGTGCCTCGACGCGGCCATCGCGGGCGAGAGCGGCTTCCCCGAGCCGATCAACCGGTGGGCCGCGCGCCGGCAACCTGCCCTGGTCCAGCTGGCCCCCGACCTGTCCGTCGCACGGCTCCCGCCGGCCGATCCCGTGGCGGCGGCCCTGGCCGAGATCGCCAGCGACGCCGTCGAACTGATCGGCGGGCCGGACCTGCGCCAGGTGCGGGTGTGCGCCTCGCCTACCTGCGGGATCCGCTTCGCCGACCGGTCGAACGCGGGCACCAGGCAGTGGTGCTCGATGAAGCGGTGCGGGAACCGGGAGAAGGTCCGCCTGCACCGCGCCCGCCGTACCGACCACTAGTACTACATCACTAGATCGCGCCTGGTACCTGCTTGGTTTCGCTGCGTGATCAGGCTGGGACGTGCGAGCGTGTCCGCGTGTCCCAGCCTGTTGAGTATGCCGGTGCGTTGACGGCGGCGGATC